>JAQSDJ010000072.1 GCA_029945855.1 Lacunisphaera sp.
ACAAAAATGACTGAGCCCGCCACCCCGACGCCCCCGGCCTTCTCCCGCCGGGATTTCCTCTCCACCAGCCTGAAGCTCGGCGCGGCGGCCATCATGGCCCCGCATGTCTTGCGCGCCGCCGCCGACGGTTCGGCCCAGCTCAACGTCGGCCTGATCGGCTGCGGCGCCCAGGGCCGCGTGCTGCTCAACGCCGCGCTGAAAATCCCCGGTATCCGCTTCAAGGCCGTCTGCGACATCTGGCCCTACAACCGCAACTACGGCGCCAATCTCCTCAAGAAGTTCGGGCACGACCCGAAGCCTTTTGAGGATTATCGCGAAATGCTTTCCGCCGTCCCCGAGATCGACGCCGTCATCGTGGCGACGCCGGATTTCATGCATGCGGAGCACACCAATGCGTGCCTGCGCGCCGGCAAGAACGTCTATTGCGAGAAATTGATGGCCAATACCGTCGAGAACGCCCGCTCGATGGTCCGCACCGCCCGCGAGACCGGCAAGCTCCTGCAGGTCGGCCACCAGCGCCGCAGCAATCCCCGCTACCTTCACGCCCTCGGCAAGGTGGTCCAGGAGGGGAAACTGCTCGGCCGTCTCACGAATTGCAGCGGCCAGTGGAACCGCGCCGTCAGCGCCGACCTCGGCTGGCCCGAGCGGTATGCGCTGCCCGAGGCCGCCCTGCAGAAATACGGCTACGCCAACATGCACGAGTTCATGAACTGGCGCTGGTTCAAGAAATACGCCGGCGGCCCGATCTCCGATCTCGGCGCGCACCAGATCGACATCTTCAACTGGTTCCTCGGCGTCAACCCGGCCTCGGTCATCGCGAGCGGCGGCGCCGACTACTACACCACGCACGAGTGGTATGACAATGTCTTCGCCATTTATGAATTCAACACCCCGGCCGGTCCGGTGCGCAGCCAGTATCAGGTGCTGACGACCACCAGCGCCGGCGGCGGCTACCACGAATACTTCATGGGTGACGAGGGGGCCCTGAAGATGTCGGAGAACCCGAAATACACCAAGCTCTACCGCGAGGCCCGCGCGCCCGAGTGGGACCAGTGGGTCGACCGGGGCTTCGTCAGCCGGCCCGGTGCCGGCGAAGAAGGTGCGGCCGCGCCTGCGAAACCGTGGGAAAAGGAAAACAAGCCGAAGTTCGCCATGGCCGCCCCGCGCGCCTCGGTCGTCGACGTGCGCGAGACTGCCGCGCTCTCCGCCTGGAACATTCCCGTCACCCTCGACAAGGCCATCCATCAGCCGCACCTCGAGAATTTCTTCGATGCCATCCGGGGCAAGGCGAAGCTGAGCTGCCCGGGTGAGCTGGCCTTCGCCTCCGCGGTCACCGTCCTCAAGGTCAACGAGGCCGTCGCCGCGCAAACAATGCTCAAGTTCGCCCCGGAGGATTTCGTCGCCTGAGCGCCGGAAGCCGCCGGGTCCCATTTCCCCTCAATCATTCCATGAACCTCCGTCTTCTCTGCCTCGCGCTCCTGGCCGCCACCGGCGTGTTTGCCGCCGACAACGTGCCACTCCCGCTCACGCTGCCCAAGCCGCTCTTTGTCGGCACGCCCGTCCCGATCAAGGTGGCCAACCTCGAAAAAACCAGCGCGGCCAAGCGGCCGGCCTTTCTGGCGCCGGCCGGCACGGTCAACCTGGCCCAGGGCAAGACCGTCACCGCCAGCGACGAGTTTCCCGTCATCGGCGAGGCCGCGTTCGTCACCGACGGCGACAAGACCGGCACCGACGGCTCTTTTGTGGAGTTCGGCCCGATGCTGCAGTGGGTGCAGGTCGATCTCGGCGCGCCGGCGAAGATCCATGCGGTCGTGGTCTGGCATTTCCACGCGCAGGCCCGGGTTTATCACGACGTGATCGTGCAGGTGTCGGATGACCCCGCGTTCAAGGGCGGCGGGACGACGATCTTCAACAACGACCACGACAACACCGCCAAGCTCGGCGCCGGCAAGGAACTCGCCTACATCGAGACCTACGAGGGCAAGCTGATCGACGCCAAGGGCGTGACCGGGCGCTACGTGCGTCTCTATTCCAACGGCAACACGACGGACGAGCTGAATCACTACGCTGAGGTCGAGGTGTTTGGGCAGCCGGCAGGTTGAGGGCGGGCTTGAGCTAGGGGCGTCCCGGCTGGATCGTGCAATTTGAGCAGGTGGAACCGGGCCTCCGGACCGGTTTTCTTTGCGCACATCCCACAACCCGTCCTGAGGCCGGGTTTCACCATCTGAAGCAAACCGCCGCAGTCACCGCCGCCCCTCAGATCGACCAGTCGCCGGCTTCCATGATGAGCGCTTCCTGCTGGTGGCGCGGGCGGATGACGAGGTCGTCGCCCTTGTAGTAGGCGATGCTGTGGGCCGGCACGGAGGTCAGCAGCCAGACGTTGCCACCGATGACGGTGTGCGCGCCGATCTGCGTGTCGCCGCCGAGGATGGTGGCGTGGGCGTAGATGGTCACGTGGTCGCCGATGTCCGGGTGGCGCTTGCCGCCCTTCACGGGGTTGCCGGCGGCGTCGAGCTCGAAGGATTTCGCCCCGAGCGTCACGCCCTGGTAGAGCTTCACGTGGTTGCCGATCGTGGCCGTCTCGCCGATGACGACGCCGGAGCAGTGGTCGATAAAGAAATGGGTGCCGAGACGCGCGCCGGGGTGGATGTCGACGCCGGTGCGCTCGTGGCCGTATTCGGTGAGCATGCGCGGCAGCAGCGGGACCTTCTGTTGGTAGAGGATGTGGGCGATGCGCTGCAGCGAGATGACGAGCACGCAGGGGTAGGCGAGGATGATCTCCTCGATGTTCAGCGCGGCGGGGTCGCCGGTGAAGGCCGCCTGCACGTCGGTCTGCACCACGCGGCGGATCTCGGGCAGCTGGGTGAGCAATTCGGTGGTGATGCGGCGGGCGCTGGCGGCGGGGTGGGGATCCTGGGCGAAGCGCAGGCTCTTCTCGATCTCGGTCGACAGGCGCTGCTCGATCTTGGCCAGGAGGCGGTCGAGCCAGGCCGGCACGGCGTCCTTGGCCAGGCTGGTGTTCTCGAAATAGCCCGGGAAGAGCACGTGCATGAAGTCCCGCGCGAGTTCGGTGACCGTGTCCTGGGAGGGCAGGTTGACGCCGTCGAGGTGGTTGATGCCTCCGTCGCGGGCGTAGGAGTCGAGCAGGGCCTGCTTGATGGCGTCGGATTTCATGCGGGGCGGGTCAGGCCAGAACCATCGTCAAAAAGGCGCGGCGGTCAAACGTCTTGGGCGGGAAGGACGTCATAGGGGGGCAATCAAAAGGATTGTCCGCGCAAGAAGTGTCGCTTGAGGAAAGTTTTCCCCGAACCGCTTTTGAGATATTTCTCGTATACCTGGGCGGTGTGCTCGCCGGCGAAGCCGGTATAGGCGACAAGCCGCCCCGGTTTGAATTTTCGCGTATGGGGCGATTTGCCCTCGTTGTGGTCGAGCAGGCGTTGTTTCAGATCGTCGGTGATGCCGACGTAGTGCTGCTGCCTTAGGTGCACGCTCTCAATGAGGTAGACGTAAGTCATGGGGCTAGCCTGGGTGAAAGGCCGGCCTCCGCCAAGCCTACGGACGGCAGCCTTCGCCTGGTCTCTTCTTGGCTCTTCATCAAAGATTGGGGACATGGGGCTTTGGACGAGCCACCATGTCCC
>JAQSDJ010000073.1 GCA_029945855.1 Lacunisphaera sp.
CACGAGGATGGCACCCGGAGCGAACGCCGCGCGGGTCCCGTCGGCGGCAACGGCCTCAAGGGGCGACGTGAGGCCCTTTACCAACACGCCGGCCTGCTGTAGGCGGAGGAGGGCACGCGGGGCATAATAACCGTTCCAGTTGAAAAGATACGCGTAGTCGCTGTGGCCGCCGACGAGCCGGCCGGCGGGAAACGATGGCCGGCCGACGACCTCACCCGCGGCCGGCGCCTGCTCCAGCTCCGCGAACGGCAGGTTGTAGGCGAGCGGCAGGGTCCAGGCGGACACATCATAAAATACCGGATCGGCAAATTCGGTGCGGCGCACGAACATCTCCCGGAGCAGGCGGAACTGCGGCTGTGCGGTGAGCGCCACCCAGGCCGCGCCGGGCGCGAAGGTCTGGCCGGCGGCGGTGATTTTTTCCTGCAGCGGGCGCACCTCGATCCGGTGCTGGACCAGCAGGTCCAGGAAGGCCGCGGCACGGGCCGGGTCGCCATCGTCGCCGAAGACCCAGGCCTGCACCTTGTCCTGCCGGGCCAGCGCGAGCGCTTGCGCGGTGAACTCCTTCTGCAGGCCCAGCAGCTCAGGCCGGAGCGCCTGGGCCGCCTCGAGCGAACTGAAGGAGCTGAGGACCTGGTTGCGGATCGTGAAAGCAAAGGAGAGCGGGCCGTTCACGCTCTCCTGCCGGTGCCCGCGCGAGCTCGCCTGCTCGAAAAGAATGCCGATGGTGCCGTGGAGATCGGGATAGGTGGAACCCTTGCCCGGATAAAAATCGTCGAAGCCTTCCTCGCTGTAATAGAGGACACCCTTGGCGTTGAGGGCGCGCGCGTGGAAGGCGGCGACCTGGTGGTTCAGCTCATAAACCTTCGCCGGCGCCCCGGGCTGGTTGCGCGTCGGGATGCCGGGCTGGAAAAAAAACGTGTTGTTCGTGCCCATCTCGTGATGGTCGGTCAGGAGGTTTGGGCGCCACCGGTGGAACAGCTCGGCGCGGGCCTGCGCCTCGGGATGCACCAGCGGCAGCCAGTCGCGGTTGGCGTCGAAGAAGTAGTGGTTGAAGCGGCCTCGGGGCCAGGGCTCGAGGTGCTCGCGGTCGGCGGGATCGGCCGAAGGGGTGCCGAGTGAACGGTTGCTGTTGAACCATTGCGCCGCGCGGTCGCCACCGTCGGGGTTGCGCTGCGCCTCGACGAGGATGACGGCCTCGCGGAGCAGGGCCTCGATCCGCGGGCCCTGCGCGGCGGCGAGATGGTAGACGACGAGCGGCATGGCGTTCACCCCGCTGGCCTCGTTGCCGTGGATGCTGTAACCGAGATCGACGACCACCGGCATCGCCGCGGGATCGAGCGCCGCGTTTTTCGCCGGGTCGAGCAGCGCGAGGTGGTCGGTGCGGATCTTTTCCAGGTTCCGGTGGTTCGCGGGCGAGGTGATGGTCAGGACGACGAGCGGCTTGCGCTCGTAGGTGCGGCCGATGACCTCGAGCTGCACCCGCTCGGGGGCGGCGGCGGCCACGGCGCGGAGGTAGGCGGCGGTCTGCTCGCTGCTCAGGTGCCACTCGCCGATCTGCCAGCCGAAGAACTGCTCCGGCGTGGGAACCTTCGGGTCGTAGGCCGTGCCCGCCGGCAGGTAGTAGTCGATCGGCACTCCGGCCGGCAGCAGCGCGGGGGCAAAGGTGAGACAGGCGGCCAGGCAGAGGGTGGCAAGACGGGGCGGCATCCGGCCAAGTTGCGGAAGGCCCCGGCCTCCGCCAGCTCAAATGAAAGCCGCCGGTTGGCGCTGGGATTGCTTCGGCGCCCTGATTGCGTTTTATTGGCTGCCCTCCCCCGCACCCTCAGACCGGTGCCGCCCGTTTCCCCCTCCCCGCATGAAATCCAAAATTCTGTCCCTGCTCGCCGCGCTTATGCTCACCCCGCCCCTCCCCGCCCGCGCCGCCGACAATCCGCCGGCTCCCCTCGATCCAGAGAGCCCTGCCGCCAAGGAGAAACGCCTTGAGTGGTTCCGCCATGACAAGTTTGGCCTCTTCATCCACTGGGGCCTCTACGCCATCCCGGCCGGCTACTGGAAGGGCGAGCGCTCGCCGGGCATCGGCGAGTGGGTCATGCACCGGATGAAGATCCCCGTCGCGGAATACGCGCAGCTCGCCGCGCAGTTCAACCCGGTGAAGTTCGACGCCGACGCCTGGGCCCAGCTGGCGCAGGACGCGGGCATGAAATACGTCGTCATCACCTCGAAGCACCATGATGGCTTCGCCCTCTTCCGCTCGGCGGCCAGCGCCTACAACGTCGCTGATGCCACCCCGTTCAAGCGCGATGTCGTCAAGGAGCTCGCCGCCGCCTGCGCAAGGCGTGGCCTGCGCTTCGGCGTGTATTATTCGCAGTCGCAGGACTGGCACGAACGCGGCGGCGCCGGCAACAACTGGGACTTCCCCGAGAATGCAGTGAAGGACCAGGACGGCTCCTTCGACCAGTATCTCCAGCAAAAGGTCGAGCCGCAGCTGCGCGAGCTGCTCACGAACTACGGCCCGATGTGCCTCATCTGGTTCGATACCCCGCAACTCATGGGCACCGGCGACCGGGCCAAGCGCCTCACCGACATTGTCCGCACGCTGCAGCCCGACTGCCTGATCGATGGCCGCCTTGGCGCGGTCGGCGACTACCGCAGCACCGGCGACAACGCCATCCCCCCGACCGCCTCCGACGACGCCTGGGAGGTGCCGGCCACGCTGAACCGCACCTGGGGCTACCGCACCGACGACCACGACTGGAAATCCCCCGGCGAGCTGGTCTTCAAGCTCGTCGATGTCGCGAGCAAGGGCGGCAACTACCTGCTCAACGTCGGCCCGACCGCGGAGGGCGTCATTCCCCAGCCGAGCCAGGACAACCTCCGCGCCGTCGGCGCCTGGCTCAAGATGAACGGCGAGGCCGTCTACGGCACCGGCCGTTCCCCGTTCGGCGAGGAGTTTGGCGACTACGCCGCGACCCAGAAAAACGCCGACGGCAAGCCGCTGTTCCTCGCGCGCACCGACTGGCGCTGCACGACCCAGCCCGGCCGGCTTTACTTCACCCTCTTCCGGATCGGCCGCGAGGGCTTCGTGCTGCCGGCCTTCAAGAACGCGATCAAGTCCGTCACGCACATCGACGAGACGGGCCGCCGCGTGCCGCTCCAGGTCAAGACCGGCGCCGACGGCACCCGCCGGCTCGACGTGCCGCGCATGGCCGTGCTCGACACGATGGGCTCCGTGGTCGTCGTCGAGATCGAGGGTGACAAGGTCGAGCGCTGAGCCAAGGAGGCGGCCGGCGGCATGACACATCCTCCCGTTGACTCGACCCACTCCTTTCACTCTCACTCACTCTCACTTTCACCCCCGCCTCCCCTCCTCCATGTCCCTCCCCGTCCAGTTCTCCGGCATCACCGTCCTCACCAAGGCCAACATCTATTTCGACGGCAAGGTCGTCAGCCACACCGTGCAGCTGCCCGACGGCGCCAAGAAGACCCTCGGGCTCATCTACCCCGGCAGCTACCACTTCGGCACCGGCGCACCCGAGCGCATGGAGATCGTGGCCGGGGCCTGCCGCGTCACCCTCGACGGCCAGGCGGCGGTAAAGGAATACCCCGCCGGCACCTGGTTCGACGTGCCGGGCCAAAGCGGCTTCACCATCGAGGTCTCCGCCGGCCTCTGCGAATACATCTGCTCGTTCCTGTAAGGGCCCATCTGCCCAGGCGGGTGGTGGTTTTCCTGCGGTCGTGCCAGCTGCGCCCGGCTTGGTTGCTTCAGACCAAGCCGGAACCCAGCAGGATGGCGATCAATAGCAACATGGCCGCGACCGTGCGTTGAATCGTCTGTCGGGTGATTTTCCGCAGCAGCCTGGTGCCAAGCCAGGAACCCGCAAAGGCCGCGAGCATCGTCAGGGCCAGCAGCTGCCAGGAGTTGATTATCTCCGACTGAAGCAGGTGCCGGCTGTAGCCGGCGAGTCGGGTGAAATCCACCAGGCAGGCGATGACCACGCCGGTGCCCACGAACGCCTCCTTCGTCAGGCCCAGTCTCGAGAGAAAGGCCGCCCGCAGTGCGCCTTGGTGTCCGCTCAGGCCGCCAAAGAACCCGCTGAGCAAGCCACCGGGCAACAGCCACGCCGACCGGAAGGTCAGGCTCGCCAGAGGCGGAATCGCCTCCCACAGGGCAAAGACGATCATGAGCAGCGCGATCACGAGCTTGAGCGCGGTGATGCCGTGCACCTTTCCGGCCAGTTCATAGCTCGCGAGCGGGGCGCATCCGGCCAGCAACTGGAGAACGTGTGCTCCCAGCCAAGCTCCGATGATGGCAGGCAGACCGAACTTCCCCACGATCCGCCAGTCCGCCTGGCGGCCGAGCAAGCCGGTTTTAAAAAGATTGCCCGCCAGATGCACGATGGCGGTCATCGCCACCGCCACCTCGAGCGGAAAGAAGAGGGCGAATGCCGGCAGGAGCAGCGTGCCCAGGCCAAATCCAGAAAAGAGGGTCAGCAATGACACCCCGGCGGCGAACAATGGCAGGAGCACCCATTCCATGGCTGATGTATTCGCGGGCCACCGGTGCAGCTCAATTCGGATTTCCCGGCGGAAAGTGAAGCACGATGGTGGTGCCGTGCCCCGGTTCGCTGCTGGCCTCCGCCCGACCCTTGTGCAGGCGCATGATGGACCGGACGATGGCCAGGCCCAGGCCCGCACCCTGCGAGGTTTGATCGCGGGATTTATTTCCCTGGAAGAAACGGTCGAATATGCGCGGCAGTTGTTCCGCCGGGATGCCGGAGCCCGTGTCACGGACCTGGATCTCGGCTGAACCATCCGCGGTGTTGCGCGCGGCAATCACCACCCGGCCGGCCGGGGGGGTATGTTTGAGGGCATTGGCCAGGAGATTGCTGACCGCGCGGCGGAATAACATGGGATCCCCGGTCAGCTTGGCGGCACCTTCACAGACCACGGCGATTTCTTTCTCCCCGGCCAGGGCCTCGTAGAATTCGCGCACGGCTTCAATTTCCCGGCGGGCAAGAATCACGCTGTGCTCGATGGTGGCGTTGGGATCGTCGGTGCGGGCGATAAAGAGCAGGCCGTCGATCATCCGGGCGAGTCGCTCGTATTCCTCCAGGCTGGAGCCGAGGATCTGCTGGTATTCCGCCGGCGATCGTTTCTGGGCCAGCGCCACTTCGGCCTCGCCCCGCAAATTATTGATCGGATTGCGGAGGGCGTGCGCGATGTCGGCGGAGAATTCCCTTAATCGGTCGAAGGATTTCTGCAACCGGTCCCGCATCGCATCAAAGGCCACCGCGAGTTCGCGCAGTTCCGAAGGCCATTGGTCGGGATTCAGGCGCTCGGTGAGATTGTTGGCCGTGATCCGCTGGGTGGCCTGGGCGATGGCCCGCAGCGGCTGGAGACCAGCGCGTGTTACCATCAACCCGACCGCCGCAGCAAACACCAGGCCGAAACCAAGCACCGCAAGGAGTCGCCAGCGGTATCGGGCCAGCACCGCGCTGTTGTGCCCGACATCCAACGCGATGTGCAGAATACGCTGGTCCTGCCCGGCCGTTCCCACCTCGACTTCGGCTGCCAGCAGCAGGTAGGTGCGGTCTTCGCCGACCTTGCGCTCGATGATCGGCGGCTCTGCCATCGTCAGCCGGACCGGTTCGGGAAAGCTGAGCACCGGCAACAGGCTTGACATGTCTGTCGTCTCGATCAGCACCCGCCCGCGCGAATCCAGCACGCGCATGTAGTAGCGGAACAATTCATTGGCGGACGCTTCGTGTTCGATTTCGTTCTCCAGCACGCCCGCCTGGCCATGATTCTCCTGCAGGAGCCCCTGCATCACCCGAAGTTTGCCGGCGACCAAGGCCCGGTCCGTCCTGGCCAGGCTGCGCTGCGCGCCGACATAGAGGTAGCCGGCCGCCACCAGGAGCAGCACGGCCGTTGCTCCAAAATAGAGCAGGAACAGCCGCCGGGCGATGGACCACAGATGGCGGATGGGTTCCGGCAGGGGCAGGCGGGGATCAAGTTCAGTTGCCATCAAGGACATAGCCGACGCCGCGGACGGTGCGGATGAGTTTAAGGGGAAAGGGATCGTCCACCTTGCTGCGCAGGCGCCGGACGGCGACATCCACGACGTTGGTGTCGCTGTCAAAATGCATTTCCCAGACGAGTTCGGCGATGAGGGTGCGGGAAAGCACCTCGCCCATGCGGCGGGCCAGCAGCGAGAGGAGCGCGAATTCCTTCGGGGTCAGATCGAGGCGTTGGCCGGCCCGGGCGGCCTTATGGTGCGGCAGGTCAAGTTCGAGGTCGCGCACGCGCAGCACCTCCGGTTGGCGCGTGGGTCCCCGGCGAAGGATGGAGCGCACGCGGGCCAGCAATTCGGTGAAAGCAAAGGGTTTCACCAGATAATCATCCGCCCCGAGATCAAGGCCCTTGACCCGGTCTGCGACCGTGTCGCTGGCGGTCAGAAAAAGCACCGGGGCCTGTCGACCCGCACGGCGGAGTGACTGCAGAATGGACCAGCCGTCACGGCCGGGCAATTGCACGTCCAGCACAATGAGGTCGTAGTATTCCGTCATGGCCTGGTGCAGGCCGTCCTCCCCGTGATGGGCGACATCGACCACAAACCCGCTCTCCGAGAGTCCTTTTCTCAGATAGTCAGCGGTCTTCACCTCGTCTTCCACCACCAGGATGCGCATGCGCGTGGACATAGAGGATGGGCAAGGCACAGGCGAGTTTGATTCTGACATGAGTTAGTCCCCGGGTTCACGAACGTCCGCTGCGACCGGACCAAAAAGGCCGGCGCGTCAGCCAAACGCGCCGGCCCTGCTGGAACTACCAAACCGAACCTAAATGATTAGAAGCCCCAGGTGACCTGGGCAAAGAACCGGTCGTCGTTGAACTTGGTCGTGCCGGCGGTGGTGATGTTGCCCCCGAGGTAGGTCTGCTTCCGCGAATATTCAAACTGCAGGCGGGCGCCGCTCTTCTCGGACTGGTAGAGCATCATGTTGAAGCCCAGCAGCACCATCGAGACCTCGTTGTTGTCGATGTCCGTGTTCGGATCGAGCCGGTCATAGCGGGCGAAGACGCCGTAGGTGTCGCTGAAGTTGTAATCGGCGAGGGCGTAGAAGCCCGCATTACTGGCCTTGCTGCCGGTGACGTTGATCGTCTCCTCGCCCGTGAAGTAGGTGCCGACGAGGCGCCACTTGTCCTGGATGTAGCGGCCCATCAAGCCCGCCTTGTAGAAATCATTCTTGTAGAGGAGCGGGGTGGTGAAGTCCTGTTTCACGGTGAAGTTGGAGAATTTGCCCTTGTAGTAGAAGGCGCCGATGGCGGACTCGTTCTCGTCGAAATTGTAGAGGCCCGAGAGGAAGATGTCCTTGTCCGAGTCGGCGTCGATGGAGTTGGTCGTCGAGGTGTCGGAGCCGTTCACGATGCCGGCCGCCAGCTCGAAATGCTTGTTCACGATCGTGGCGTCGAGGCCCTGCTGCCGGCTGAAGGGCCGGTAGGTGTTGCTGTTGCCGGCCAGCGCCTCGTTCAGCACGATCGCGCGCTGCTCCGCGCTGCGGGCGCCCACGCCGAAGACGTGGAGGATGCCAGGCAGGATCTCGCCGGCGCGCACCGCGAGGAACGACTCGCCGTCATCACCGAGCGGGTGGTTGTATTGGATGAAGGCCTCAGCCAGCTTCTTGCGGGCGGCGTCGCCCTGCACGAGGTTGGCGCCGGAGGTCGCGCCGGTGTTCTCGCTCAGATACAGCTCGGTGAAATACGAAAAACGGTCGGCCAAGGCGCCGCCAGTGTAGATCGAGAACGAATGCTGCTCGAACTCAAGTGTCGGCTTCTGCGTGTTGGCGAGCCCGGTGCGGGCGCCGTCCAGCTGGTCGGAAAAGACGCGGCCCTTCCAGACCAGGCTGAAATAGTGGTCCCACTTCATGTCCTCGGCCGAGACCTTGAGGGCCTCGGCCCGATGGCCGTTCTTGAGAAAATCAAGGCCGGTCTTGTTCAGCTGCATGGTGGGGGTGGCGTGACAACTGGCACAGGACGCGCCAGCCTGACGGGACCAGGCAGGGACGGCAAAGGTCGTGGCAGGCACGATCGCGGTGATCGCCAGCAAGGCGATGAGGTTTCTGGTTTTCATGGGTTTGTTCTTGGGAGGAAGATTATTTGCCGTTGGCGGGGTAGTCCTTGAGCCAGGACAGGTCCATTTCCTTGGCTTGGCGCTTTTCCTTCTGTTCGAGGAGCCATTTGCCACGCTCGGTCAGAGGCTCGTCCTTCTTCTTGGGCTTCTCGTTCACATGGCAGGACGCGCAACTGGTGACGCCGGCGTCGTAAACCCGGGCTTTCTTGTTCCAGGCCAATTTGGCCTGCAAAGGCCCGGCCAGCAGCGCAGCCAGCAGCAGCACTGCGATCACTTTCAGGGTGGGATTGATCTTCATGACATCGGTTTTTTAGGGGTTGCCACGGCACCGGTCGCAGCACCCGCGATCCACTTGTTTGGCGGGGTCACGGAGGGTCGGCTGGTTCCGCGTTTTCATGCTCGGAGTATGCCTGAACTCCGCGCACAGAATAATGACACCCGGATTACATTCCTGTAATCTGGCGCGTGTCGCGGCGGCCGGGGTGGAGCACGCAAACGAGGCTGGCGCGGAGTTGCCGCCCCGCTATCGTCCCGCCCATGCGATTACCCCAGACCCTGGTCCTGCTGGCTGCGTTGCTGGCCGGTTCCACGCTCACGGCGGAGGAAAAACTGGCGGACGGCTTATACGCCGAGTTCACCACGCCGCGCGGCGTGTTTGTCACCGAGCTGTTCTACCAACAGGTCCCGCTCACCGTCGCCAGCTTCGTCGGCCTCGCCGAGGGCACGCTCGCCCCGCGCGACGGCAAACCCTTCTACACCGGCCTGACCTGGTATCGGGTCGTGCCGGGCTTCGTCATCCAAAGCGGCAATCCCGGCCTGAAGGACACGGGCGACGACAGCATCCCCCATAAATTTCCCGACGAGTTCGTCTCCGGCCTGCGCCACGCGGAGACCGGCATGCTCTCGATGGCCAACGCCGGGCCCGATACCAACGGCTGCGAGTTCTTCGTCACGCTCGGCGACTGCACGCGCCTGAACTACCTGCACAGCGTCTTCGGCCGCACCATCCGCGGGCTCGAGGTGCTGCCGCAGATCAAGCCGGACGACGCCTTTTCGATCAAAATCCTCCGCGTCGGCGCGGCCGCGCAGGCGTTCAAGGCCGACCCTGCAACCTTCGCGGCCCTGCTCGCGGCGGGCGTGAAATACTCCGGCGCCGCTGAGCCCGGCCCAGCCACCGCTTTCGACGATCCGGCGAAGGTCTTGCCGACCGAGGTGCCGCGCGCGAAGAATTTCAACTACAAGCTGGCCAATTTCCAGCGCGCCACCGGCCGGCAGATCTTCGCCCGCGTCTACCCGGCCTTCACGCCGACCGAGGAGGCGAAGACGCCCGCGCCCTTCACCCAGCAGCTCGCGAAATCCCTCGGCATCCACCAAAGCGGCGTGCTCGCCGTCTACTTCGCCGACCAGGACCGGTGGTATGTCTGGGTCGGCGACGACCTCATGCCGGTGTTCAACCCGGACCACCAGAAAACCATGGACGTGAAGAACGCCCTCTACGCCGCCGTGAAGGCCAAGGCCGCCGCCTACACCGAACTCGCCCGCGCCGCCCGCGGCCCGGACAACCCGCTGAAGCCCGCTGACCTCGCGAAATATTCCGTCGACGCCATGCTCGACCTCCTGCTCTTCCAGTTCGAATCGAAGCCCAAATCATAATTCCCGTCATCTCCGGTTTGTCCTTCTGAACGCAGTGAAAAATCCTTCTGCCTCGTTGGAGGGCCCGGCTCCTGCCGGACCGCGGCTCAGCGGGAGCTGAGCCCTCCATTGATCGCATCGCTCAAATACCCCCCCCAGAACATGAAATCCCTCCGCTGCCTCGTTTTTGTATTCGTCCTGGCCCCCGGCCTTCTCCCCGCCGCCGACGGCGTCCGCGACCTGGTCGCGCAAAAAATCGCCGCCGACTATCCGGCGCTCGAAGCCATCTACAAGGACCTGCACGCCCACCCCGAGCTCTCCTTCATGGAGTCCCGCACCGCCGCCTTGCTGGCCCAGGAGCTGCGGACCCTGGGTTATGCGGTCACCGAAAAGGTCGGCAACACCGGCGTGGTGGCGGTCCTGCAGAACGGGCCCGGTCCCACGGTGATGATTCGGGGCGACATGGACGCCCTGCCGATGGCGGAGAAGACCGGTCTGCCCTACGCCAGCACCGCGGCCGTGAAGAATCTCGCCGGGCAGGATTCGCCCGCCATGCATTCGTGTGCCCACGACATGCATGTCACCGGACTTATCGGCACGGCGCGGGTGCTCGCCTCGCTGCAAGACCGGTGGTCCGGCACCCTCGTCCTGATCGGTCAGCCCGCCGAGGAAATCGGCGCCGGCGCGACGGCGATGTTGCACGACGGACTTTTTGCCCGGTTCCCGCATCCCGATTACGTCGTGGCGCTGCACGTCGGCGAGGATGCCGCCGGCACGGTGCGTTATGTCCCCGGCCCCACCTACGCGAACGTCGACTCGGTGGACATCCTCGTCCGCGGTGTCGGTGGTCACGGCGCCCGGCCGCAGTCCACCCGCGATCCGGTCGTGCTTGCCTCCCAGATCGTGCTCGCCCTCCAGACCATTGTCAGCCGCGAGCTCAAGCCAGGCACCCCCGCGGTCGTGACCATCGGCGCCATCAACGGCGGCACCAAGCACAACATCATCCCCGACCAGGTGAAACTGCAGCTGACCCTGCGCTCCTATGACGACGCGGTGGCCGATCACCTCGTCGCCTCGATCCGGCGCATCTGCGAAAACCTCGCCCGCGCCGCCGATGTGCCCGCCGACCTGCTGCCGGTCGTGACCCTGGCCGAGACCCGCACCCCCGTCACCGTGAACGACCCTGCGCTCACGCAACGCCTGGCCGGTGTCTTCCGCACCTGGCTGGCGCCGGAACGCGTGCTCGCGGGCGAAGCGGCGACCTACGGGGAGGATTTCTCCCAATACGCCCGCACGGCGCGCAAGGTGCCCGCCTGCATCTTTTGGGTCGGCGGCAACGATCCGGCCGTCATCGACGCCGCCCAGCGCTCCGGTTCGCTGGTGCCCTCCAACCACTCGCCCTTTTTCGCCCCGCTGCCCGAGCCTACCCTCAAGACCGGTATCACCGCCCTGACCGCCGCCGCGCTCGACTTGCTGGCCAAAAGGTAATCGGCTCAAGCCATGCGTCCCTACGGCATCCTCCTCATCCTCGGCCTCGTGCTGGCGTTCATCGCCTTCCAGGCCCGCACCGGCATCTTCCGCCGCCCCAGCGCCACCGACCAGCCGGCCAACAAATACATGCGGCAGATGATGGATAACCCGCAGCTCACCAGCGAGGACGACGCCATCCTCAAGGTGCGCTATGGCACGGCCCACACCAGCCCCACCGGCCTGCGCTACCTTCGCCACGCCCCGGGAGCCGGCCAGCCCCCGGCGCTCGGCGCCGAACTCGTCGTGCACTACGAAGGGTTTTTGCTCAACGGCACGAAATTCGACAGCTCGCGCGACCGCGGCAAACCTTACACCTTCCGCGTCGGCACCGGGAGTGTCATCAAGGGCTGGGACGAAGCCTTCGCCACGATGCGCAAAGGCGAGAAACGCACGCTCATCATCCCGTATTGGCTGGCCTACGGCGAGTCCGGCAAAGGCCCGATCCCCTCGAAGGCGACACTCGTTTTCGAGGTCGAGGTGCTCGAAATCAGGTTGGGGGGCGTGGTGGTTGGGGTGTAGGGCGGGATCGCTGATCCCGCCACGAATGCGGCAGGTTATTCGAACGCAGGCGGGATCAGCGATCCCCGCCCAACAAGTTCATAGTCCCACCAGCCCGCCGTTGCGCTTGAGCCATTTCTCGGCGTCGCGCCACCCCGGGCAGACCTCCGCCACCCGCGCCCAGAAGCGGTCGGAGTGGTTCATCTCCCGCAGGTGCATCAGCTCGTGGTAGATGATGTAGTCGCGCACGCTGTCGGGCGCCTGCACCAGCCGCCAGTTCAGCGAGATCGTCCCGCCCGCCGAGCACGAGCCCCAGCGCGAACGCTGGTTGCGCACGCTGACGTGCTTCACATCGGCGTTGGTCTCGGCCGCCAGCTCCCAGGTGCGGCCCGGCAGCTCGATCTTCGCGCGCCGCGCAAACTGCGCCTCGAGCCCCGCGCGGAGGTCGCCTTCGAAAGAGTTCACGCGAAAGACATCCGCGGCGAGGCAGACCGTGGGCTTGGGCCCGGCGCTCGCCGCCCTGATCTCCGTCAATTCGCCGCGCCAGAGCACCGCGGTGCCGAGGGTCCAGGTCACCGCCGCGCGCGGCTTGCGGGCGTGCCGGGCGCGGGCCCGCTCCAGCCAGTCGCGGTGCAGCTCGACAAAGCGGCGGGCCTCGCCCTCTGAGCCGCGGGCCGGAACCGTCGCGACCGCGACGCCGTCCTTGCGGAGCGTCAGCCGGTAGTTGCGCGCCCGCAGACTGCGGACGAACACCATCTCCGGCTCGACCGCCGTCCTGCTCCCGAGGTTTTCCTGTGGCACGCTGTTCACGGCGTCCACCGCTAAAGGTCGCCCGCCCCCGACGCCAGTCGGGAATGCGGGAGCGCACAAGGGACCGGCTTGGTCCGGCTCACAGCGGCATCAGCTTCCAGCTGAGCGGCTGATCCTTCTCCAAAATCAGCCAGGCGAAACTCGCCCGCGCCCCGCGGTTCGGGCGCGTGATGCAGCCGGGGTTGAGCCAGCGCACGCCGCGCTCGTCGGTCTCGTCGCGCGGCACATGAGTATGGCCGTGCAGCACGACGTGGACATCCGGCGGCACCCGCCGGGGCGGGATGTGCGTCAGGAAAAAGTTCAGTCCCGCGCGCTCCAGTCGCAGTTCGAGCGGCCAGAAGTTGTGCCACTCGTTGTTGCCGAGCACGACGTGCAGCGGTTTGTCGAGCTGCTGGAACTCCACCAGGGTCGACGGTTCGCACACGTCGCCGAGGTGCCAGATCTCGTCAGCGTCCGCCAGCCGCGCCGGCAGGCCCGGGGGGAACCGGTCGTGGGTGTCGGCGATGACGGCGATGCGCATCGGCGGTTACTGCGCGGCGACGGTGACCCCCGCGCCGACCAGCATCGTGCCGGCGGTGCGGTTCATGAGCCGCATGCGCGCCGGGCTCTGGAAAAAGCGCCGGCTGCCCGCGGCCGCCACGGCATAGGCGGCGGGGATCAGCCCCACGGTCAGGATCACGATGAGACCCATGAGGGCGGCATCGCCCGCCGAAAGCTGCTCGAGGTCGATGAATGTCGGCAGCAGGCCGGCGTAGAACGCGATGGTCTTGGGGTTGCCGATGGTGACCATGAAGCCGCCGAGGAAGCTGCGCCGGTAGTTTCGGGGCGAGGCCGCGGCCGCAAGGGCGGGTCCGGCCGGCTCCTGCCGCCAGAGTTTCAATCCCAGCCAGATGAGATAGGCCGCGCCCGCCAGCTTCACCACAATGAAGAACTCCCCCATCGACCGCGCCAGCGCCGCCATGCCGAACACGGCGAGATAGAAATAGATCAGGTCGCCAAGGATGATCCCGCCGATCAGCGCCAGGGCGTCGCGCAATCCGCGGCCGAGGGCGCAGGACACCACCGCAAAGATGCCCGGGCCCGGCAGCGCCACGGCGATGGCCAGGGCCACGGCGAAGGCGGCGAGGACGGACAGGTGCATGGCCGGGCAGCGTGCGGGTTTTCCCACGGGTCGCAACTCCGGACATGTAGGGGCGGCGCTGGCCGCCGCCTGCGGGCGCCGACAAGGCGGCGCCCCTACAAAAACTCACTTCGCCGCTTCCGTCGCCGCGAGCGGCACGTAGGGTTCCTCGTGCAGGCTGGCCGTGCGCCTGCCCGTCAGCAGTTGCCACCAGACCCGGGCGCTGGCTGCCACCACGATCAACACGAGGATCATAAAGGCCCCGGTCACCGCCACATCGACGTAATTGTTGAGCACCTGCGCGCGCCAGGTGGCGAGTTCCGCCGGCGTGCCGCCGGCCGCGATCCGGACCTGGAGGCCACGCGCGATGGCGAGAAAACCGACCGGCGCCGCGCTGAAGATCTTCATCCACCCGGCCGTCATCGTCACCGCCAGCAGCCAGGCCAGCGGCGCGAGCGTGACCCAGGCATAGCGCCGCCGGCCCATCTTGATGAGGACGGTGGTGCCGAGAGAAAACGCGATGACCGCGAGCAGCTGGTTGGCCACGCCGAAGATGGGCCAGAGCGAATTGATGCCGCCGAGCGGATCGATCACACCCTGATAGAGGAACCAGCCCCAGGCCGCGACGAACAACCCGGTGGCCACCGTGTTGCCGGCGAGGGACTGCGTATCGCCGAGTTTCTTTGAAAACAACCCGAGCACATCCTGCACCAGAAAGCGCCCCACCCGCGTGCCAGCGTCGATCGTCGTCAAAATGAACAACGCCTCGAACATGATCGCGAAGTGATACCACACGGCGAGCGCCGCCTTGGAGCCGAGCACGCTGGCGAACATCTGCGCCATGCCGACCGCGAACGTCGGCGCGCCGCCCGTCCGCCCGATCATGGTCTTCTCGCCGACACTCGCCGCGAGGTCGGCCATCTGCATTTCCGTCACCGGGAAACCCAAGGCCGAGACCTTGGCGACCACCGCGGCCGCCTCGCCCTTCATGTTGATCGCGAAATACTCGCCCGGCTCCATCGCGCAGGCCGCGATGAGCGCCATGATGCCGACCACCATCTCCGTGACCATGGCCCCGTAGCCGACCACGCGGATGTGGCCCTCGCGCGCCAGCAGCTTGGGCGTCGTGCCCGAGGCGATGAGCGAATGGAAGCCCGACACCGCCGCGCAGGCGATGGTGATGAAGACGAACGGGAACCACGGCCCGGCCACGACCGGTCCGGTGCCGTCGATGAATTTTGTCAGCGCCGGCATCTTCAGCATCGGCCCGATCAGGACAATCGCCACGCCGAGCGCGGCCACGGTGCCGATCTTCATGAAAGTGCTCAGGTAGTCGCGCGGGGCCAGCAGCAGCCACACCGGCAAAATCGAGGCCAGCAACCCGTAGCCCATGATCCACCACGCGAGCGTCGTGCCCTTCAGCGTCAGCCAGCCCTCGAGCGCCGTGCCATGGATGAACTGCCCGCCCCAGACCGCCGCGAGCAGCGCGACCACGCCGAAGACGCTGATCGCCACCAGCCATTTACCGCTGGAGCCGCCATAACGCATGCCGCAGCCCATCACGACCGCGATGGGCATCGTCGCCGCGATGGTGAACACGCCCCACGGGCTCTCCGCCAGCGCGTTGACCACCACAAGGGCCAGCACCGCGAGCAAAATGACCATGATGGCGATGATGCTGATGAGAGCCACGATCCCGGCGAACGACCCGATCTCCTCGCGCACCATCTGGCCGAGAGATTTGCCGCGCCGGCGCACCGAGCAGAACATGATGACGCAGTCGTGCACCGCGCCGCCCAGCGTGGCGCCGACGAGCATCCACAGCAGGCCGGGCAAAAAGCCGAACTGCGCCGCGAGCACCGGCCCGACCAGCGGCCCGGGCCCGGCGATGGCCGCGAAGTGGTGGCCGAAGACCACCCACCGGTTCGTCGACACGAAATCCTTCCCGTCCGCGTTCACCACCGCGGGCGTGGCGCGCAGCTCGTCGAGCGTCAGCACCTTCGCCATGAGCCACGCCGAGTGGAAGCGGTAGGACACCGCGAACACGCACACCGCCGCCACCACCACCCACAGCGCGCTGACCGGCTCGCCCCGTGACCACGCCAGCACGGCGATGGCGCCGACGCCGAGCGCGACGACCAGGAACCAGACAACGACACGCAGCAGGGTCTGAAATTTCATGCGGGGGTGGGACGCCGGCGGGGGTGAGCCCACAAGCAGCCGCGAAACCCCGGCCTCCGCAATGGTGAAATATGCGCCGCAAGCAGGCGGCCTACCCTTCGTATCGATTTCCAGCGATGGTCCTGTAGCAACAAGAGGCACCGCTTGGGCGCCCGCGGGCGGCGGCGCCGCCCCTACATTCACGGTGCGATCCGGCGGGCTGCGGCCTGGGCTTTCAGGCAGAGTTCGGCGGCCTTGAAGGCGTGGGCCTGGCTCATCGCTTTCTCGGTGCGATTGAGGCAGTCGAGGATGAACTCGCCGAAGAAACGGAAGCCCACCTGACCCGCGACACTCAGGTGCTGCTCGCCCTTGTCGTCCACGAGGTAGAGCTGGTCTCCCGCCTTGTCGCGGGCGACGTCGATGTATTTGCGCAGCTCGATGTAGCCTTTCGTGCCGAGGATGATCGTGCGGCCGTCGCCCCAGGTGCCGAGGCCGGGGGGCGTGAACCAGTCCACCCGGAAATAATTGCTCGTCCCATTGTTCCCGGTGAGCGAGGCCTCGCCGAAATCCTCGAGCTCCGGGGTGTCGGGATTGCCGAAATTGCCGATCGCCGCCTGGGTCACCGTGGCGTCCGTCGCCCCGCTGTAGAACAGAAACTGCTCGATCTGGTGGCTGCCGATGTCGCAGAGGATGCCGCCGTAGCGGGAGCGGTCGAAGAACCACGCCGGGCGCCCGGCCTTGTCGCCGATGCGGTGCGGCCCGAGGCCGATCACCTGGATGACCCGGCCGATGGCGCCGCCGTGCACGAGGTCGCCGGCGTGCATCGCGCACTCCACGTGCAGCCGCTCGCTGTAGTAAACCATGTATTTGCGGCCGGTCGCCGCCGCCACGCGCCGCGCCTCGGCGAGCTGGTCGAGGCCGGTGAACGGCGTCTTGTCGGTGAAATAATCCTTCCCCGCCTGCATCACGCGGCAGCCGATGCCGCCGCGCACGTGGGGGATCGCGGCCGCCGCCACCAGCCGCACCGCCGGGTCCAGGAGGATTTCGTCAAAGGCGCTCGCGACCTGCACGCCGGGATACTTGGCGCGAAAGGCCTCCACCTTCTTCGGGTCGGCGTCGTAGACCCACTTCAGGGTGCCGCCGGCCTCGATCAGGCCGTTGCACTGGCCGTAGATGTGGCCGTGCTCGAGATACGCCGCGGCGAAGACAAACTCCCCGGGCTGCACCACGGGTTGGGATTTCCCCTGCGGCGCGTAATTCATGCCATCGGATTTCTGGGCCATGCCCCCAAAACATGCCGCCGGCGCCGGTATGGCAATGCTTTGCCGCGGCCGGGTAGGGCGAATCCTCCGGATGAGCCGCAGCCTGAACCCGGCTCGTCGAGACGACTCGCCCTACCCGTCCCAACCCGCGCTCGACATCAGGGGCCGGCCGGCAAAGCTCGGCCTCCGCATGGCTACCGCACCCCTCGGTTTTGGCCTCATCGGCGCCGGCACGATCGCCGGCTTCCACGCGCAGGCCATCGCGCAGCTCACCGGCGCCCGGTTGGTCGGCGTCGCCAGCCGCTCGCTCGCCAATGCCCGCAAGGTGGCCGACCCGCATGGGGTTTTCGCCACGGCCGATACCGCCGCACTGCTCGCGCGGCCCGATCTCCATATCGTCTGCATCACCACGCCCAGCGGGGCCCACCTCGAGCCCGCCCTCGCCGCCATCCGCGCCGGGAAGCATGTCGTGATCGAGAAGCCGATCGAGATCACCCCGGCCCGCGCCGACCAGATCCTCGACGCCGCGGAACAAGCCGGCGTGCGCGTCGCCCCGATCTTCCAGGGCCGCTTCGGCGACGGCGCCCGCACCGTCAAGGCCGCGCTCGACGCCGGCCGGCTCGGCCGCCTCGTGCTGGCGAGCGCCTACGTGAAGTGGCACCGCACCGCGCAGTATTACACCGGTTACCGCGGCTCGCTTGGCCTCGACGGCGGCGGCGCGGTCATCAACCAGGCCATCCACGGCCTCGACCTGCTCCAGTGGTTCGCCGGTCTGCCCGCCGAGGTTTTTGCCTGGAAAACCCGCTGCGTCCACACCGGCATCGAGGCCGAGGACACCGCCGCCGCCGCGCTCCGGTTCCCCGGCGGCGCGCTCGGCGCCTTCGAGGCGAGCACCGCGCTGTGGCCGGGCTGGTCGCGCCGTATCGAGCTATGCGGCGAGCACGGTTCCATCTCGCTCGAGGACGACCGCATCGCGAAGTGGGAATTCCGCGCCGCGCGACCGGAGGACGACGCCATCCGCACCGGCGGCGCCGCCAACGCCCTCGGCTCCGGTGCGAGCGACCCCAAGGCCATCAGCACCGAGGGCCACCGCCGGCAATTACAGGATCTCGTCGATGCCCTGCGGGCTGACCGTGCGCCCGCGATCGACGGCCGCGAGGGCCGCAAGGCCGTGGCTTTCGTCCACGCCCTCTACGCCTCGGCCGAGTCCGGCCAGCCGGTGAAATTGTGAACCCCCGGGACCAGACAAAACCGGTTTCCGCGGACAGCGCCTTGTTGCGCGAGGCCGCGGGTCGGCCGTTTCTCCGGCGCCTGCCCGTTTATTTCCGGCTTTCCGGGCCAGGCTGGTTGCAGAGCGCCATCACGCTCGGCGGCGGGTCGCTCTCCGGCAGCCTTTACCTCGGCGTGCTCGGCGGCTTCGGCCTGCTCTGGCTCCAGCCGCTGGCGATGATCATCGGCATCGTGATGCTCTCGGCCATCGGTTACATGGCCACCGCCACCGGGCGCCGGCCCCTGCCCGCCATCAACGAATTCATCAATCCCGTGCTCGGCTGGGGCTGGGCCATCGCCTCGCTGCTGGCGAGCATGGTCTGGGCGATGCCGCAATATTCGCTCTCGGTCGGTGTGCTGCAGCAAAACCTGCTGCCCGGCCTGCTGGGCGCGGACGGACCGCTGGGGGAGACGGGCGGCCGGCTGGTGCCGACGCTGCTCATCGTGATTCTTTCCACCTGGATCACCTGGAGCTACGACCGGCCCGGGCGCGGGGTGAAGTTCTACGAAAACCTGCTCAAGGTCGTGGTCGGCCTCATCGTGCTGTGTTTCGCCGGGGTGGTCTGGCGCATCGCCGCCACGGCGCCGGGGCTCGACTGGGGCGTGCTGGCCGCCGGGTGCGTGCCGGATTTTTCCCTGCTCTTCCGGCCCGCCGCCGCGTTCCAGGATCTCATCGCCGCCACGCCCGCCGCCCACCACGCCTACTGGACCGACTGGATCGTCCGCACCCAGCGCGACGTCATCGTGGCCGCGGCCGCCACCGCCGTGGGCATCAACATGACCTTCCTGTTCCCCTACTCGATCCTCCAGCGCGGCTGGGGCCGGGAATTTTCCGGGCTGCTCCGCTTCGACCTGGCGACGGGCATGTTCATCCCCTTCACGCTCGCGACCAGTTGCGTCGTGATCGCCGCCGCCTCGCAGTTCCACGCGGTGCCCCAACCGGGGATTTTGCCCGGCGAGGATCCCGCCGCCATCACCGCTCCGGCTTCGCCCCGGCAGCGCGCCGAATACGCCGGACTGTTGCGTGGGCTCGGCGCCACCAACCGGGCCACCCCCGCCGACCAGCGGCTGGCGGCGACGCTGGTCACGCGTGACGCCCCGCATCTCGCCGCCGCCCTGGAACCGCTCACCGGGGCCTTTTTCGGCCGCGTGATCTTCAGCTTCGGCGTGCTGGGCATGACGCTCTCCACGATCACGCTGATGATGCTCATCTCGGGCATGGTGGTGTGCGAGCTGCTCGGCCGGGAGCACCGCGGCTGGCCGCTGCGCCTGGGCAGCCTGCTGGCGGTGTCGGGCGCGCTCGGGCCGTTCCTCTGGAGCAAGGCCGCCTTCTGGCTCGCGGTGCCGACGTCCATCTTCGGCTTCATTCTGATGCCGATCGCCTACCTCACGTTTTCCCTGCTCATGAACCAGCGCCGGCTCCTCGGCGCCGACCTGCCGACGGGCGGCCGCCGCGTGATCTGGAACGTGCTGATGGGCGTCTGTCTCGGCGTCACCGGTTCGGCCAGCGCCTACATGCTGTGGGACAAGGGCGGAAAGTGGGGCCTCGCCGCCGCCGCCGCGTTTCTGCTCGCCGCCGGGGCGGTCGATCTCCAGCGACGCTTCGCGCGGCCACCCGCGTCTCCCGTCGGCGACGAAACACGCTGAGCTTTAGGTCCGGCCGGCCGATCAGGCCCGCCAGATCACCCGCGCACCGTCGGCGCTCTGCAGGTGGATCATCTCGGGCGTGCGGCCGTGCTGGACTGCGTAAAGTCGGGCGATCTCCGCCACATCCGCCGCGGTGAACGTGTCCTTCGTCAACGCCATGACGGCGCCGCCAAAACCGCCGCCGGTCAGCCGGGCGCCGAGCACCGCGGGGTGCGGCTCCAGCAGGTTGACGAGGGTGTCGAGCGCCGGTGTGCTGTTCTCAAAGAGGTTTTGGGAGCTGCGGTGCGAAGCCGTCAGCAGGCGCCCGACCGCGGCCAGGTCGCCGCGCTGCAGGGCGGCGACCGTGTCGTGCACGCGCGCATGCTCCTCGACAATGTGTTTTGCGCGCTGGGCGAGCGCCGCCGGCAAGGCGAGTCCTCCGGACGAGCCGTTCTTCTCCGCCAGCTGCGCCGGCGTGAGATCGGCGAGCAAGGCGACACCCAACGTCTTGGCGGCGTCGAGACATTCCTGGTGCCGGGTCGCGTAAAGACCATCGATCAGCGCGTGCTTTTCGCGCGTGTTGAAGATCCACAGATGCGCCGACGGCGGGAACGGCACGACGGTAAAAGCCGGGCCCCGACAGTCGATGTGCACGAGGTGGCCCGCCTGGCCGTGGGCGCTGGTGCCCTGATCGAGGATGCCGCAGGGCACGCCGACATATTTGTTCTCCGCGTGGCGGCCGAGCGCGGCCAGCGGGCCGGGTTCGATCGTCGCCCCCACCAGGGCGAGCAGGGCCAGCGTCGTCGACAGTTCCAGCGCCGCGCTGCTGCTGAGCCCGGCGCCTGCGGGCAAATCAGACACGACCAGCAGGTCGAAACCCGCGGGCCGGGGCAGGTTGAGATCGCGGAGGCTGCGCCAGACGCCGAGCGGATAGTTGGCCCACGAGTCGGAGCCGGTGATGCGCGTGCCGGGATCCGCCGGCAATTCGAGCACAGCCGGCCCGGTCGCGCTGCACAGGCGCAACCGCCCGGAAGAATTGCCCGCGGCCGCGACCCATACGTAGCGGTCGATGGCTGCGCCGAGCACGGCCCCGCCGTTGTAGTCGGTGTGGTTGCCGATGAACTCCACCCGGCCGGGCGCCCGGGCGATGACCGCCGGCGCCTGGCCGTAGGTCTGCTGGAAAAGGGCGGTGACTTCCTGAGTGGTTGGCGTGCTCACAGGGGCCAAGGAAAAACCAAGCAGGCGGGCGGCGTCAAGGATACGACCTCAGTTCTTCGTCCCCGGCTCCGGCCGGCGGGGCGACGGGCCTCCCGGGCCGGGCGACTGGTTCAGGTAATCCGGCGGCGATTCGGGCTGCGCGGGATCCATGTCCCGGTAATCATCCACGATGAACTTCGCGAGCGCGGGCACGTTCGCCTTGATGCCGCGGACGATGTTCTTCGCCAGCAGGTAGCCGCCGTAACCGTTGAGATGCGTCTGGTCGGCGAAGGCCGTGCCGACATCCGGCCCGAGCGCCGTCCACATCACCTTGCTCATGGCCCATTGGTCGATGAGCGGCACGTTGTGCTCCGCGGCGAACTCGCGCATGGCCCGGGCCCACGGCCCGACGGTGTCGCCGTTGCTGCGGCGTTCCATCGGCGTGACGAGCACGAGGGTCGCCCCGCGGCGCCTAGTCTCGGCGAGGTAGACGCCAAGGTAGGCCTTGAACGTGGTCGCCGGGTCGGTGTAGCTCTGCGGCCATTGCGGCTTCGAGTCGTTGTGGGCGAACTGCACGAGGAAGAAGTCGCCGGCCTTCATCTGGCTGAGGACCTTGTCGAAGCGATGACCGGTGAGGAAGCTCTTGCTCGTCTCGCCGCCCTCGGCGGCGTTGCATAGCGCGATCTCCGGCTTGAGGAACTGGCAGAGCTGCGTCGGCCAGTTGCCGCCGGGGCCGCGGCGCGGGTCGCCCACCGTCGAGTCGCCGGCGGTGAAGAGCGTCGGCACAGTGTCATCCTTCACGAGTTCCAATGCGGCGAGGACCGGCCGGCGGCCGTTGAACTCAAGGGTGAGTTTCTCGTCCCAATGGCGCGCCTCGGTCTCGCCGGCCAGGAACATGTGGACGATCGAGCCGCCCGGCGCGTTCGGCGGCGGCGGCGGGAGCTGCGGCCGGCGCACGTTGGCATAAAACGTCCGCTGCGTGAAATGTCCGGCGGCCGTCACGATCTCCACGGCCATGATGTGACCTGACTCGGTGCGGAGGGTGGTGTCGGTCGCCTCGGCGGGGTCTCCGAGTGTGACGATGACCCGGTAATTTCCCTCCGGCACCTTGACCGAGAAGAAGAACGGGGTGTCGACGCCGGGCTTGGTGCCGAGGTCGAAGCCGTGACCTTTCTCGACGGTGTAAGCGTCGTCGGCCTTCACCGCCGTGGCGCCGGCCGCGCCCTGGCCTGCGCCGAAGTCGAAATGGTATTCCACGCTGACCGGTGGCGGCGGCGGGAGGGGTTTGTCCTCGGGCCGCTGGGCGAAGAGCGCGGTGGCGCCGAGCAGGCAGAGGCCCGCGAGGAGAATCGAACGGGAATGGTTTTGCATGGGGAGGAAAAGAAGAGGCGAACTTTTTAACCACTGATTTTACCCGGATGAAACCGGATCAGAGGATTGCCACAAAGAGACACGAAAATGATCTGATTTGCCTGCGTGAATGTTCCGCGCGCCTGTAGGCGCCTTGTGCGTTTCGCAGGCCAGCAGATTCTTGTGGCTTTTTGCGGCCATCAAATGCCTTGGTTCGATATTCAGCATTGGACGTTACAAGTTGGACGTTGAGCGTTCGGCGCTTCAGTGCGCCGACGGGGTCTTGCTCGGGTCGACCAGCGTGCCGGAGTGACCGATATCCTGCGGCAGCGGTTCGCCGCCGTCGACCACGATGGGGGTGGCAAACTCGAGCACCGCAACCGATACATCGGGATCGGGCGCGGCGCCGGGCAGCGTCACGACAAGACCTTCGGGGGTGACGACCGCGGTCACGGTCGCGCCGCCGTTCAGCAGACGGCCGTTGTGCGCAGGCTGCTTCACGCCGGGCAGGAGAATTTTGCCGTCGGCCGGCCAGGTCCACACGTGGAGGTAGAGAGTCGTCGTCCCATCGGTTGCGCGCCGATAGGTGGTGCGGCCCCAGTCAAGCGGCTTGAGGTAGAGCCCGCCACGGGTCGCGTAGATCGCCTCGCCGTTGACCTTGAGCCAGCGGCCCATCGCGAGCAGGCGGTCGATCTCCGGCTGGGGAATCACGCCCTCGGCCGTCGGACCGACGTTGAGCAGGTAGTTGCCGTCCTTGCTGGCGATGTCGGAGAGGTTGTGGATGAGCTGCGGCGCGGACTTCCAGTTCAGGTCGTCGGCCCGGTAGCCCCACGAACCGTTGATGGTCATGTTGACCTCGAGGGCGCGGCCGAGCATGGCGCTGGCCGGGATGCGCTGTTCGGAGGTGCGGAAGTCGCCTAGCACACCGCCGCCAAGCCGGCTGTTGTGGATGAGCCCGGGCTGCGCGACGACGAGGTCGAAGAACGGCTTCGCGCGCGCGGGCGTCATCGAATACTCCGTGTCCCACCAGAGGATGTCGGGGTGGAACTTCTCGAGCAGCTCGCGCGCCTGCGGCAGCGCGATGGTCCGGAGGTAGGTGTCGAAGTCGCCGTGTTGATGCGCGGCATCCCAGGGCTGGTCGCGGCCCTTGCCGCCGCCGGGGTTCACCCAGTCCTGCGACTGCGAATAGTAGGTGCCGAACTTCAGGCCCCGGGCGCGGACGGCGGCGGCGAGCGGCGCGATCAGGTCGCGCCTCGCGCCGGAGGCCTTGACCGCGTTCCAGTCGGAATACGCGGAATCATACAGGGCGAAGCCGTCGTGGTGCTTGGCGGTGATGACGACATATCTGACGCCCGCGTCGGCCGCGAGTTGCGCCCAGGCGACCGGGTCATATTTTGCCGCGGTGAAGTCCTTCGCGAAAGCCTTGTAGTCGGCGATGGGGATCCGACCCTGGTTCATGATCCACTCCGCGCCGAGGGATTGGCCCTGCCAGACGCCGGCGGGCACGGCGTAGACCCCCCAGTGGATGAACAGACCGAAGCGCGCCTCGCGAAACCATTGCAGCCGCGCCACCTGCTGGGCGGGCGATTCGGCACGCACCACCGCCGGCAGCGGCGGCAGACCGGCGGCCGCGGGCGCCATCAATATCGCCGGGGCGGGCGCATCCGCCGCCAGGGCGGCCACTGGCAGCGAAAGCAAAAGGACCAGGCGAAGGAACTGGAGGCTCATGGGGTGCAGGCAGGATGCGCCTCCCCGGTGCCGGCGGCCAGCTTCGTTCCAGTATGACAGTAAGGACGCCGCTCCCAAAAACTTTGGCTTTCCTTCGGCGGACTACCGCGGACTACCGATACGGACTCTTGCAGTTGAAAACCACCGAAGAACCCAAATGAACACAGATAGGCCGGACCGCGCAGCTGAAGGGAACTGGCACCCGGGAGCCGAATGGTTCCGACTCGGGGATCTCCCACTCTTTATCGATCCGTGTGCATCCGTGTTTATCTGTGGTTGAAATGAATTGTTCCCGTTCAGGCAACCGGCAGCTTGTTTTTCCGCAGGAACTGGTCGAGGGCGGCGAGATCGGCGGCCTCCGTTTCGCCGAGCAGGTATTTCGGCGCCGCTGCCCGCTGCAGGAAGTCTTTCAGCCAAAGCAGCATGTTTTCGCGGCGCGGCAGCCAAATCGCCGGGGCGGCGAGGATGTCGGCTTGCAGGGCGCGGGCTTGGGCCAGTTGTTCGTTGTTGTTCATAAGCTGTCCGGAGAGGAGAGGACGGGCAGATCCGCGGCCGCATACGGCACCTCGGTCTGCACCGTGGTCCGGTTGTCGAGACGGCGGGAGAAATCGAGCGGGTCGCCGACGCCGACCGTGCCGCGCGGCACCTGGTAGGCCCAGACTTGGAAATAGGTGAGCGTCGCGCCGCCAAAGATCGTGGAGAAGGCTCCGTCGACGGCGTCCTGGCCGCAGGCGATGTCGATGCGGCCGATGCGCGGGGCATGGAAACGCGCGTCCGTTGTGAACCAATGGCCGCCGACGTAGACCTCGGCGTAGGCGTGGAAATCCATGTGGTTCTCCGGATCCGGCACGCCGACGTCGGGCAGGTGTCCCGTGACATAGCGCGCCGGGAGGTTGAAGGTGCGGTTGAGCGCGACGGCCAGGTGGGCGAAGTCGCGGCAGACGCCGTAGCCGCGCTGGAGCACGTCCCACGCGGACAGCTCGGGCCGGCCGGACAGGTAGCGATACTCGAGGTTGTCGTGCAGCCACCGGCTGATCGCGGCCACACGCGGCAGGCCGTGCTCGACGCGGCCGAATTTCTCCCAGGCAAAATTGGCCAGCTTGTCCGAGTCGCAATACCGGCTGGGCAGCGTGTAGCGGAGGATTTCCGGCGGCAGCTCCTCCGGCGCGACCGGCCGGTCGGCGGGCAGGCCGGCGTTGTCCGGGAGCGCCGAGACGGCCAAAATGGCGTCGTGGCGGATGGAATTGGTGCCCGGCGCGAGGCGGACCTGCCGGACATGGTTTCCGTGGCTGTCGGTGAATTCCCGCGTCGGGAGGTTTTCGCCGATGGTCAGCGCCTGAAACACGACCGCATGGTTGCGGCCCGGGCGCGGCTGCAGGTTGAGCAACAACGAGGCCGTGCCGGTGACCTCGTAGGCGAGGCTGCAGCCGACGCGCAACGTCAGGTCGAACTCCGGCGCGATGTTAAGGCCCGGCGGGCGGTTGGTGGCGGACACGCTCCGACGGTAGCAGGAACCTGCCCAACCGGACGATGTATATCGGCCCGCCGGAGCCGCGCGCGGGCAACGGGTTGCCCGGCCATGCGCTTAACCGGATTATAGTTGGCGAAACCCGCGTCGGCCGTGCGCGGGACCGGCGCTTGAAATTTCATGGCCCCGAGGGTGCGGTCTTTGTGTTTCATACTTTTGTCGGGGTTGGGGGTTAGGGATTGAGGGGTTGCTGCCGGCACTCGGCTTGCGCCTGTGCCTTGGGCAAAATGTCGTCGCGGTGAAATCGCCGTAGGCGAGCTGCGCCTTCCAATGAAGGCGAGCGCGTGAACCTGCGAGCGGTCTCGACCGCGATCGTGATTCAACGCCGACCGCAGGGTCGTTGGCGGCAAAAACGTTATCTGGACGCACGCGGCCCCGGCGAAAACCGGCACGCTGCCCACGCGATGAATATTCACGCGAAATTCTCTTCCCGAATTCACCCCGCGCGATTTATTGACCATGCGTCTCCACAAAAAGCCAATCCCCAGCTGCGTGCTTCGCGCCCCCATACTCCGCCCATGATAATCCGTCCCCTCTTCCTCTGCACCCTTCTCCTGATGGCCGGTCCCCACCTCCGGGCGGAAAGGGTGACCGATCTGTCGGACACGGCCATCGCGCAACGTTATGAGCAGAGACGAAAGTTCATCCTCGATCAGGCGGTCGCCGCCGTGGTGCCGGGCGATCCGGCCAAAGGGAGCAAGTTCGACATCGCGGCATGCCTGCAGCGCGGCGAAAATGTGGAAGCCGCCCTCGCCCGCCTCGCCCACCTCGACGGCGGTCCGCCCTCCGGCAACATGTTCTGGGTCTACCCCACCGTGGCCGTGATGATGGCCGGCGGAACCACGCTGGACGAACCGAGCCGCACCCGCATCGCGGAGTTGTGGCGCACTTACTGGCCGAGCCGCGGTGACACGGAGAACCACTGGGTGCTCACCTACGCGAGCCTCTACCTGGCGGCGCAGGCCTATCCCGGAGCCGGCCCAGAGCGCTGGTTCAACGGCAAGTCCTCCGCCGAGAACATGGCCGAGGCCCGGGACTATCTCGAACACTGGATGGACGTCACCACCGCCCACGGCCAGGGCGAATACGATTCCCCCAACTACCTCGAGGAATACGCGGTCGGGCTGTCCTTGCTCGCCGGCTGGGCGCAGGATCCCGTGTTCCGCGAGCGGGCCCGGCGGCTGTTGGATTACCTCTTCTACGACTATGCCGTGGAGACGCTCGACGGCCTTTACGGCGGCGCGCATAGCCGCGTCTATCCGCGCCACATCATGGCGCCCGGCCGCACCGCCGCCGCCGCGCTCGGCTGGCTGCTCTTCGGCCTCGGGGACTACGAGCCCAGCGAACGCCAGGTCACCCGCCATCAGCTGCGCGAGGAATTGCCGGAGCGCGGCGCCAAGATCATCGCGCTCAGCGGCTATGCGCCGCCGCCCATCCTGGAACGCATCGCACGCGACCGGTCCAAGCCCTACGTCGAGCGCGAACTCAAGCGCACCCGCTGGCGCATGCGCCACGCCGGGCCCGAGTCCTTCGTCATCGGCGACAAGCGCACGGCGCCGGTCTACAAGTACAGCTACGTCGATCCTGATTTCATCCTCGGTTCGTCCCAGGGCGGGCTGCTCCAGCCCATCCAGCAGTCGACCTGGAACCTGATCTGGCGCACGGACCACGCCGTGTACCGCTGCCCGACTTTCTTTGGCACCCAGCCGTTTTACTCCGCGATCGAAGGCAGCATGTACTTCTGCGCGGACCCCGACGTCGTCACCGACCTGATCGTCCGCTCCAAGGCGGACTACAATTCGCCGGACAAGCTGCCGGGCGGTTCACCCTACGAGCAGGTGATGCAAAGCGGCACCGCCCTCATCGCCCTGCAGAGCATCCCGGCGCCCGCGGCGTTTCACCACACAACGCTCTTTTTCTCCCGCGACCTGGGGGAAACGGTGGAGGATGCTTCGGGCTGGATCTTCACGTGCGGTGGTCCGGTCTATATCGCGTACCGGCCCTTCGTCGCCGGCGAATGGAAGCCGAACGACTGGACCGGCTTCCTGGGCCGGGGCGGCGGGGGGATTTTGATCAGCGGCGATTTCAACGAATGGGGTACGGGGCACCGCTGCTACGTCAGCACCGCGCGGCAAAACGGCTACGTCGTACAGGTCGCCCCCGCGCGGGATTTTCCCAGCTTCGCCGCCTTCCAACAAGCGGTCCGCGCCCTGCCCCTCGCCTTCACGCTGGCACCGGTCCCGACCGCGACCTTCACCGCCTTGGACGGCACCGTGCTGCATGCGCGCTACGGAGATCCGCCGGCGGTGAACGGGGCGCCCCTCGACTACGCCCACTGGCCGCTGTTCGAAAGTCCGTTCGGCCACGCCGTCGCCGGGGAAAACAAACTCACCCTGCGGCATGGCGAGGAAACCTACTCCCTCGATTTCACGACCAATCGTAACGCCGCACCGGCCGCAGCACCCGCCGCGCCGACGCCCCCCGCCGCTTCGGCCATTCCGGCGGCACCCGACAGCTCGCCCACGCTTTTTGCGGCGGTCGCCATGACCGGAGCGCAGCGCAACACGTCGACGCCTTCCGACTCCGGCCTGTACCGGCGGCAGACCTCCGGCGAGTGGGTGCACACCGGACCGCGCATTCTCGGCGTGGCCAATGTCGCGATCCATCCCACCGATCCCGCGGTGCAGCTCATCGCTTCGGCCGACGGCATCGTACGCACCGCAGACGGCGGCCGCACCTGGCGCAAGACCACCGGCTGGGACGTCGCCGACGTGCGCTCCATCGCCTTCGATCCCGCGCACCCCGCGCGCGCCTACGCGGTCACCGCGTGGGGCCCGTTGCGCTCCGACGACGCCGGTCAGACTTGGTCGCTCACCCAACACGGCCTGGACCGACTCTATTGCCAGGCGCTCGTCGTCGACCGCGAGCAACCGGACCGCGTTCTCATCGGCATGGAGCAGGGCCTGTACGCCTCGACCGATGCAGCCGCTTCGTGGAGCCGTCTGGATTTCCCCGCCGTGCCGGTGGCCCGGCTGGCGCAAAGCCCGGTCCTGCCCAGCGTGCTTATCGCCGTCACCACTGGCCGTGGCGCCTGGGTTTCCCGCGACCGCGGCGCCAGCTGGACCGCCGTGGATGCAGACACCGCCACCGCCAACCTCTACGCGACGGCCCTGAGTCCGCACGACGCCGCGTTGATGGCAACTGGCGGATGGGAAACCGGCGTGCGTCTCTCGGTCGACGGCGGCCGGAGCTGGACGGACGGCAGCGGCGGGCTGCCCAATCGCCGGATCTTCGTCCTCGCCTTCGACCCCGTGGAGAAAAACCGCCTCTGGGCCTCCACCTTTGAGGAAGGCACCTTCTATAGTGACGATCTCGGTCGAACCTGGAATGACGGTGGCCTCTACGGAGCCTACGGAGCCGACTTTGTCTTCGCCGGCACCGGGAAACGAAAATAAAATTCCCTGGGCTTGCCCCGGAGATTTTGATCGTGACCGCTCGAAATCCAACCTGATCCACCTGCCGGTCTATTACATCGTGGAAAAACTCATCCCGGAGGCCCCGTTGCTGGTCCGGCTCAGCGTCAAGGTGCCGGTGAGCATCGCGCTCGCCGCCGCCTCGTTTTACCTGGTCGAACGCCGCTGCCTGCACCTGAAGGATCGCTTCGAGTCCCCGGTGCCGCGCGGCACAGAAACTCGCGGCGTGACCGGCCGGCGGCGCCCTTCAAGACGCCGCGGCGAGGTCACCGCGGCTCCCGTTTTCAGCGGGCAGCCCGGGAATTACTGGCGACGCGCCGACCCCGGCGCATGCGGTCAGGCGCGATCTCAACCGAATTTGGCTAGGCGGCCGGCGACGTCGGCGGCGAAGCGCTGGATAAGCGCCTGGGTGTAGTCGGCGACAGCAAGCGCGGGATCGAGCACGAGCGGGGTGAGGTCCATGGCCCAGGTGATGGCCTGGCACTGGTCCGTGGCGTGCGAGGTGTGGAAGGTCGCGTTGGCGAGGCGGCGGCCGGCGGTGGCCAGGTCGTAACGTTTGCCGCCGCCGATCTGGGACTCAAACACCGCCACCAGGGCGGCGGCGAGTTCGGGCCGGGCGCTCACATCCAGGAGCACCTTGTCGGCGTCGCAGAGCCAGTCGAGGTCGCGCCAGACCTCGCAGCCGAGCACGCGCTTGGGCCGACGTGCCGGCGGGAGCGCGCGCAGGGCCTGGAGGACGTGGGTGAAAACCGCGACGTGCGTGTCGTGCTTGTCGGCCGGCTGGTGGAGGTAGACCACCTCGGGCGTGGCGACCGCGAAGATCGCGGCGAGGTCGGCCTGCACGGCCGCATCAGCCGGGTTCTTGACCGCCGCGCTCGGGTGCGCGAGCTGCAGCTGGATGCCGTAGCTGCCGAGGGTGGCGGCTTTCCGCTGTTCGCCACGGCGCACGGCCTGCATCTGTTCGTCGGTGAACCCCGCAAACGCCCCGGTGCGCGGACTGCCGGAACCGTTGGTGACCACCACGCCGCCGAACCACCGGTCGGTCCGGTCGAAACATTCCGCGATGCCGTGGTAGGCCATGATCTCGATGTCGTCCTGGTGCGCGGCGATGCACAGGTGGGTCGTGCGGGCGAGCGCCGCCGGCGGCGGGAGGGCGTCCCCGGGAACGAAAATATCGGCGGCGGGCTGGGAGAATTTCATGGCGGAAGAGATGGGCAGGCTGCAGCAACGCGACCGCGCTGGCGAGGATTTGCTCGGGGCCACGGCCGGCGCCGGATTCCGACGGGGACCCCTGACGGAATCCCGCCGCAAAAAAGCCATGGCGCCGACGGCGTCATGGCTTGGAGGGGTGGAGCCCGGTCGCGAACGGGGGCGGGCGCGTTTCCCGGCCGCTCAGTGACTGTTCTTGCCGTGCTTCGCGCGGAAGCGGGCGAGTTCGGGATAGGCCTTGGTCGGGTCGCCGTAGATGTTGCCACCCAGGTCGCGGCCGCGGGCGAGGTAGATGTTGTGATAGGTGCCCGCCATCTCGTGGTTTTCCCGCACCTTGCTGCTCATGTAGCGCATGGTGTAGCCGCAGCGCCGGATGTTGCTGGTGTTGGGCGCGCTGCCATGGATTATGCGGCCGTCGTGGAGGCTGCAGTGGTTGGGCTGCAGCTCGATCGGGATGGCGCGGGAGTCGTCGCGCTGCGACGCCGTGATCTCGTCGGGGAACACCGCCTCGCCGGGCTGCAGGTCGTCGTAGTCGGAGAAACCCTGCTTGCCGGTGTTGTGCGTGCGCGGGATGACGTGCATGCAGCCGTTCACCGTGGTGGAGGGGTCGATGGCGAGCCACACGGTGACCACCTCCATGGGCGTGATCATTTTTTTCCAGTAATGGGAGTCCTCGTGCCACGGCACGCGCTTGCCGTTGCCGCGAGGCTTGCAGATGAAGTGGCTGGAAAACAGCGCGATATCGGGCCCGATGATGGGCTCGACCAGATCGAGCACCTCTTTGGCAAACAACCATTCAAAGAGCTCGGGGTGCTGGAAGTGCGGGACATCCATGGACTCGGGCCGCACGTCGGCCGGCAGGTTGTTCAGGATGTTTTCGAAGCAGTTCTTCAGGCCGTCGAACTTGGCCTGCGGGAAGACCGGCGGGGCGAAGATGTGATAACCTTCGCGGTTGAACTGGGCGACCTGATCCGGCGTGAGCCGGGGGTGCGCCGTGGCGGGCGTGGAGCTGGGGGTAACCATGTTCCTTGTGTTATATCAGCTTATGGCCGGGATTTCTTGCCATAAAAGCGCACTTTCTTGTGTTATATTGCCCCATGCGGCTGGCCTGCCTCCATTTTCACCTCGCCGACTTCGTGCGGCCGGGCGAAAGCTATCATTTCGCGCAGACCGGGCTGACGGCGGACAACGCCGCCCGCTGTCACGACCATGACTACCATGAGGTCTTCTGGGTGACGCACGGGCACGGGGAGCATTTCCTGAACGGGGCGACCGCGCCGCTCCAGGCCGGCCAGCTGCATCTCATCCGGCCGCGGGACCGGCATCGCGTGACCGGGTCGGCGAAGGCGCCGCTGCGCATCGCCAACCTGGCGTTTCCCGGCCGCGCCTGGGCGGAGGTGCGCCGGCGGTATTTCCCCGGCGAGCGCGACTGGTTCGCGCAGCCGGCAGGGCGGCGGGTGTGGCGGGTGGACGCAAAGGCCCAGGCCGGCCTCGCGCACTGGGCGGAGCGCCTGGCGGAGCCGGAGCGGCCGCGCCTCGCCCTGGACGGGTTCCTGATGGAGCTGCCGTTGTTCCTGCGCCGGCCGCCGGCCGGGACGGAGCCGCTGCCGGAGTGGCTGGAAGAGGCCTGCCGGGAGATCGCGCACCCGGAGCATTTCAGCGGCGGCACGCCGGCACTGGCGCGGCTGGCGGGGCGGAGCCCGTCGCATGTGGCGCGCGCGACGGTGCGCTGGCTGAAGCAGACGCCGACGGAGATCGTGAACGCGGCGCGGCTGGGCTACAGCGCCCGGCAGCTGGCCGAGACCGCCCAACCCATCATGGAGATCGCGCTGGATTGCGGACTGAACAACCTCTCGCATTTCTACGCGCTCTTCCGCAAACGCTTCGGCGTGAGCCCGCGCAAATACCGGCTGCAGGCCATGCCAACCGTGCGGGCGTGATACCCGCCGGCCGAGGCGGCTTGCCTCACCCCACCCCGGACCCTTTGCTCGCCGCATGCTTCCGCCCCCAAGCCTGCGCCCGACCACTCCCCCGGCCCGGACGCCGTTCCACCTGCTGACCAAGCCCATCGGGTCGCGGTGCAACCTCGACTGCAGCTACTGCTTCTATCTCGAGAAGGAAAAACTCTACACGGACGCCGGCGGCATGCGCATGAAGCCTGAGGTGCTCGAGACCTACGTGCGCGACTACATCGCCGCGCAGCCGGGTCCGGTCGTCAGCTTCGCCTGGCAGGGCGGCGAGCCCACCCTCCTCGGCGTCGGGTTTTTCCGCACGGCCGTCGCCCTTCAGACCAAATACGCCCGGGGCAAGACCATCGAGAACGCCTTCCAGACCAACGGCGTGCTGCTCGATGACGAATGGGGCGAGTTTCTGGCTCAAAACAAATTCCTCGTCGGGATCAGCATCGACGGTCCGCGCGAGCTCCACGACGCCTACCGCGTCGACAAGGGCGGCCAGCCCACTTTCGAGCGGGTGATGGCCGGCCTCGCGGTGCTGAAAAAACATAAGGTCGAGTTTAACACCCTGACGACCGTCCATCGGAAGAACTCCCCCCACCCGCTCCTCGTCTACAAATTTCTCCGGGAGATCGGCTCGGGCTACATCCAGTTCATCCCGATTGTCGAGCGCAACGCCGCCAGCGCCGACAACGGCCTGTGGCTGGCCCCGCCGCCCGACCACGAGGACGCCGCCGCCCTCGACACCCAGGTGACGCCCTGGAGCGTGCGGCCGGGCGAGTTCGGCAAATTCCTCTGCACCATCTTCGACGAGTGGGTGCAGCGCGACGTCGGGACGATCTTTGTCCAGCAATTCGACGCCGCGCTCGCGAACTGGGCCGGCCAGCCCGCCGGCGTCTGCGTCTTTTCGGAAAACTGCGGCCGCGCCCTGGCGATCGAGCACAATGGCGACATCTACAGCTGCGACCACTACGTCTACCCGCGTTACCAGCTCGGCAACCTGATGAACACTTCGCTCGCGACGCTGGTGGATTCGCCGCAGCAACAGGCCTTCGGCGCCGCCAAGTCGGCCAGCCTGCCCCGCTACTGTCGCGAGTGTCCTGTGCGTTTCGCCTGCCACGGCGAGTGCCCCAAGCACCGCTTTCTCAAAACTCCGCACGGCGAGCCGGGACTCAACTACCTCTGCGCCGGCTACAAGATGTTCTTCAGCCACATCGATGCGCCGATGAAAACCATGGCTTCCCTGCTCGATATGGAACGCGCGCCCGCCGAAATCATGCGCCTCCCCCGCAGCCAGTGGCTCCCCCGCTCGGTGCCGGCAAAGTTCTGACCCGGATGGCGCCGGTTCCGGCCGGGCCCGGCAGAGCCCCTCGCAAGAGAATGCCCCCGGCGAAAAATATCTTTGAACGAATCCATCCCGTCCTCGTCTTACTCCTCGTTCAACGGTTTGTTTAGGTGTTAGGGTAAAGTTAGTGTGTGTTAGAAATCAAAAAGGCCGTCCAGGGGTGGACGGCCTTTCTGTTGCCCGCCGGGGCCGGATCCTGCGCCGAAACAAGCGCAAAATACCGCTAATCATTGATGTAGCGACTGGTTCCCCTGGGCGGGCATCGGGCCTTCGCCAAACCTGCGGTCGGTAGGCCGCCCGCGACTGTCCTTACGGCACGCCCAGAAGTCGCACCCGGCCCCTGTAGGCCGGACCAGATGGCGACCGAGCCGTTTGCTCCAGAAGCCATCGCACAGGAAATCCGGGGCCCGCCTCTCGCAGTCTGAATCGCCCTGCCACCCGACTTCTAGGCCCGCAAGACCATCGCGGTGATCGGCCCCCCAAGACCTCCACGATCGGGACCGGTGGCCACCGCATGCGGCATAATCAGTGGTGAGAATTCCCGAGGGTATCCGGACTGCTCTCACCTCAAGCCCATCAGCCCGGGACCAACGAATCCAGGCCGGAACGACCTGGGATGGACCAAGCCGGTCCCGAATCCCCAAGGCCGGATTTTTGGGTTTGGATTTTAAACAACACCCTTGCTCATCCGCCCCTTCCTTGAAAAAATAGGGTTCTCCATCCCTCTTCATTGCGCCCGCGCGATCCTTGGACGTATTCCCCCCAACCCCCGTCCGCCTTATCATGAACATCAGACCCCTGTTTTCTTCCGCCTTGCTGGCCTGCGCCCTGCCGCTCCTGGGCCGGGCCCAGCCGGCCGAATCCCTCTTCAACGGCCATGACCTCACCGGCTGGATCCAGCGCGGGGGCCAGGCGACCTACGCGATTGAGGGCAACGAGATCGTCGGCCGGTCCGTCCCCGGCACGCCGAATTCGTTTCTCTGCACGGAAAAGACCTACGGGGATTTCATCCTCGAATACGAATTCAAGGTCGACGAGCGGCTGAACTCGGGCGTGCAGATCCGCAGCGAGTGCTTCGACCGGCCGGTCGAGCTGGCCTGGGAGGGCCGGACCATCAAGATCGAGGCCGGCCGCGTGCACGGCTATCAGATCGAGATCGATCCCGACGTGAAGCGCGGGCGCATGTGGAGCGGAGGCATCTATGACGAGGCCCGCCGGGGCTGGCTCTTTCCGGCCGGGGGTGAGCAGAGCGCGCAAAGCCAGGCCTTCAGCGCGCTGGGCCGGGGCATCTTCAAGGCCGGGGACTGGAACCGGGTGCGCGTGGAAGCCCAGGGTGACTCGTTGAAAACCTGGCTCAATGGCACGGCCTGCGCCGACCTCAGCGATGCGCTGACGCCGCGCGGCTTCATCGCCCTGCAGGTCCACAGCATCGGTCAGGACATGACCAAGGCCGGCACGCAGGTGCGCTGGCGGAACCTGCGGCTCACCGAGCTCCCGGCGGCCAACACCCTGACCGCCGCGGAAAAGGCGGCGGGCTGGCGGCGGTTGTGGGACGGCCGCACGGGCGACGGCTGGCGCAGCGCGCAGGCCGCATCCTTTCCGGCCAAGGGCTGGATGATGCAGGACGGCGTCCTGCACGTGCTCGACAGCGGCGGCGCGGAGGCGGTCGGCGGCGGCGACATCATCACCCGGGAACAATTTTCCCACTTCGAGCTCACCGTCGATTTCCGGCTCACCCCGGGCGCGAACAGCGGCATCAAGTATTTCGTCCAGCCCAACCTCGACCCGGTCACCGGCACCGGCGCCAAGGCCGCCGCCGGATCGGCCATCGGCCTGGAATTCCAGCTCCTCGACGATGCGCTGCACCCCGACGCAAAGCTCGGCCGCGACGGCAACCGCACCGTCGGCTCGCTCTACGATCTGCTGCCCGCCGCGGCCGGCAAGCAGCCCGCGCCGATCGGCGGATGGAACACGGCGCGCATCCTCGTGCAGGGCGACCAGGTCGAGCACTGGCTGAACGGGACCAAGGTGCTGGAGTATGAGCGCGGTTCCGCGGCGTTCCGGACGGCCGTGGCCGCGAGCAAATACAAGAACATCCCGGGCTTCGGCGAATGGCCGTCCGGCCACATCCTGCTCCAGGAACATGGCAACCGCGTGTCCTTCCGCAACGTCAAGCTCCGCGTCCTCACTCCCCGGTAACCCCTGTCATGAAAAAACTCACCCGTCGCTCCTTCGTCCAAAAATCCCTGCTCGGCGGCGCCGGCCTGCTGCTGTTGCCCGGCCTCCTCCGCAGCCGCGCCCTGGGCGCCACCGGGTCCGGCTCGCGCCTGAACATCGCCCAGATCGGCTGCGGGCGCATGGGCACCGCCGACATGGAAAATCTCCTGGCCCAGCCGCTGGCCCGGGTGGTCGCCGTCTGCGACCTCGACTCCCGCCGCGCCGGCCTGGCGCGCGAGACCGTGATCAAGTTCTACCAGCAGCAGGGCGAGACGAACGTGGACGTGAAGGCCTACCACGATTACCGCGAGGTGCTCGCCCGCAAGGATATCGACGCCGTGGTCGTCACCACCCCCGACCACTGGCACGCGCTCGTGGCCGTGCAGGCGGCCCTGGCCGGCAAGCACCTGTTCGTGCAGAAGCCCATCACCTACGACATCGTCGAATCCATCGCGTTGCGGACCGCCGTGCGCGCCAAGGGGGTCATTTTGCAGACGGGCTCGCAGCAGCGGTCGGAGAAACCTTATTTTGCCTTCCGGCAGGCGAGCGAACTGGTCCGCAACGGCCGGGTGGGCCGGTTGCGGGTCATCCGCGTCGGCGTGGGCATCGACAAGCTGAGCGGCCGGAAACCGGCGCCGATGCCGGTGCCGGCGACCTTCGACTACGAGCGCTGGCTGGGGCCGGTGGTGCAGCAGCCCTACATGGAGGGGCGCGTGCATCCGCAGGATTCCATCACGGGCCGGCCGGGCTGGATCACCACCGAGGATTTCGGCCTCGGCATGATCACGAACTGGGGAGCGCACCATATCGACATCGCCCAATGGGCCATGGGCCAGGAACTCGGCGGGCCGGTGACGATCGACGCGAAGGCCGGCTTCATGCAGGATGACGTGTGGACGGTGCATCGCGACTATCACATCGAGATGAAGTATCCGAACGGCGTGCAGGTGATCCTGGACGACAAGTTCGAGAACGGCCTGCATTTCGAGGGCGACGCCGGCTGGATCTTCTGCGCCCGCGGCTCGGAAAAGGTCACCGCGAGCGACCCGAACGTGGCGGCCGATCCGTCCGGCCGGGGCCCTTTCCGTGTGAGCGACGCCAAGCTGCTCGCCCCGTTGGAGCCGGGCGAAACGCGCTGGCTGCCCAGCCCCAACCATTACCTGAACTGGCTGGAAGGCATCGTCGCCCGGCGCGACCCGATCGCCCCGGTGGATCAGGCGGTCAAGAGCGTCCAGACCTGCTGCGCCGCCTGGATCGGCATGAAGCTCGGCCGCCCGCTGCAATGGGATCCGGCCGCGGAGTCGTTCCCGGGCGACGCGCCGGCGAACGCCATGCGCGGCCGCCCGGCCCGGAGCCGCGAATACGACATCAACGTGGTGATGAAGAACGCGGGACTGGCCTGAAGCGGCGGTCCGTGGTGGGCGATCCCGAGAAGGGGTTCCTCCCATTGCCCAGCCGCAGGATAGGGCCCCAGGTCAAGTTAACCGATCCCAACTGAAGCCGGTCAGGCCGAGCGCGAATGCGGCCGGCCTGCCGGGCTTGGGCAGGCGAGCAAAGAACCGCTGGGCCGGCTTCGGGAATTCGACGTTCTTCGACGATGTGGATGAAGTGATCATGACAAAGTCGTCTTAGCACATTCATCACGCCCAGCATTGTCCTTGCACCGAAGACGACCCCGTTTTCAGGGCCCCGTTTCAGGGCTTTATTGTCAGTTTCATTGTCAGTTTGCCTTAATCGCCAAAAGCAAAGCGCCGCATCTTGTTAGGATAGCGGCGCTTAAACCCGTTGGCGTCCCCACGGGGATTCGAACCCCGGTTCTCACCGTGAAAGGGTGGTGTCCTAACCGGGCTAGACGATGGGGACCCAGCACGGAGTCGGGCAAGCTACGACCTGCCTCCGCTCGCGCAAGGATTATCTCCGGGGCTGGATCGGGCGGGTTAAGCCGCCCCGGCCGGACCCCAAAGACCCCGGAAAGCGGCTTTCGGATGGTATGCCCCGCAGCGAGGGCGCCGCGGCTCCAGTTTTCCTTACAACCCTGATCCGCCTTGATCTGTCCTCTGACTTCTGTTCCAGCCTCCCTTAGCGTCCTCCCTGCCCCAACTTGGGCGTTGAACGTTGGCGGTGTTGGCGGTTGAACGTTTCTCCGGTATTCCGCATCCCGACCGCCCATGAACTTCGCCGACATCAAAGCTTCGCTCCCGGCCAACGCCGTTGTTTCCATCGAGGGCCTCCCCTTCCCGCACCTCGCCAGCGGCAAGGTCCGCGAAATCTTCGACCTCGGCGACGCCCTCCTCCTCACCGCCACCGACCGGCTCTCGACCTTCGACGTCATCATGCCCGACGGCATCCCCGGCAAGGGCATCATCTTGACGCAAATGAGCCTGTGGTGGTTCGCGCAGCTGGAGGGCCTCATCGCCAACCACCTGTTGCCCGACCAGGCCGGCGAATTCGCCCGCCGCGGGATCACCGACCGCGATCTCCAGCTGCGCAGCATGATCGTCAAAAAGCTCAAGCCGCTCACCATCGAGTGCGTCGCGCGCGGCTACCTCATCGGCAGCGGCTGGTCGGCCTACCAGAAGACCGGCGAGGTCTGTGGCCTCAAGCTGCCCGCCGGCCTGCGCCAGGCCGACAAGCTGCCCGCGCCCATCTTCACGCCCACGACCAAGGCGCCGAAGGGCCAGCACGACGAGCCCATCAACGACGCCCAGGGCGCCGCCACCATCGGCGAAAAACTCTACGCGCAGGTGAAGGCCCACAGCCTCGCGCTCTACCAGTTCGGCCATGACCGCGCGCGCGCGGCCGGGATGATTCTGGCCGACACGAAGTTCGAGTTCGGCACCGACGCCGCCGGCCGCCTGTTCCTCATCGACGAGGTGCTCACGCCGGACTCGTCGCGCTACTGGCCCGCCAGCGAGTATCGCCCCGGCATGTCGCCCCCGAGCTACGACAAGCAGTTCGTCCGTGACCATCTCCTCGCGCTCCAGTGGAACCAGACGCCTCCCGCCCCGCGCCTGCCGGCCGACGTCATCAGCCGCACACAGGAGAAATACCTCGCGGCGTTGCAGAACCTGCTCGGCTAGAAATTGAACAGGAGGCAACCGAGGAAAGGCCGGAGGTAAAAATTGAATCCCTCGGTTTTCTCTGTTAACTCCTGTGAAAATAATTGAATCCTTCGCGTGTGAATAAAGCCCTCCGATTCTCCCTGTTCGCCGTCACGCTCCTCGTTTCGCCCGCCCACGCCGTGCTCGGGGAAACCCTCGAGCAGCTGAAGGCGCACATGGGCAAGCCCGAGCCGCAGACCCGGAAGGACGCCGCGGTGTGGTTTTTCGAGGTGGAGGACGGACGGCTGGTCTACACCGTGACCTTCAATGCCAAGGGCCTGTCCATCGCCGAGGGCCTGAAACCGCTCAAGCGCGCCCTCTTCACGAGCAAGGCGGCGCAGGATTTCATCGACGCCCAGCTCACGCTGGCCAAGGACTCGAAGACCGTCCGCACCTTCAAGCCCGGGGAGACCTACACCTTCGGCGGCAAGCCCTTCACCTGCGGCCCCCAGGAATATGTCACGGTGGACGAAGCCAGCGACCTCGCGATCGTCTGGAACCGCACGCGCCTGCCCACGGTCATCGCCTTCCGCCGCGAGATGTTGTAGTGACGCGGGGCCGCGGTCGCCCCGCGCGCCGCTGCCGTCCGTCCGCCTTCCGCCGCCATCCGTCCCAATTTCCTGCCGGGCGCCTTCGCCACTGCTAAGGTCGCGGCCTTAATCCATGCCTACCGTGAAACTCCCACGCCTCACCTGCCTCGCTTTGCTCACCGTCCTGGTTCCTGGCCTGCGGGCCGCCGACCAACCCGCCCCGCGCGCCCCGGCGCCCGTCTCGGTTTCGTCGCTCAACTACGCCAACACCCCCCGCGAGGAACTGATGCGCCTCGAGGGCGGGGCCAACAACCTCAACCCGACCACCCCGGCCCTGCAGCCGCTGGCCAAGCCGCAGCGCTACGTCTTCATGCCGGGCGATCTCTATGAGGCCGACGTGGACTTCGGGGAGATCTGCCGCCGCCTCGCCGTGGCGCTGGCGAAGAAGGGTTATATCAACGCCACCGACGACCAGGACCGCGTCATCGCCCCGCAGGAGGTGGACCTCATCCTGCGCATCCACGGCGGCGAGCGCGAATGGCGCAATCCCACCGTGCGCACCGACCAGCTTACCTGGCGCGACGGCCTCGCCGCCCGCCCCCGCGGCCGCACGCTCACCACCCTGGGCGGCAGCGTCGCCTGGGAAAACCGCGCCGGCGGCAACGACGCCGCGCTGGGCGCCGCCGCCGCCAACGAGAACGCCCCGGGCTTCGGCTTCGGCAGCTCGCCCGCCACACCCGCCGGCGGCAACCCCCTCAACGCCGGCTCCGCCCTCACCCTCTCGGCGACCGGCTCCGTCGCCGGCGAATACCAGACCACCCGCGACTTCTACCTCATCGTCGTCGACGCCTTCAGCTACGCCGAGGTCCGGCAGAAGGGCCGCGACGCCAAGCGCCTCTGGACGACCTTCATCGCCGCCCCGCGGCAGCCGGGGCAGAAATTCTCGGCCATGCTCGATCCCATGCTCCGCATGGCCACGCCCTACTTCGGCGAAAGCACCGCCGGCCTCCAGATGTTCAACGACGCCCGGGCCACCGTGAACCTCGGCGAACTGCAGATCCTCGAGTCCGACGTCAAGATGCCGGAGAAGAAGTAGGCCGGACCCGCGGGCGGGGTCGCCTGCGCTCCATTCCTGGAGCCACGGCTACCTCGCCGTGGATTTTTCTCCGCCTCAATCCCCCGAATACCCCGGAATCTTCGTCACGTCGACCGCGTCGATCTGCGCGGGGTCCATGAACTCCTTCGCGTAGCGCTCGTAGACGCGCGAGCGGACGAAGATGTCAAACAATTCGGGGTCGATGTGCCCGCCCAGCCGCATGTTCCCCAAGATCTGCAGCGACTCGGTGAGCGTCTTGCCCGGCTTGTAGGGCCGGTCGCGCGCGGTCAGCGCCTCGAAGATGTCCGCGATGCCCATGATGCGCGCCTGCACCGACATCTGGTCGCCCTTCAGCCCGCGCGGGTAGCCCTTGCCGTCCATCCGCTCGTGGTGGCCGCCGGCGTATTCGGGCACGTTCATCAGGTGCTTCGGCCACGGCAAGGCCTCGAGCATCTGGATGCTCACGGTCACGTGGTGGTTGATGATCGCCCGCTCGGCGGCGGTGAGCGTGCCGGCGCGGACGGTGAGGTTCTCGACCTCGTTCTCCGTCAGGAAATCCACCGTCGCGCCCCGCGGGTTGGTCCACGGGTATTGCTTCGCGATGGTCCGGACGCGCTCCTGGTTCTCGGGCGACATGGCCTCGCCGCCGATGTTGCAGAGCCGGAGGAATTCGCGGTCTTCCTGGATGTCCCAGAGCCGCTGGTGGTAGGCCTGGTCGAGGGCCTTCAGGTCGGCGCCCGGGACGGTCATCGCGCGCAGCAGCGCGATCTCGGCGTCGCGCTTGACCACCTCGAAGCGGGTGTCGAGGAGGCCGATGCGATCGTAGAGGGTCTGCAGCTTCGTGGCCTTGTCGACGACGTGGACGGGCGTGGTGACCTTGCCGCAATCGTGCAGCAGCGCCGCGATCTTGAGCTCGTAGCGGTCGAGGTCGGTCATGTTCCACAGCGCGTGCGGGCCGGTCTTCGTCTCGTGCACCGCCTCCGCCAGCTGCATCGTGAGCACGGGCACGCGCAGGCAGTGCCCGGCGGTGTAGGGTGATTTCTCGTCGATCGCCTTGTTGAGCAGGCTGACGAACGACTCGAACAGGTTCTCGAGCTGGGTGATGAGCAGCCGGTTCGTCAGCGCCACGGCGGCCTGCGACGCGAGCGACTCGGCGAGCCGCTGGTCGGTCTCGGTGAAGGGGATCGTCTCACCGGTGGCGCGGTCCTGCGCGTTGATGAGCTGCAGCACGCCGATGATCTCGTCCTCGTGGTTCTTCATCGGCACCGTGAGGAAGGAGGTCGAGTGATAGCCCGTATGCCGGTCGAAGGCCTTGGTGCCGGAAAAATCGAAGCCGCGCTCCTGGTAGGCGTCGGCGATGGCGACGGTGCGCCCCTTCAGCACCGCGTAGGCCGCGACCATAGACAGATTCTCGCGGCCCCGCGCATCGCGGAGCTGGAGGGGCGGGAACGGGATCTTCACCCCGGTGGTGCCGCCCATGGCGATGTTGAGCGAGTCGGTGCGGATGATCTCGAAGGACAGGACATCCTGGCCGGCGGCCCGGCGGTAGAGCGTGCCGCCGTCGGCGTTGGTGATCTTCTTGGCCGCGATCAGGATGGTCTCGAGCAGCCGGTCGAGGTCCTTTTCCTGCGAGAGCGCGATGCCGATTTCGTTGAGCTCCGCCAAGCGCCGGATCAGGTCATCCGGAGGTTCGCGACTGGCCGTGCTTTCCATCGCCCCAGCCAAAGGGAATTGCCGGACCGATACAATCCCGGTCTGGGGGACCAGAACCTGAATTTTCAAACCCAGAGATCACGGAGAACGAGGAGCGCAGCCGCCCCATCCGATTTTTCAGGGAATCACCTCTGTGCTCTCTGGGTTTACAATCCGGATTTCCCCGCCGGCTCAGCCGAGATCATGCAGTTGGCGTGGGCCAGCGAGCTTGCTCGCGCTCTGAAGAGCGCCCGCGAGCGGGCTGGCCCACATGAAACCATTCAGTTCTCCCATGGTTAGAGCGGAATATCCACCCAACTGCATGATCCCGTATCAGAGCTTGTTCGCCTTGAGGTCGTGCAGCGGGTAATGCGTGCCGCGCCAGACGATGCCGCGGCGCCAGAGCGTCAGCACCATCGAGCGCACGATGGCGTAGTCGATCACCACGAGGCCCACGGGAAAAAGCAGGCCGTGCCAGGCGCGGCCGCCGTCGAAGCGGTGGTTGTCCGCCGCGACGCCCAGCATCACCGCCACGGCGCCCAGCCAGAGCCAGCGCGCGACGTCGGTCGCGATGAACACCGCCGCCAGCGGCCAGAACACGCACACCGCGTGCAGCAGCAGCCCCACCCCGACCAGCCAGATGCGGTAGTCCGCCCCGGCAAAGGCGTTTTTCTCCAAGCCGCCGACCAGCCCGCGGACCGAGTCATACCACGCGACCGAGATCGCGTCGACGCCGAGCACGATCTCGCTGAATCCGCCCGCCTTCATCAGCTTGCCGAGCTTCAGGTCGTCGTCCGGCCGGAGCCGCAGCGGGGCGTGCCCGCCCATCTTGCGGTAGGTGGAGGCGCGCACGAGGTTGAACGCGCCGATGCCGCCGTGGCAGTGGCTCGAGGGATTGGGCACCCGCCAGGGCCGCACGAACAGCGCGAAGAGCAGGCTGAACGCGCTCACGCAAACCGCGAGCAGGTCGCGGCTTTCCTGCAGGACGGGCACGGCGGCAAGGTGGTCGAGCGATTGCGCCCGGGCGTAGGCCACGGCCTTTTGCAGCACCGGCGGCGTGAAATGGATGTCGGCGTCGGTGAACAGAATCCATTCGCCGGTCGCCTGCTCGCCGCCGCACTGGAGCCCGTGCGTCTTGCCCAGCCAGCCGGGCGGCAGTTCCGCGACATGGATGACCTTCACCCGCGGATCGACAGCGGCGAATTTTTCCAAAATCACCCCGGAGTCGTCTTCCGAGCGGTCGTCGACCAAAATGAACTCGAGGTCGGGGTAATCGAGCGCGAGCATCGTCGGCACCGCCGTGCCAAGCGTCGCGCCCTCGTTGCGGGCGGTGAAGACCACCGAGACGCGCGGCCAGCGGGTCGGCGCCGGCGCCCGGAGCGTGGCGAGGCGGCGCAGCTGGCGGTTGCCGTGCATGAGCTCCAGCGCGACCACCAGCCAGCCGAGGAGCACCACGGCGGCAAAATAGGTCATCGGGTCGGTCGGCATGCCGGGCCACCCTGAACAGGGCGGCCGCCGGGGTCAACGCGCGCGGTAAAGAAGAAATCCTTGGAGGCGGGACTATCAGTCCCGCGGGTTTCCGGCAGCAGCGCATATGCCTCGCGGGACTGCTAGTCCCGCCTCCACCCTCACCCCGGCGGGTTCGTGTCGGCGGGGCTGCGCTCGATCTTCACCCGGCGCGGGCGCTCGGTGTTGGCCTCGATCACGAACAGACGGTATTCGCCGACGGTCACGGTGTCGCCGCGCTTGGGCAACCGGCCGAAATGCCGCATGGTCCACGTCGCCACCGTCTCGCGGGGCGTCCACTCGAGCGGCCAGCCCGTCTCGGCCTGCAGCTCGCGCAGGGTGAACGAGCCGCTGACGGTGATGGCGTTCTCCGTGCGCTCGTAGATGGGGCCGCTCTCGATGTCGGTCTCGTCGCGAATGTCGCCGACGATCTCCTCGAGCACGTCCTCGAAGGTGACGATGCCGGCCAGCGCCTTCTTCTCGTCGAGCACGACGGCGAGGTGGCTGCGGGCGGTGCGGAAACGCTCGATCATGGCGTGGATGGGCGTGGTGAGCTCGAACTCGAGCGCCTCGCGGATGAGCGGCTCGAACGAGGTCTCGGGCCCGAGCAGGCTGATCTGCCAGAGCCATTCGCGGATGAGGAGCATGCCCTCAACCTTGTCGAGCGTGCCGGAGCAGACGGGGTAGCGGCTGTGCCCGCTGGTCTGGGCGGTGCGCAGGTTCTCCGCCAGCGGTTTGTCGAGCCACAAGGCCACGACCTGGTCGCGCGGCCGCATGATCATCTGCGCCGTGGTGCGGCGGACACGCAGCGACTGGACCATGAGCTTGTTGATCAGGGCGTCGCCGGCGTGCACATGCCGCGCGTGGCTGAACACATATTCCAGCTCCTCGGCGCTAAAGGTGTGTTCGCCCTCCGAGGCCGGCCCGAGCCCGGCCCAGCGGAGAAACAGGTTGGCGAGGCTGTTGAGCGTCCAGATGAAGGGGAAGAAACTGTAGTAGAACACCAGCAGCGGCGCCGCGACCCAGAGTGACACGGCCTTGGCCCGCTGGATGGCGAGGGACTTCGGGGCCAGCTCGCCAAAGATGATGTGCAAAAAGGTGATGACCGCGAAGGCTACCGCGAAGGAGATCGAGGACACGGTCGCCGCCTCGGTGATGCCCCAGCCCGCGAGCAGCGGCTCCAGCCGTTTCGCGAGAAAGGGCTCGCCCACCCAGCCGAGCCCGAGGCTGGCCAGCGTGATGCCCAGCTGCGTGGCTGACAACGCGGCATCGAGGTGCTCGGTGGCCTTGAGGGCGAACTTCACCCGCCAGCCACCCGTCTTGAGCAGGGGCCGGAGCTGGCTGGCCCGCACCTTCACCAGCGCAAACTCGGCGGCCACGAAGAAGCCGTTGGCGAGCACGAGCGCGACAATGACCAAGACCTCCAGGGTGATGCCGAAAAAGGCGTTCATGCAGTGGAGGCGTGAACTTACGTTCCCACTCCCGTCCGGCAATTCTTTTGGCCCACGCCTCGGGTTAAACCCGCCCGCACAAGGCGGTTAAATATTTTCGCGGCCTCCAGACATGGTGGTCCGGGAGGACGATCGTGGGTCTGTTTGTGTAGGTCGGGCTTTATGCCCGACACTTAAATCCCCGGATGTCGGGGATAAACCCCGACCTACAGAAATTCCGCTTACTGAGCATGATTAAACCAACCCGTCCGGGAGGACGGGTTCCATCCGCTGCACGCATCATTCGGAGGCGCGCCCCGGCAATCCCTCCGGCCGCCCCGCGCCGACCGGTGTAACCGCTTGGTATTCACGTTCGACAAGCCTCCCTCGCCTCCTACGCTCCGCCCACCTCCCATGGCCGGCTCCACTTCCGAAAAATTGGCCAACCGCATCCTCCGCGGCCTCGTCATCGGCATCATTCTGGGCGTCATCACGCTCCTCGCCGGACCCCATGTGCATATCCCGGAACTCCTCCAAGGCTGGCTGGCCCACGTAGGCGTCAAACCCGCCCTCACCCTCCTCGAGGCGATGCGCGGCGTGTCCACCGTTCTGCTCGATCCGTTCGGCCGCGTTTTCCTGCGCCTGCTCTTCTTCGTCGTCATGCCGCTGGTCTTCGCCTCGCTCGCGACCGGCGTCGTGCAGCTCGGCCGCCCCGACAAGCTCGGGCCGCTCGCCGGCCGCACCTTCCTGTTTTTCTTCCTCAACATGGCCATCGGCGTCGCCCTGGGCCTGGTGATGATGAACACCCTCTCCCCGGGCAGCCATGTCGACCCGGAGACCAAGGCCCGGCTCATGGCCGAGTTCGGCACCGTCGCCTCCAAGCACGTCGCCGCCGCCCAAAGCCAGACCGGACTGTCGCTGGCGGTCATCGTCGAGATGTTCATGCCGGCCAACCTGCTGGCCGCCGTCGTGGGTTCCACCACCGCGCGCATCGGCGACGTGCTGCCGCTCATCCTCTTCGCCATCCTTATCGGCGTCGTCGGCACCACCCTGGCCGAGGAGAAACGCCGGCGCCTGCAAGCTTCGCTCGAACTCGTGACGGAACTGATGACCGGCATCGTCCACCTCGCCCTGCGCCTGGCGCCCTACGCCGTGCCGTGCCTCATCTACAGCGTCCTCGTCAAGTCGGGCCTCGACATCATCGTGGCGCTCGGGGTCTTCGTCCTCGGCTGCGCCGGCGTGATGGCGCTGCACCTCTTCGGCACCATGTCGGTCTGGCTCCGCCTGTGGACGACGTGGACGCCGCGGGCGTATTTCAAGGCGATCAAGGAGGTGCTGGTGACGGCCTTCTCGACCAGCTCGAGCAACGCCACGCTGCCGGCCGCGCTGGAGAACGCGACGGACAAGTTGCACATCACGCCCAGCACCGCCGGTTTCGTGCTGCCGCTCGGCACCACGATGAACATGAGCGGCACCGCGCTCTACGAGGGCTGCGTCGTGCTGTTCGTCGCGCAGGTCTTCGGCGTGGACCTGTCGATCGGCCAGCAGATCACCCTCCTGCTGCTCTCCGTGCTCAGCGCCGTGGCGGTGGCCGGCATCCCCGGCGGCTCGCTGCCGCTCATCGCCGGCCTGCTCATCACCTTCGGCATCCCCGCGGAGGGCATCGGCATCATCCTTGGCACCGACCGCATCCTCGACATGTGCCGCACCGCGACGAACGTCGGCTGCGACCTGACGACCGCCCTCGTGGTCGACGAGATCACGAAGAAGGCCGAGGCGAAGGCGGGTTAGTTAAAAGCTGCGATTGATATGGGTGGAACCGGGCCTCCGGACCGGTTTGCTCTGCGCACATCCCACAACCCGTCCAGAGGCCGGGTTCCACCTTTTGGAGCACGCCTCCGGGCAAGGAAGTCATCCCCAAGGCGCGAGCTAGCTCGCTGGCCCACCCAGGCAGCCGCAGCCAATTCCCGGGCGTCGGCAAGCGACGCCCCTACCCAAAAAAGAATCCAGCCCCGTTGCCAGGGCTGGAATCTTTGTTGCTGTGCTTCTGGGGGTTCTTCGGCCCTCAAAATTTTGCCTGGCTGCTCTTGGTCGGCTCGTCGGGGCCGAAGCCCTCGTAGTTGTGCGCGCTGCCGGCGCTGTCCGCCCACTTCGGCAGATTGTTTTTGCGTGCCAGCTTCTGGTTGTGCACCTCGGCCCGCATGGACGCGAAGTCGGTGTGGATCTTTTTGCACTCGGGACCGCAGTGTTCCTTGAAGTTGCCGAGCCGCAGCATGTATTCGTTGATGGCGGTGTAGACGACGTCCTCCACCTCGCAGCCCAAGGCCTCGGCCGTGCGCTTAAGGGGATCATATTCGGCGTAGTCCAGATGCACTTTGACGTTCATGGCGGGGTCCTCGTGGGTTGGGGGGCGTGGATGATTTGGCCCGGGCTTCGGGCTTTGACCCATTCTCCGCCACAACCCGGTTTTTGGCTGTTCACATTTTGCCCAAGGCTGGGCGCGGGTTGTTTGCCCGGAGCCACGCGCCAGAATGACCCTCGCCGATAAGGCCAGCTGATGGCGGTAGGGGCGCTTGCCCCCAAGCGCCCGGGCCGTTGAGGGCAACGGCCCCTACCCTGTCCCATCCTCGCCCGCCCCGGACGCCGGCGGGACCTCTGTCGCCTGACTTCCGCTCGCCGCGCCGAAGTCGGACGAAGGCGGGTCCTCTGTCCTCTGTATTCGCGCCGGCCATTTCGCCCCCACCGCCACGATCTCGACATACACCGTCGCGCCGCCGCCGGCGGCCACGGCGTCGATCGCCGCGGCGACCTCCTTGAACGGCCGGCCCTCAGCCAGCGCCGCCTCGGGCCCGACCCGGCACTGCAGCTCCCACAGGTCGAAGCCCTCCGGCAGCGGCTTCCGCCGCTCGCGCTTCGCATACTTGCGCACGTCGTTCTTGATGGCCTCGACCACGCGCGGGTCGGCCTTGGCCGGGTCTTTCAGGGAAAATGTTTTCTTCATGCGTTGGGCGGCGGGGCCGCCAAGAAGGCACACAGACACCAAGGGGCGGATTGGTCACCATGAAACATACCCCGGGCACGAAAGAAACCCGGTGGATTGGCTTGTGCGTCTTGCGCGCGGGGTGGGTTCAACCCCATATCGTGCCCACTCCCGGTGGGTTAGAGTCCCGGAGTGCCTGTCGAGAAATCACCGTCCCAGTCCGCCCCCGCCACTTTCATCGGCATCCAGGATGGCTTTGGCTCCCTGCCCGAGGAAGAGCTCTACAACCTGCGGGCGCCGGTCGGAGAACATCCCGTCGGCTCGACCGTTTCGCGTTCGACCCTCGAAAAGCATGGCTTCCAGATTTTCCCCGGCAGTCCCGAACGTTAGCCCGGATTGGTGAGAGTGGAGGCGAAACCGCTAGTAATACTTAGTTAAGTATACGATTGCGCCTCGGCGCCCCGCGGGCCAGGCT
>JAQSDJ010000074.1 GCA_029945855.1 Lacunisphaera sp.
GCGCGCTGATTGGCCACCAAGTCATGCTGGCTGGAGCCCGGATTCAGGGTCTGCCAGATGGCCGGGGTGACGCTGGCCCCGACCGGGCCGGACGAAGCGGCCGGGGCGGGTTTCGCCGGCGTGGCCGGAGCAACCCCGGAGGTTTGGGTCGAGGCGGCAACCGCCGCCGCGGGTTGATCACCGGTCGGGGCCGGACGCCGGGCGAAAAAAACCAGCGCGGCATTGCCGGCCAGCGAGAGCAACAGCAGGGGAACAAGCAGGGTTTTCATGTGGAATAACAACCAATGGCCCGTGGGCGCACGCTAGGCGTGGACCGCGGCCCGGCAAGACTTGTCGCCAAGGCCCAAGCAAAGGCGCGGCCCTCGTGGACCGCGCCTTCGGTTACCTTGCTCCGTCCGGGCCGCCCCGAACCCGGACCAAGGAAGATCAGGGTGATTTCGCTCCGTCCGGGCCAGCCGGCGCCAATGCGACCGTGCATTCAGCGCTGATCGTCGTGCCGGCGAGGTTGCGCACGAGCACGCGGTAGCTGCCGGCGGTGGCGGGCGCGGCCGGGAAGGTAAGCGTCGCCGCGGTCGCCCCCGCCACCTCCTCGCCGTTGCGCAGCCACTGGTATTCCAGCGGTCCCGTGCCCTCGGCCGTGACGCGCAGGGTGACCGGTTGGTCCACGCGCGCATCGACCGGAGTGGGCGCCGCGGTGATCACCGGCACCTGGGCGCCGACGATGCCGGTGGGCACCTCCTTGGAAGTGATGACGAGACCGGTCGCCCGGGCGCTGGCCTGTTGGCCCCGGAGATCGTTGTAGGTGGCCGTCAGGGTGAAGGGCTCGCCGGGCGCGAGGTCGTTCGGCGGAGACCAGAAGACCCGGTAGGGCGCCGCGTCATCCGTGCCCAGGTATTCCAGCTGGTCGGGGTGCGCCGCCCGGGTGAGGGCGAACGTGACTTCGCCGAAACCATCGCCCCCGCTCACGTCCGCGCGGAGCTCGACCCGCGAGGGAAAAACCAGGCCGTCGATTTCGCGCTTGGTGAACTTCAGGCCGGCGCCGGCCGCGGGAGTGACCAAGGCGAGGTGAGGGGCGGAAACGGAACCCAGCGGGGTCTGGGCCCGCCAGAGGCCGAAGGACAGCGGCCCGAGCGTGACCGGGGCGCGGTTCTCGGCATCGACCACCAGCGACGCCACCCCGGCGTTTTCCGGGGAGAGAAACAGGGAATGGAACGAAGCGCCCGCCGGCTGGCTCGTCGGGACAGCCACCGTGACGGACTGGGTGCGGGAGCCGTTGAAGACGGCCAGGTATTCCACGCGCTCGTGGCGGTCGATCCGCGAGAAGGCAAAGACATCCTGGTTGCTCGTCACGCGGGGCAGCATGGCGCCGGTGCGGAGGGCCGGGTGGGCGGCGCGCAGCGCCGTCAGCCGCGAGAACAGGCGGTAAAAGGGATGCTGCGGGTCGAACTTGTCGTCCGCGCCCGTGCGGGTGGTGCCGAGCAACGGGGCGTCGCGGAAGGCCGGGGCCTGCGCGGCGAACATGTCCTCGCGGGCCTGCATGTCGTTGCCGCCGCGGCCGATCATGCCCTGCTCGTCACCATAATAAATGACCGGCTGGCCGCGGGAGAAGAAGAGCAGGCCGTGGCCCAGGGCCACGAGCCGGCTGAGCAACGCGGGTGACGCGCCGGGATTGTCCAGCTGCAGAAAATAGCCGAAGCGGCCGGCGTCGTGGTTGCCCAGGAAGGTGGTGGTGGAATGGACGTTGCTGTCGTGGTCCGTGTAATAGTCGTCGCGCAGGAAGAAGTCGGCGAGCGCGGCGCTCGAGCCGGCCTGGGAGACGTAGCGGCGGGCGGCGGCAAAAAAGCCGAAGTCGATCGTCGTGTCGTAGGTCAACCCGCCGGTGGAGAACGCGCTCAGCACGGCGGGATTGCCCTCCTCGTTGTAGACCTCGCCGAATTGCAGGAAACCGGGCCGGCCCAGTGCGCGGGCGCGGGCCCGGATGGCGGGGATGAAGGCCTGCCAGAACTCGTTGTTCACATGCCGGGTGGTGTCGATGCGGTAGCCGTCGACGCCGGTTTCGAGCCACGCGGTGAAAATGTCGATGAAGCCCCGGACCACCCGGGGATGTTCCGTAAAGGGATCGTCGAGGCCGACGAAGTCGCCGTGGGTGGAGCTTTCGCCCTGAAACGTGGAGTCGCCGCGGTTGTGGTAGAGGGTGACGTCGTTGAGCCAGGCGGGGTGCTTGAGGTTCTTCTCGGCCGCCGGCACGAACGGGCGGTTGGGAAAACTTTTCTCCGCGGAGAGCGCCGGGAAGGCCGCGGGATCATTCAAGCCGTTGAAGGCGACGGCGCGCTCGTCGAAGGGCTGGCCGGCGGCATCGCGGTAGGGCGCGACCGACTTCGGCACGTAGGCGTAATTGCCGCCCTCGAACTGGATGACATCGGCCGTATGGTTGGTGATGATGTCCATGTAGACGCGCAGGCCGCGGGCATGCGCCTGGCGCACGAGTTCGCTGAATTCCTCGTTCGAACCCAGGTGCGGGTCCATCTGCAGAAAATCCGTGATCCAGTAGCCGTGATACCCCGCGGTGCCCTTTTGCATGGGTTTGTTCTTCAGCGGCGGGGTCAGCCAGACGGAGGTGACGCCCAGGTTCTTGAGGTAATCCAAGCGGGCGGTCAGGCCGGCGAAGTCACCGCCATGGTAATGGCTGATTTTGGCCGGGTTGAAGCCGTGTTCATCCGGTCCGCCCGGGACGCCGCCGGTGTCGTTCGCGGTGTTCCCGTTGGCAAAGCGGTCGGTGAGCACGAAATAAAACGTCTGCCCGGCGCCCGGATGGGTGAAACGGGGCACGCTCACGGCCGGCTGGGCGCGGGCCAGCGTCAGCAGGACGGCGAACAGGCAGGCAAGACGGACGAAGGAGGGTATCATGGGGTGAAGGCAAAAATGATCGCCCGCACCGGGATCGTCAAACGGCGGGCCCGGGAGAAGTCTTGCTTGGCCGGGACAAAACCTAGGTCGGGCCGGAAAAATCCGCCCGCCCGCCGCCGGCGAAAATTTCGCGCCCGGACGGATTGCCGGAGGCGTTTCCCCTCTGAAAAACGGCCGGATCACAAAAGCCGGGTGGCGGGCCGCCCCACCCGCCGGCACGGGCCCCGACCTAAGAGTTGTCCGAGCCATCGCGGTTTTATGGGAGGTTTGCCGATGGCGCCGCCGGGAGCGCGTGGCAGAAATTAACCCCACACACGGAGCACCCCTGGCTCCCGCCAACCCCGTTTGATTCCCCAAACCCTGAGCGACACCCATGCAAACCATGAATTCTATCCCTCGTTTCACCCGTAGCGCGACCCTCGTCGCCGCTATGGTGTTTACCGGCGCGCTGGCGCAAGCCCAGCAGACTGATCCGGCACCCGCCAAACCCGCCACCACCGACGAGGTCGTCGTGCTGGAAAAATACACCGTCACATCGGGTTTCGCGGGCAGCCTCGCGGCCGCGGCCGAGATGAAGCAGAAGCAGAAGGTCATCACGGAGGTCATCGCCTCCGAGGACATCGGCAAGCTGCCCGACATCTCCATCGCCGACGCGCTCACCCGCCTGACCGGCCTGACCACCCAGCGTTCCAACGGCCGCAGCCAGGCCATCAGCATCCGCGGCCTGACCGGCGACTTCAGCACCGGCCTCCTCAACGGCCGCGAGCAGGTCTCCACCGGCATGAACCGCGCGGTCGAGTTCGACCAGTATCCCGCCGACCTGCTCAGCGAGGTCGTCGTCTACAAGACCGCCTCGCCCAGCCTCATCGGCCAGGGTTTGGCCGGTTCCATCGACCTGCGCACCGTGCGCCCGCTGGAAAAATCCGGCCGCGTCGTCGCCGTCAACGGCTACTACGAGTGGAACGAGCTCGGCGCCCTGACCCCCAGCGCTAAGTCCACCGGCAACCGTTTCAACTTCTCCTACATCGACCAGCTCGCCGACGGCAAGGTGGGCATCGCGCTCGGTTACTCGCATTCGAGCAAGCCCTTCGCCGGCCAGCAGTTCCAGGCCTGGGGTTATCCCACCGACGCCGCGGGCAACTTCGCGCTCGGCGGCATGAAGCCCTACGTGCGCAACAGCGTGCTCGACCGCGACGGCTTCATGGGCGTGTTCGAATACAAGCCCAACGACAACATCCACAGCATCGTGGACATCTACTACTCCAAGTTTGAGGAGAACCAGAACCTGCGCGGCATGGAAGTGCCGCTGGCCTTCTGGAGCTCCGCGGTCCTCCAGCCCGGCTACACCACCAGCGGCGGACTCATCACCAACGCCACGCTCACCAATGTCCAGCCCATCGTCCGCAACGACGTCTTCAAGCGCACCGACAAGCCGATCGCCATCGGCTGGAACCTGGTCATGGGCAAGAAATCCGACTGGCCCGTCACCCTTGACGCGAGCTACTCGAAGGTCGCCCGCGAGGACTTCAATCTCGAGCTCTGGGCCGGCATCGGCTCGCTCGGCACCCCGTTCACCACGGCCGACACGATGACGGTCAAGCTGACCCCCGGCGGGATCCCGGTCGTCACGCCCACGAAGAACTACGCGGACGCCTCCATCCTGAAGATCAGCGACCCGCAGGGCTGGCAGTCCTGGAAATTCCCCGCCACCGGCGCGCCCGGCTACTACAAGGGTTTCCAGTCCAAGGATGAGATCGGCCAGTTCAAGCTCTCCACCCGCCATGAACTCCCGCGCTTCTTCGAGGCCGTCGAGGTCGGCGTCAGCTACACCGACCGCTACAAGAAGGACGGCGAGAATCCCTCCGGCTTCCCGGTCCTGAAGAGCGGCGCCGCCACCGCGGCGATGCCGGCCTCGGTCGGCACGACCGACTTCAGCTACGTCGGCATCGGCCCGATCTACGCCTTCGACCCGCTCGCCTACTTCAACTCGGGCGCCTTCACCCTCGTGGGCAACGACGGCACCGACTTCATCGCCCGCCGCTTCCAGGTGCGCGAGAAGGTCACCCAGCTCTACGCGCAGTTCGACATCAACACCAAGGCCGGCAAGGTCCCGGTCACGGGCAACATCGGCTTCCGCATCATCGGCACGGACCAGTCCTCCAAGGGGCTCTCCGCCAACGGCAATACCGTGAACGTGGTCGAGGACGGCGACACCTACACGCAGTTCTCGCCCAGCCTGAACCTCAACTTCGAGCTCTCGGAGCGGAGCGTCATGCGCTTCAGCCTCGCCCGGCAGATCGCCCGGCCCCGCATGTATGACATGCGCGCCTCGCGCACCTGGGGCTACGACCCGACGAAGGCGACTTCAACCGACCTCACGCAGGGCCCGTGGAGCGGCGGCGGTGGCAACAGCGCCCTCCGTCCCTGGGTGGCCGACTCGGTGGACCTCTCCTACGAGCATTATTTCAAGGGCAACAAGGGCTACGTGGCCGTGGCCGGCTTCGCCAAGAAGCTGCGCAACTTCATCTACGAGCAGAGTGCGCTGGCCGACTTCACCGGCTACCCGGTCTCCGGCGGCACCAACCCCGCCCTCCTGCAGGGCGTCGTCTCGCAGCCGATGAACGGCGACGGCGGCAACATCAAGGGCCTCGAGTTCACGCTCTCGCTCGCCAGCGAGATGATCAACGAGAACATCCGCGGCTTCGGCGTGGTGGTCGGCGGCGCGCTGACCAAGAGCAGCATCAAGCCCTGGGGCCCGACCGGCGGTGACGCCCCGATCGGCGGCCTCTCCGAGAAGGTCGCCAACGTCACGGTCTATTACGAGCGCCACGGCTTCTCCGCCCGCGTGAGCAACCGCTATCGCTCCGAGAACCGCCAATACATCACCACGTTCGGCGTGCCGAGCCCGAGCGGCGACGTGAACCCCAACGGCGGCTTCGCCATGGCGCAGCCCGAGAGCGTGATGGACGCCCAGGTCAGCTACACCTTCGACAAGAACAGCCGCATGAAGAACCTCTCGATCTTCCTGCAGGGCTACAACCTGACCAACGAGCCGCTCGTCACCTACAACAACGACGATCCGCGCCAGGTCATCAACTACCAGAAATACGGCGCGTCCTACTCTTTCGGCGCGGCCTACAAGTTCTAACCCGGGATCGTCATCCCGCATCGTTCGCCTGGCGGCCATCAGACTTTCCCTCTGATGGCCGCTTTTTTCCCGGTCCCGGCGGCCGCCGTGGCCGTCTCTTCCCGGGCTGCGGCCCGCGCCCTCTCTTTTATTGCCCCCTCCGCCCGATGAACCGTCCCTCCTCCCCCTGGCTCACCACCCGCACCGCGGGCGTGCTCGCGCACGTCTCCTCGCTGCCCGGGGACTACGGCATCGGCAACCTCGGGCCCGGCGCGCGCGCCTTTGTTGATTTCCTCGCGGCGGCCCGGGTCCGCCACTGGCAGATCTGTCCCGTCGGCCCGACCGGCTACGGCGACTCCCCGTATCAGCTTTTTTCGAGCAACGCGGGCAACCCCTACTTCATCGACCTGGGCGAGCTGCAGGCCGCCGGCCTCCTCACCGCGGCGGAACTGGCTCCCCTGCGCCGGTTGCCCGCCGGACACGCGGACTACGGGCGGCTCTATGAGACATTCTGGGCCGTGCTTGCCCTGGCCCATGACCGCTTCACCGCCGACGGCGGCGACGGGATCGAGGGCTGCGGTTCGCTGAAAGCATTCAGCCGCGAGCACGCCGGCTGGCTCGAGCCCTTCGCCGATTTCATGGCGCTGAAGGCCCATTTCGGCGGCTATGCCTGGACCCTCTGGCCGGAGAAATACCGCCGGTGGGCGCCCGGCCTCCACGCCACCCTCCCCGCCCCCGTGCGGCTGGAAGCGGCGCGGCACGTTTTTTATCAATACGTCTTCTTCGCCCAATGGACGCGCCTGCGCCGCTACGCCGCGGAGCGCGGCGTCAGCATCATCGGCGACGTGCCGATCTTCGTCGCGCTGGACAGCGCCGACACCTGGCGGAACCGCGCCGTCTTCCAGCTCGATGCCGCCGGCCGGCCGCGGGCGGTGGCCGGCGTGCCGCCGGATTATTTCTCCGCCCTCGGCCAGCTTTGGGGCAATCCGCTGTATAACTGGAAGCACCAGGCCCGCACCGGCTATGCCTGGTGGATCGCCCGCCTCCGCGCCGCCTTCGAGCTCTACGATGTCGTCCGCCTCGACCACTTCCGCGGCTTCGACACCTACTGGGAGATTTCCGCCGACGCGGCCGACGCCCGCCAGGGCACCTGGCGCAAGGGCCCGGGCCTGGCCTTCTTCAAGGCCGTCCGCAAGGCCCTCCCCGCCGCCCGGATCATCGCGGAGGACCTCGGCTACATCGGGCCCGAGGTGGTGGCGCTGCGCCGGGCCGCCGGCCTGCCGGGCATGAAGATCCTGCAGTTCGCCTACGGCCACGACGCCAACAACGTGAACCTGCCCCATTTCTACCCGCCCGACAGCGTCGCCTACACCGGCACGCACGACAACCTCACCACCCGCGGCTGGTTGGAGGGCCTGCAGCCGGCGGAAGCCGCGCAGGTGGACGATTATTTCCAGCTGGGGGGCAGCCGCTCCGCCTGGCCGGTCATCCGGGCCGCCCTGGCCACGCCGTCGCGCCTGGCCGTGATCCCGATGCAGGACTTGCTCGACCTGCCGGCCTCGGCCACACTGAACCGTCCCGGCACCAACGAGGGCAACTGGCAGTGGCGCTTCACCCCCGCCCAGCTGGCCGGCCTCGCCGGCAAAAAGACCGCCCAACTGCACCACTGGATCCAACTCTTCGACCGCACCGGCGACCGCCCCTTCCGCGATTACAGCGAACCCCCGGTCCACTGACCGTCCCCATGAGCAATCTGCGTCCGCTTTCCCTCCCCGCGATCTGGAACATGAGTTTCGGGTTCTTCGGCATCCAGTTCGGCTGGGGCCTGCAGATGGCCAATATGAGCGCCATCTACCAGTATCTCGGCGCCAGCGAGGGCGACATTCCCCTGCTCTGGCTCGCCGCACCCGTCACGGGCCTGCTCGTGCAGCCGGTCATCGGCTACTACAGCGACCGCACCTGGACGCGCCTCGGGCGCCGCCGGCCGTATTTCCTCGTTGGCGCCATTTTGGCCAGCCTCGCGCTCATCGCCATGCCCAACTCCACCGGGCTCTGGATGGCCGCGGGCCTGCTCTGGATTTTGGACGCATCGGTCAACGTCAGTATGGAGCCGTTCCGCGCCTTCGTCGCCGACCTGCTGCCGCCGGCGCAGCGCCAGGTGGGCTTCGCCATGCAAAGCCTGATGATCGGGCTCGGGGCCGTGACCTCCTCCGCCCTGCCCTGGCTGCTGACTCATTTCGGCCTCGCCACCGGCGCCACGGCGCAGGGCGGCATCCCCCAGTCGGTGCACATGGCCTTCTACATCGGCGCCGTCGTCTATATCTGTGCGGTCACCTACACCATCGTCACCACCCGGGAGCATCCGCCCGAGCCGGCGGCGGATCCGGCCGCGGCGCCCGCCCCGGTTTCCTTCTTCAAGGACATCTATGAGGGGATCCTGCAGATGCCGCGGGTCATGCGCCAGCTGGCGGTGGTGCAGTTCTTCACCTGGCTCGGGTTGTTCTGCATGTGGATCTATTTCACGCCGGCCGTGGCGCGGAACATCTTCGGCGGCGAGCCCGGCTCCGCCTCCTACCAGGCGGGCGTCGAGTGGGGCGGGGTCTGCTTCGCCACCTACAACGGCACGGCCTTCCTCGTCGCCTTCCTGCTCGTGGCGCTGGCCAAGCGCGGCGTCGCCGCGAAAACCCTGCACCGCATCGGCCTGCTGTGCGCCGGCGCCGGCCTGGCCTCGGTGGGCCTCGTGCACACCCCCGGGCTGCTGATCCTCTCCATGGTGGGCGTCGGTATCGGCTGGGCCACCATCCTGTCCATGCCCTACGCCCTGCTCGCGAACGCCATCCCGGCCAAGCAGATGGGTTTCTACATGGGTGTCTTCAATTTCTTCATCGTGCTCCCGCAGATCCTCGCCGCCACCGTGCTCGGCCCCGTGGTCCAGCACCTGCTCGGCGGCCGGGCCCTGGTCGTCGTCATCGCCGGCGGCGCGTGCATGATCCTCGCCGCCTTCGCGCTCTCGCGGGTGGACGATCCGTTGGCCGCCTCCCACCAACCTTAGGTTTCCCTCGCCCATGAAACGCTTCCGCCTGCTCCTGCTCGCGCTGCTCGTCAGCCTGCCCGTCTTCGCCGCCACGGTCACCCCGCCGCCGGCTACGGATCCCTACCAGCCGGTCCCCTATGTGCAGGTGAAGCACCCGGAGTGGTCGAAGCACGCCACGATCTACCAGGTCAACGTCCGGCAGTTTTCCCCCGAGGGCACGTTCGCCGCCGTGGAAAAGGAGCTGCCGCGCATCCAGGCGCTCAACGTCGACATCATCTGGCTCATGCCCATCCACCCGATTGGCGAGAAAAACCGCAAGGGCTCGCTGGGCAGCCCCTACTCGGTGAAGGATTATTACGGCGTTAATCCCGAGTTCGGCACGCTCGACGACCTCAAGCGTTTCGTCGCCACCGCACACGGCCTCGGCCTCAAGGTCATCCTCGACTGGGTGCCCAACCACACCGCGTGGGACAATCCCCTGACCGCCGAGCACCCGGACTGGTATCAGAAGGACTGGAAGGGCAGTTTCCGCCCCACCCCCTGGTTCGACTGGTCCGACATCATCAACCTCGACTACCGCTCGCCGGGCCTCCGCCGCTACATGACCGAGGTCATGAAATACTGGGTGCGCGACGTCGGTATCGACGGTTACCGCTGCGACGTGGCCGGTTTCATCCCGCTCGATTTCTGGAACAACCTCCGTCGGGAGCTCGATGCCATCAAGCCGGTCTTCATGCTCGCCGAGTGGGAGTCGCGCGATCTCCATGCCCAAGCCTTCGACATGACCTACGCCTGGCAGTGGTATGACGAGATGCACAAGCTCTGCACCGGCAAGACCAACGTCGGTGCGCTCTTCAACTACTACGCATGGAACGAGGGCTTTTATCCCGAGGACATCATGCGCATGACCTTCGTCAGCAACCACGACAAGAACGCGTGGGAAGGCACGGAGTTCGAGAATTTCCGCGACGGCCTCGACGCTGCGATCGTGCTCTCCGTCGTCAGCGAGGGCATGCCGCTCATCTACAACGGCCAGGAAGCCGGCTCCAACAAGCGCCTCGCCTTCTTCGAGAAGGACCCGATCCAGTGGCGCGAGCACCGCTACGCGGATTTCTACCGGCAGCTCTTCGCGCTGAAGAAGGCCAACACCGCGCTGTGGAACGCCCGCTGGGGCGCGCGCATGGTGCAGGTCGTGAACACGGAGCCGACCAAGGTGTTCAGCTTCGTCCGCCAGAATGCGGCGGACAAGGTCTTCGCCCTGATGAATTTTTCCAACGAGACGCTGACGATCAAGCTGACCGATGGTCCGTATGCCGGCCGCTACACGGAGTTCTTCACGGGCGAAAAGGCCGATATTGCCGAGGGCGCCGAGCTCACGCTCGCCACGTGGACCTACCGGGTCTACGTGAAGTGAACGTTCGCGGCGCGTTCGGGTAGGGCGAGGCGTCCCCGCCGAGCCGTTCCGAATACACGGCTCACCCGGAGGGTTCGCCCTACCGTTTGCAATCTCTCACTTCTTCCCCGCCTCTTCTTTCTTGTGCGGCACGCCGTGCGTGTAGTCGAGGTGGTCGTGATAGACCGTTTTGGGCTGCACCTCCTGCTGCTGGCGGTGCGTTTCGAGCTGCACCCGGTATTCCTGTGGGGTGGCCCCCTTGTGCTGCTTGAAGACGCGGGCGAAATAGGCCGGATCGGCGAAGCCGCTCGCGTAGGCGATCTCTGAGATGGTCAGCGTGGCCGTCTCGAGCGCGAGGATCGCGCCGTCGATGCGGATGCGCTGGATGTAGTGCGTGAGCCGCTCCTTCGTCTCCGTGTGGAAGAGGTGGGATAGATAATCCGGCGAGCAGCCGAGCTGCTCGGCGATGTGCTGCACGCCGAGCTCGGGGTTGGCGAATTGCTCGCGCACGAGGCATTTCGCCTGAAACACCTTGCCGATGTCGCTGTTGAGCCCGCCGGTGCCGGTTTCGACGAGGTTGCGGAACAGCCCGAGCAGCGCGAGCAGCAGCCCCTTGAGCACGGTGTCGCGCGCCGGGCCGTGCATGCTGTGGGTCTGCGCCGTGGTGTTGGCGAGGGTCAGGAAGACATCCAGGTTCGGCGCGTCGAAGAACTCAATCACCTCGATGTCCGGCTTGCCGGGCCGCACCTCGTGGGCGAAATGCAGGCTGATGGTGTTGTTGTAGAAGCCGGCGACCAGGTTGCGGAAGGGCTGGTCGGGCCCGGCCTGGACGACCTCGCCGTGGGGCACGCCCGCGGGGATGACGCACATCTCGTCCGGCCCGACGCGGAAACTCTCGCGGGGGAAGCTGAAGTTGGTCACCCCCTGCAGCCCCAGGAAAAGCTCCGGCCGGTAATGGTAGTGCATGCCCCGCGTGTTCGGCGCGGTCTTGGTCTCGCGCGGCACGCGCAGCGTGAGCCGGTTGCGTTCCGCCAGCTTGAGCGCCTGGTCGAAGGCCGACCGCATCTCCGCGCGGTTCTGCGCGTTCATCGAGCGGGCGGTGAAGAGGGCGTGGGTGACGCCGGGAGCGGTCATGGGGGGAGAGCCAGGCTGGCCGGGGCCGGGCGGTCGGGGTGGTGTGTCACTCGCAGCAAGGCCGACAACCTCCCCTAACACAAACGGGAAATGGCCCGGGCCGGCCGCCAACATGACGGATTGGATGATTGCGCGGGCCGGCCCCCGGGAGGAGCCTGTCGGGTCGGAACATGCGGAGGTCTTTGACGGACGCACCGCCAAGACTACCTTATCCGCCCAGATTCATGTCCACGGAACAACCGCTTTTCTCTCCCCCCCAGCTCGACACCGAGGCCGAGCGGCTTTTCCGCGCCCTCTTGCACGTGGACTGCGAGCCGGGCCGCACCTGGAACTACGAGGACTGCCGCCGCATCGCGCCGCTCACCCTGGAGATCAACCGGCTCAAAAAGGAGAAGGATGCCGTCATCCTCACCCATTCCTACGTCGAACCGGAGATCATCTACGGCGTCGGCGACTTCAAGGGCGACTCCTACTTCCTCAGCCTTCAGGCCCGCGAATCCAAGGCGAAGGTCATCGTCTTCGCTGGCGTCGTCTTCATGGGCGAAACGGCCAAGATCCTCTCGCCCGGCGCCACCGTGGTCGTGCCCGACCGCGGCTCCGGTTGCTCGCTGGCCGATTCGCTCACCGGCGACCAGTTGCGCACGCTGAAGGCCGCCTACCCGGACGCGGCGGTCGTCTGCTATATCAATTCCACCGCCGACGTGAAGGCGGAGTCCGACGTCTGCGTCACCTCGGGCAACGTCTACGACATCGTGGCGGCCCTGCCGCAGCGGCGCATCCTCTTCGTGCCCGACCGCCTGATGGGCGAAAACCTCCGCACCGAGCTCCAGCGCCGCGGCGTGGACAAGGAGATCATCACCTCCGACGGCACCTGCATCGTGCACGATGTGTTCGATGCCGCCGCCGTCATCGAGGCCCGCGCCCGTTTCCCTGGCCTGAAGGTCGTCGCCCACCCCGAGTGCACGCCTGCGGTCGCCGCGGCCGCCGACTTTGTCGGCAGCACCGGCGCGATGATGAAATATGTCAAGAATACCGTCGCGCCCTATTTCCTCATGCTGACGGAGTGCGGGCTCGTCGGCCGGTTGCAGGTCGAGACCCCGGAGAAGCATTTCATCGGCGGTTGCCGGCTCTGTCCCTACATGAAGCTTAACTCCCTTGAAAAGATCCGCGACGCGCTCGCCGCCCCGCGTCCCGACCAGATCATCACCCTCGACGAGAACCTGCGCCGCCGCGCCCAGCGCAGCATCGACCGCATGTTTGAGCTCACCCCGGCGATCAAGGGCTGAAGGACTGAAAAGCTGAAAGGCTGAACATACCTTCACCCCCCAAGCATACAATCGCCTCTCCGCCAGTTTCAGCCCTTCAGTTCTTCAGCTTTTCAGCCTTTTTCCCCATGCTCACCCCCCGCACCGAACACCTGATCGACCTCGCCCTTGAGGAGGACGCCGGACTCGGCGACCTCACGAGCCGCGCTATTTTTTCCGGCAAACACCGCAGCCGCGCCGTTATCGACGCCAAGCAGGACATCGTGCTCTGCGGCCTCGAGGTTGCCGCCCGGGTTTTCACCCGCGTCGATCCGGCGTTGAAGACCAAACTCATCGCCCGCGATGGCGACCGGGTGAAAAAGGGCGCACTCGTGCTGCAGGTCGAGGGGCCGACGGCCTCTATTCTCACGGCCGAGCGCACCGCGCTTAATTTCCTGCAACGTCTCTCTGGCATTGCCACGCAGGCCCGGCGCTACGCCGACGCGGTCAAAGACACCGGCGTCCGTGTAGTCGACACCCGCAAGACCACGCCCGGCTGGCGCGCGCTCGAGAAATACGCCGTGCGCACTGGCGGCTGCCACAACCACCGCAGCTCCCTCGGCGAGCACGTCCTCATCAAGGACAACCACATCGCCGCCGCCGGTTCGCTCACCAAGGCCGTGCAACTCTGCCGCGCCGCCGCCCCGCACACCGCCAAGATCGAGGTGGAGGCCAAGACGATGGCCGAGGTGAAAGAAGCCTGCCGCGCAGGTGCCGGAGTCATCCTCCTCGACAACATGACGCCCGCGCAGGTCCGTGCCGCCGTGGCTGTCATTGCCGGCCGGGCGCAGGTGGAGGTCTCCGGCGGCGTCCGCTTTGAGACACTCCGCGACTACGCCCTGCCCGGCGTCGACGTCATCAGCATCGGTGCGTTGACCCACTCGGCGGTTGCGGCGGACCTGAGCCTCGATCTGCAGCCCGCTCGCCACAGGTAGGGCGAATCCTCTGGATGAGCCGCGGCTCGTCGTGACGACTCGCCCTACCACAAACAATCATATGAACATCATCCGCACCGACTGTCTGGTTCTTGGCGCCGGCCTCGCCGGCTCGGCCTACGCACTGCACGCGGCGAAGGCCGGGTTCAAGGTGGAGCTGCTGTCGCTGGGCCCACCGCTGCAGGCGAACAGCGACTGGGCGCAGGGCGGCATCATCTACGACACCTCGCCCGATCCCGCGCAGCTGGCGCGCGACATCCTCGCGGCCAGTGACGGTGTGGCCAACCCCGCGGCGATCGACCAGCTGGCCCGCGAGGGCCCGGCCGCCGTGCGGGAGCTGCTGATCGACGAACTCGGCGTCGGCTTCGACCGCCAGCCCGACGGTGCACTGCATCTGACCCGCGAGGGCGGCCACAGCGACCGCCGCATCATCCACACCAAGGACACCACCGGCCACTCGATCCTCGCCGCGGTGGCGGACAGGGTTGACGCCACCCCCGGCATCACACGGCGCAGCGGATTCGTCGCGGTCGACCTGCTGACGCTTTCGCACAATTCCACCGACCTGCACGACCGCTATGAGCCACTCACCTGTTTCGGCTGCTACGCGCTCGACCCGGCCACGGGCGAGGTCACGGCCTTCGTGGCCAAGAAGACCATTCTGGCCACCGGCGGCCTTGGCGGGATTTTTCTGCACACGACCAACCAGCCTGGCAGCGTCGGCCACGGTGTCGCGATGGCCTACCGCGTCGGCGCGCGGCTCATCGACCTCGAATACGTCCAGTTTCACCCCACGGTATTCTACAAGAAGGGGGCGCAGCACTTCCTCATCACCGAGGCCCTGCGCGGCGAGGGCGCGGTGATCGTGGACAGCCAGGGTCGGCGGTTCATGGACAAGGTCCATCCGCTGGGCTCGCTGGCGCCGCGCGACGTCGTGGCTCGCGCCATCCAGCACCACCTTGCGGCGACCGGCGAGGCCTGCGCCTATCTCGACCTGTCGGCGCTCAAGTCGGAATTCATCCGCGACCGGTTTCCGAGCATCCATGAACGCTGCCTGGCCCATGGCATCGACATCACGCGCGAGCCGATCCCGATCGTTCCCGCGGCGCACTTCTCCTGCGGCGGCGTGCACACGGATCTCAGTGGCCGGACCAATGTCCGCCATCTCAACGCCATCGGCGAAACCGCCTGCACCGGGCTGCACGGGGCCAACCGCCTCGCCAGCACGTCGCTGCTCGAGTGCCTGGTCTCCGCCCAGGCCACGGCCCGCGCCGACGCCGCGGAACTGGGTGCGACGGTTTCCTTCCACCTGCCGGCCCCGCGCGAGTGGCGCAGCCCGGTGAAGGTGCCCGACCCGCTGCTCATCCGGCAGGATCTGTCGCAGATCCAGCAGACTTTGTGGAATTACGCCGGCATCATCCGTTCGCCCCGTCGGCTGGCCCGGGCGCGCCGCATCCTGCTCGAGCTGCGCGAGGACATCCAGGCCTTCTACCGCGACTGCCGGCCGACCAGCGACCTCATCGAACTGCGCAACGCGGTGCAGACCGCGCTGCTGGTCGTCCACGCCGCCTCGCTCAACCCGGTCAGCAAGGGCTGCCACTGGATCGAGGCGGAAGAGTGATGGCCGCAACAGCCCGCATCAGTCGGGACGAGTTGAATGTAGGGTCGCCGCTGGGCGGCGGACCGTTCCACTTAACGGGTAGGGCGAGTCGTCCCTGACGAGCCGTTCGGGCGCCCGGCTCATCCGGAGGATTCGCCCTACCTGCCGTCACCGGCACTTCTTTTTTGGAAGCCGCAGCCACGCCCCTATCCGGTCTGCCTCACCGCAGCTTCACCAGCCGGGTCTCGCCAAAATCCAGGGTGGTGAACGCCTCGTCCGCCACGCCGTGCGCGGTGCGCGCCGCCGCCAGTGCGTGCACCGGCGCCTCCACGCCCTCGTCCGTCAGTTGGAATGTGCCGAAATGCATGCCCAGGCTCCGGCGGGACCGCACGTCCAGATGGGCCTGCACCGCCTCGGCGGGATTCAGGTGCACCGGTTCCATGAACCAGCGCGGCTCGTAGGCGCCGATGGGAATGAAGGCGAGGTCGACCGGCCCGAGCCGCGCGCCGATCTCCTTGAAACCGGCGCAGTAGCCCGTATCGCCGGCGAACCAGATCCGGCCGGCCGGCGTGTTCAGCACGAAGCCGCCCCAGAGCGTCCGGTTGCGGTCCCACGGCCAGCGCGCGGTGAAGTGCTGTGCGGGGGTGCACACGGCGGTGATATCCGGCGTGGCCTCGCGTTCCTGCCACCAGTCGAACTCGGTCACGCGGCCGACGCCGCGCGCTTCCAGCCACGCCTTGTTGCCGAGGGTCGTCAGGATGTGCGGCCGGTGCCGGCGCGCCAGCCAGCGCAGGGTCGCCAGGTCGAGGTGGTCGTAATGGTTGTGGCTGACGAGCACGAGGTCGATGCGCGGCAGCTCGCCCAGCCGCCGCGCCGGCGGCCGGGCGCGCCACGGCCCGGCCCAGCCGAACGGACCCGCGCGGGAGGCGAAGATCGGGTCCGTCAGGATGTTCAGTCCCGCGACCTGCAACAAAAAGGTGGAGTGGCCGATGAAGGTGACGGCGACCTGGCCCGCCGGCACAGTGGCGGGCAATTGAGGAATCCGCGGGGCGCGCACTTGGCGGGGCCACGTCTCCCCCTGGCCCAGCGCCAGCCGCTGCCACCACCACCGGGGCAGCTTGAAAAATCCCAGCGCGTGTTTCCAGCCCGCCGGGTTGAAGAACCGCGTGCCATCACAATGGTCGCTGATTGGGAAGGGGGAATGGTCGGCCATGTTTTCGGTGGTAGGGGCGCTTGACCTCAAGCGCCCTCGGCGGGCCGTTGGGGGCAACGGCCCCTACCCGACTTGCAACTTCCGCCGGGCCTGCTCCCAGAAGTCCAGCAGGGCACGGAAGTCCTGCTCCTTGCTGCCGCTGTGAATCACGTAGTCGTAGTTGTGCCGTTCGCCCATCTCGAGTTCGGCGCTCTGCATCCGGCGTTCCAGCTCCTCCGCGCTCACCGGGCCGCGGCCCTGCAGGCGCTCGCGGAGGACGTCGAACGAGTCGGGCGCCACGAAGATGGTGACCAGCCGGGCCTTGAGCAGCGGGAGGGTTTCCGCCGCGGCGCGGATGCTGCGCACGCCCTGCACGTCGAGGTTGGCGACAAGGCTGGTGTGGGGCAGCCGGTCGAGCACGGCGGACTTGAGCGTGCCGTAGCGGTATTTGCGGTGCACCCAAGCCCACTCGAGGAAGTCGTCCGCGGCCAGCCGGGCGTCGAACTGCGCCTCGGTCAGGAAATGATAGTCGCGCGCGTGCGCCTCGTTGGGTCGCGGCGGGCGGGTCGTGGCGGTGATGACACGCTCGAAGCCGGGCACGGTGGCCACCAACCGGTCGCACAGGGTGCTTTTGCCCACCCCGGCCGGACCGGCGAGAATCAACAATACGGTCTGGGCGGCGGCGGTGGCGGGCATGATCGGGGTCAGTAGGTGAAGGCGGCGGCGGACGTGGCGAGGCCGTAGGTCAGCAGCATGGCGCCGAGCAGCCGTGGTCGCGCCGGCTGGCGGAAGAGCCACTCGAAATAATCGCGCAGCCGGTAGGGCGCGGCGGCCAGATACAGCGCCAGGGAGATGGCGACATAGACCCCGGTCACCATCAGCAGGCGCTGCGGATGCTGGTATTCCATGTAGGCGGCGGAGAGCAGCGGCTCGGCCGCCAGCAGCACCAGCAGGCAGAGGCCGCGCACCGCGAGGAAGTCCGGCGCGTAGAGGAAGGCCAGCAGCGCGAGCACGCCGAAGCCGATCATCACCGGTTGCGGGGTCGAGAAGAAGATCAGGTCGGACTCCGTGAGACGGGACACCCGCCAGAGGAACCAGACCGCCCCGGCGCCGAAAAAGAGCCAGGCCCCGCGCCGGGACCGCGGCAGGGTCCTCGCCGTCGAGGCGACGATCGAGTTGTTCCAGAGGAAGACCGCGCCCAGGAGCGCGAGGAACAAACCGGGCAGGAGGGTGGCGAGGAAAAGACTCATGTAATACTGCCCACGAAACACACGAAATACCCGAAAGGGGAAAGAACCATTTTTCGTGACCTTTAGAGGCTATCCGAAAATCCTCAGCTAAGAGGACGGTGGGCGGCGACCTTGGTCGCGCATCAGAGGGAGCGGTGCGAGCAAGCTCGCTGGCCCACAGATGGATCCATGTTTTTCGGATAGCTGGCCTCTAGGACGTTTCATTGGCCGCCCCCGTCAGCACGAGCGAGCCGTAGAGCACGGCGGTGGAGGCGCGCTCGATCTTGACCGGCACCAGCTCGCCGATCAGCCGCTCGCTGGCCGCGAAATGGACGATGCGGTTGCCCCGGGTGCGACCCATGAAACCGCGGCCCTTCTTGTCCGGCCCCTCGACCAGCACCTCCTGCGTGGTGCCGAGCAGCGTGGCGTTCCGGCGGTCGGAATTGGCCGCGAGGATCCGCAGCAGTTCCTGGTTGCGGGCCTCCTTGACGTCGTCCGGCACCTGGTCCGCCAAGGTGGCGGCAGGCGTGCTGGTGCGAATCGAATACTTGAAGATGTAGGCCATGTCGTAGTTGGCCTGTTCGAACAACTCGCGGGTCTGGGCGAAGTCCTCCTCCGTCTCCCCGGGGAAGCCGACAATGACGTCGGTCGAGAAATACATGTCCGGCCGCACGGTGCGGAGGTCGGCGACGATCTGCGCGTAGCGTTCGCGGGTGTAAGGCCGGTTCATCGCCTTCAGGATGCGGTCGGATCCCGACTGGAGCGGCAGATGCACATATTCGCAGAGTTTCTCCAAGCGGCCGTAGGCGGCGATCAGGTCCTCCTTGAAACCGCGCGGGTGCGGCGACGTGAAGCGGATGCGCCGGATGCCGGGGATGGCGTTCACGCGCTCGAGCAGCTGGACAAAGGGCGTCACTCCGTTTGTGTGCTGGTAATCGCGCCGGCCGTAGCTGGTGACGATCTGGCCGAGCAGAGTCACCTCGCGGACGCCGCGTTCGGCGAGCTGCTCGCACTCGCGCACGATCTCGTCCATCGGCCGCGAGCGCTCGTCGCCGCGGGTTTTCGGGACGATGCAAAACGCGCAGTCCATGTTGCAGCCCTGCTGGATGGAGACGAAGGCCGAGACCTGTTTCTCCTCGAGCACATGGTCGCGGATGGTGTTTTGCGAGCCGGCTTCGTCGCCAATCTCCACGAGGGTGTGGCCCACGGGAATGCCGGCGGCGTGGGCGGAGCGCAGGTTGTCGAGGAAGTCGGGCACCTGGTGGAATTTCTGCGTGCCCACGATCAGGTCCACGTCGGGCAGGCGGTCGAGCAGCTCGGCGCCGCGGTTCTGCGCCATGCAGCCGAGGATGCCCAAGATGAAGTCGGGATTCTTTTTCTTGCGGCCGGATACATTGGCCGCCTTGCCGATGGCTTTCTGCTCGGCGGCGTCGCGCACGCTGCAGGTGTTGAGCAGGAGGATGTCGCACTGCGCCTCGTCCGCGACAATGCGGTAGCCCCGGGCGCGAAGCATGGCCGCCACGGCCTCGCTGTCGCGCTCGTTCATCTGGCAGCCGTAAGTCTTGATATGGACGCGATTCATGCCGATGCGCGGGCGTGGCGCCGCCCGTCTCGCCGTAGGCTCGGCGAAGGCGGACACCCGTAAGCTTTGATGTGGACCCGGTTCATTCGCGGTGGGTCCGATACCCCGAAGCTTGCTTCGGCTTGGATGGTCGATGGGGTTTGAGGGTGGATTGCATGACGGTCGAATGAGTTGGCGGTGGTCTTGTCAAATGCCCCGGGGCTTGCCCCGGGGATCTTTACTTATCGCGCCGTAGCCTTGGCGAAGGCGGACGGAGGAGAGGGTTTTAACTACCCGCCCACCCCACCCGGTCAACGAGGGAAAAGAAAAAGCCCGGGGCGCGTTGCGCCGCCGGGCTTTAGGAAGACTTCAAGCCGGTTCAGGCCGCGGCGGCGGCTTTCTGCCGCCGGCGCCAGAAGGCGAGACCGAGCGCACCGAGGCCGGCGAACGCGGCGTAGGTCGAGGGTTCGGGGATGGCGGAGACGGTGAGGTTGTCGGCATAGGCCTGGCCGCTCAGGAAAGTGGATCCCGGGGTGACCCCGTCGCCGTAAAGGGCGCCATACACTTCCAGGCCGAAACCCGTGGTCGGCGTCACAGCCCAAGCGCTGGTGTTGCCGGTGGCCGGGCCGCCAAAATGCCCGGCGCCGGTCCAGGTGCCAAAGGTGTAGTAGGTGTTCCCCGCGTCGAAGCTGAAGGCGGAGGTGAAAGCCTGGGTTGAGGCGTTATAGTTCATTTGCAGCAACACGTCCGTCCCATCGAAGGTGTTATCGAGGCTGCCGGTCGAACCCAGGGTGGTCCGGGTGTAGCCCGAGCCGTTGAACACGCCTTGCTCCGCGTAAATGCGGCCGCCGCTCGTCGCATATTGCAGGTAGATCCCGTAGTAGCCGCTCGCACTGCCGGCCATGAAGTTTTCAAAGCCCAGGACGGAGGCCCCGTTCGTGGCGACCGCGGTTTTGTCGATCGTGAAGGACATCGTGGCGCTCCAGCTGTCCGTGTAGCTGGGGTTGCCGCTGGTCGTGCTTGACCAGACCCGGAACTGCTGCGCGCGATTCGCCGTCGTGATGGCGGTGGCGGTGGCGTCGGCGGTGAACTCCAGCCGGCCATTCGTCTCGGTCCACAGACCGCCGTTGGTCGTGCCAAACGAGCTCCAGCGACCCGGGGCGAAGCTGTTGTCGTTGAAATCGTCGGTCCCGTAGAACGAAACCTGGGCTTGAAGGGGAATCGTAGTGAGCAACAGGGTGCCGAGAAGGGCGAGGCGGGGAAATAAATGCATGGGAGGAAGCTTGGGCGGGAGGGGAAGGTGGCCCCGGATAACACGCCGCGCGTGGTCACCGGGTAGAGTCGGTTGATCGGGACGCGATGGCGCTACGCCGTCGCGAGGGCGCGGGCCTGCCGGCGGCGCCAGAACGCGAGGCCGAGCGCCCCCAGTCCGGCGAACGCCGCGTAGGTCGAGGGCTCGGGGATGGCGGAGACGCTGAAGTTATCGGCATAGACCGAGCCGGTGGAGATGGCGGCGGCCATGTTGCTGTTGCCGAAGATTTCGAAATAGAAACCGCCGGTCGCGGCACCGGCGGTCCACTGCGCCACCGGATTGTAGGTTGCCAAGGGGGTATAGCTGCCGCCGTCAAAGCTGTAGGAGGAATTCAACACCTGGGTGCCGGCATCCCACGCCAGCCGCAGATGAACATCGGTGAAATCAGCCGTGGCTGCGGAAACCGGGGTGAAGCCGGAACCTTCCGCCCGGAAGTTATAACCGCCGCTGCTCGCGACCAACATGATGGACGAATATTGCGCGCCGGTGCCCGCCACTTCCAAGCCGAACGACAAAAACTCCCCGCCAGTGAGGGTGCCGATACTGTTAGTGACCGTCACGTCAGCCACCCAGCTCGTGGTGAAACTGGCGCTTGTCTTGCTGGGGTTGGCCCCGGGGGTGGAAGGTTCACCATCCCAGCCGAGCACATAGCTGCCGGCCCCGGCAGCCTTGCTGAAATCGAGCCGCCCGGCGGAATAGTCCAGCAGACCATTGGTTCCGCTGAAGCGAAAAGCATAGGCCCATTTTGCGTCACTGACAGTAGAACTGCCGAAATCATCGGAGCCGACGAAGACCTGGGCGGAAAGCGGGAGGACCAGCGCGGATACTCCGGCGAGAACTGTGAGAACGTGGTGTAATTTCATGGTGGTGGGTTATGCGGACCCGAGCCAATCCATCCCCGCGGCCCGGACAAGGGGCCGGGCCTAGGGAAATCCCTGAATTTTCGCGGGCGGCGGAACCACCCGGGGCGTCGCGCCGGCCTCAGCGCGTCAGGCCCTGCTCGCGCACCCACAGCGCCGCGCGGGCGACGAGGGCGTTGGCGTGGGGCAGGTCCAGCTTGCCCTTGATGTTCTCGCGGTGTGATTCGATCGTCTTGGCGCTCACGCCGAGCGCGGTGGCGATCTCCTGCGTCGAGCGTCCCTGCCCCAGCTGGATGAAAACCTGCAGCTCGCGTTCGCTCAGGACGGAGAGCGCATGGGCGTTGTCCGGGACGGGGCGCGTCGGGCGCCCGCCGGAACCGGGCTGCTGCAACGCCGCCACGATGGCGGCCGGGCCATCGAGCTTGGAGATGAAATGATTTGCCCCGGCCTGCAACGACTTCGACTGGTAAACGGCGGCGTCGAGCATGGAAAGCACGACGAGCTTCATCCGGGTGTGGTCCTGGCGCAGCTCGCGCACCAGCCTCAACCCGTCGTCGTCCTTCAGCATCAGGTCCACGACCGCGGCATCGGGCCGCAGCCGGGCGGCCAGGTCGCGGGCGAGCACGGCGTTGTCTGCCTCGCCGCAAACCTCGAGGGCGGGATCCTGTTGCAGGGCGGCAACCACTCCGGCGCGAAACAGCGGATGGTCGTCCACCACCAGCACACGGATTTTGGGTGGTGTGGTTCGGGGGTCGATGGCAGCGGAATGAGTGGAGAAAATTCCGCCCGACAAGCGGTTTTTGCCGAAATAGGGCATCTCTGCGCGGAACAGGGCTGATGGGCCCTAGCCGACGGCCAGAGCGTCCAGGGCGGCGGCGCAACGATCCCACCAATGTCCGGCCTCGGCGGCATTTCCCGCGGTCGCCGCGGCTTCCAGGCCGGTGCAGGCGGCAAAGAGCTCCGTCGCCTGCACCACGAGCGCGCTGTTGCGGAGGTAATGGGCGTCGGCGCGCACCTGTGGCCAGTTGCCCGCCTGCATCGCGACGGCCAGTTCCGCCCGCCGGGCCGGCAACTCGGCCAGAAAATCACGGTGCAAACGTTCCCGCAGGGCGGGCGGAGGATCGAAGTAGGGGGCCGGGCCGGCGGCGTCCGGCCGCGCTCCGACCACGGCCGCCCAGAGTTCATCCAGCGGCACGGGCTTGGTCAGGAAATGATCCATGCCGGCCGCCAGCGCCCGGGTCCGGTCCGGGCTCCCCGCGTGCGCGCTGACCCCGATGATGCGGACGCCGGGCGCGAGGGCGCGCAGTTTCGGCGTCAGGTCCGCGCCGTCGCCATCCGGCAGCGCAAGGTCGAGCACGATGACCTCAGGGACTTCCTCGGCCAGGCGGACGAGGGCCTCGGCGCCGTTCGCTGCCGGGCGGCAGGTTGCGCCGCGCTCGGTCAGCGAGGCGACAAACAGCTCCCGCACGAGCCGGTTGTCGTCCACGACCAGCACGCGAGGCACAAACCCGGCCGCGGGCCGGGCTATCGGTTGAACCGAGGCGGGAGCGGCCGCGGGGGCCAGCAGGAGCGACGCAGTGAAGCGGCTGCCGCTCCGGCCGTCACTCTCGACCGTGAGCCCGCCGCCCATGGCGCGGCAGAGCGCGGCGGAAAGGGCCAGCCCGAGACCCGAGCCTTCCTTCTCCGCCGTCTGCGCCAGCCGCGTGAAAGGGGCGAAGAGCCGCCCCTGCTGCTCCGGGGGAATGCCCGGGCCGGTGTCGTCCACCGTCAGAATCAAACGCGACCTTCCCCCGGGGGCGGGTTCGGCGCGGAGGGAGACCGTGACGGTGCCATGGTCGGTGAACTTGAGGGCGTTGCCGACCAGATTGATCAGCACTTGGCGCAAGCGGTCGCCGTCCGCCGTCACCCAGGCGGGCACCTCGTCAGCCGTCGCGCAACGCAGGCTGAGACCCTTGGCCTCGGCGCGCGGGCGCAGGCTCTCGATGGTCTGCCGGACCAGATCGGCCGGGGCGACCGGCCGGGTCGCCAGCTGGAACGATCCGCTCTCGACGGCGCTCAGGTCGATGAGGTCGTTGACCAGGCGCGTCATCAGTTCGCCCTGCTGGCGCAACGCGTCGAGCCGGGCGGAAGGCCGGTCCCCCTGCTCCTGCCGCAAGAGTTCGCTGTAACCCAGAATGTTCTGCAGCGGGGTGCGCAGCTCGTGGCTGACGTTGGCGAGGAAGGCCGTCTTGACCCGGAGGCTCTCGCCGGCGACCACCGCTGCCCGCTGGGCGGTCTCGCGTTCCCGCGCCGCGCGTCGCTGCACGAAGACCAGGGCCAGGAGCACCAGGCCGAAATTGGCCATGACAAACGGCGCGGCCCGCCACCGGCGTTCGACGCTCAGGTAGTATTCGCGGCGCACGCAATCGAGCCAGCCGAGCATCCGGCCGTCCGCCGCGAGGATCGGTGCCCGGCAGTAATAATCGTAGCCGATCTCCGGCACGGGCGATTCCTCGACATAGGCCTCCCGGTTGGCCCAGCGCGCCACGTCCTCCGGGGTGGCGCGGCGCAACAACTCGATGCTGCCGGCCGGATTGTCCGACGAGAGCGCGGCCACCAGCCAGCCGTCATGCAGCACGACGAGGCGGGCGGACTTGAGAAACGGCGTGGCGCGGACGACCTCGATCAACCGCCGGCGGGCCGGTTCGGCGGAGCCGCGGGTCAGCCAGACCGAGCGCGCCGCGATCGATTCGCCGGCCGACGATCGGGTTTGGATCCGGAATTCCGGGTGCTGCAGCGGCGCCAGCAGCGCCGGATCGAACACGCTCGCGTGGGCGGCCGTGGTGCGCAGCCGGTTCTGCTGGATCTCTCGCCGGTTGTCGCGGCCGCTCTGGATGCCGATGAACATCGCGGTGACCAGCAGGAGGCCGCCGCCGAGCAAAAAGGGCCGGAGTTCGGGCCAGCTGATCCGGCCGGGCCCGGCGGTCTTGGAGGCAAGGATCTCGTGCAGCAGGCCGGCGAAAACCACGCCGCCCAGCAACATCTGAAACACGGCGGCGGCCAACCCGACCGGCGCCGGCGGCCCGGCCCGCTGCAGCTGACCCAGGGCCGCGGCCAGCGGCCCGATCGTGGACAAGGCGGGTAAAAGGGCCGCCCCGGCCAGACCCAGGCGCGACCAGGGGGTGGGAGTGGACTTGAGCCAGAGCGCGGTCGCGGCCATCACCCCCAGCAAAGCCAGCAGCCCGCCGCCCGTCTCCGGCGTCGCCACGTGGTGGACGAATACGCCGGCGAGCAAAATGGACGGGAGCGCGCGAAACCGGAACCAACGGGAGCGGGCCAAGGCCAGCCACCCCCACCCGGCGGCCATCACCGCCACCGCCAAAGCCAGCATGATGTCGCCCAACCAATAGGGGTCGATCACGGCGTGCTGGTAATCGGCCACCGTGCCCGGGATCAGCCGTTCCTGGAACAGGTCGAAGGTGGGGTTGAACATCCCGAACTGGATGAAGGCCGAGGCAATCGCCGCGCCGGCGCACCACGGCAGCCAGGGCCAGGCCGGGCCCCGGCGCGGATGCCGCCACCACGCGATCAGCGCGAAGCTCCACCCCAGCAGGGAAAAGAACCAGAAAAAGTCCTGGTGCACGCTGAGCCGGCCGACCAAGACGTGGACTTGGTTGATGAACGAGGGATGATCCATGTCGGCGGGCGGCAGGCTTGCGGGATTTTTTTTGGCCGACAAGCTGCATCGGTCATGAGAATCACCGCGTTTTTCCTTCTCCTGGCCGTGACGGCCCCGGCCCGGCCGGGCGGGCCGGAGGCCCTGGTGCTCATCACCGGCGACCAGCACTCCGCCTATGAGCGCACGGCGCGGTTGGTCGCGACCGTGGATCGGCTGAAGGTGGAAAATCCCGGCCTGCCGCTGGCGATTTTGCTCAATGGCGACACGCTCGAATACGGCAACATCGTTGCCCGCCGCAGCGCCGGCGCGGTGGATTTTGCGATGTTCCAGGCGCTCGCTGCCCGCGCACCGACCATCCTCAACCTCGGCAACCATGAGCCGGAATTCTACGACCTGGAGGATACGGTCCGGCGCGTCGAAGCCACCGGCGTCCGGGTTGTCAGCAACATCGTCAACCGCGCCACCCACCACCCTTTCGCCCCGGCCTCCGCCTTGCTCCCGCTCGGGCGCGAGACCGCCGTCGTGGTCGGTTTGACCACGGACCGGCTGTCGACCTACCGGGTGGCGGTGCGGCCCTCGCTCGACCTGGCCAATCCGGTGGTGTGGGCGAGAAAGAATTTTTCAGAACTGCTGGCCGGCGCGCCGCTGCACATCGTGCTGAGCCATGCCGGCGTGTCCGCCGACCGCGAGATGCTGCCGCTCGTGCCCGACGGCACGCTCTTCGCCGGGGCGCACGACCACCTGCGCTTCGTGCAGCCGTTCGGCCGCACGGTCTATTTTCACTCCGGCTCGTGGAACGAATATGTTTCGCTGGCCTGGCTCTGCCGCGATGCCGCCGGGGCCCCGCGCTGGGTGGTCGAGCAGGTCAAAATCGCAAACGACGGTCCGGCCGACCCGGAGCTCGCCGCGCTCATCCAGGAGACCAAGACCAAACACCTGACCGCCGAGGACACCGCGGTGGTCGGGTCGGTCGCGCAGGCGCTGACCACCGCGGAGGCGGCAAAATTCGCCGCCGGGGCTTTGCGCGAGGCTGCCGGGGTGGACGCGGCTTTTATCGGCAACACGACCTTTGGCGGCGGCCTGCCGGCGGGAGCGGTGACGCGCGCCGGGTTTGATTCCTGCGTGCGGTTCGACGGACCGGTTTACACCGCGGAGGTGAACGGCGCGCGCTTGCAGCGATTGCTCGCGGCGGCCAACCAGGGGCCGGACACGCCGTTCGCGCAACGTCGCGGCGACTTTTCCTTCGCCGCCGGCCCGGCGGCGGTCGATCCCGCAAAAACCTACCGCATCGCCACGACCGACTGGGGCGCGAAAAACACCGCGCGTTATTTCGGCGAACCGGCCATGGTGTGGACGGAGCAACCGGGACTGCGGCTCAAGGCGGCGGTGCTCGCCCGATTGGCCGGCACCAAGACCGCGACCGGAGGTCGTTGAGCAGATGAAACGACGCGCCTTCGTCTTGCTGCTGGTCGGCGGGGTGGTGCTGGCCGCGCCGGCCCCCGCGCCCAAGCCCGCCGCGGAACCGGCGCAGGAGATTGACCTGCACGAGACCGCGCGGCAGCTGTTCGACGCCTTCGCCCCCGCGGAGATCAAGGCGCAGTATGATTTTCCGTCGCGCCAGCAATGGGACGAATTCGCCGCGCGGTTCCAGCGGGCGCTGGACTCCGAGGACCTGGCGGCGCTGGCCGCCTATGAACCGGAAGCCCGCTCCGCCCTCGCGGCGCTGCAGCTTTTTCCGGATTACGCCGACCAGGCGGAGTGGCTCGAGGAGCGGCTGGACTACATCGAGGCTGCGAAGGAGGCCGTGCGCCTGCCCCCGCCGGTGGTGCGGCCGCCCCAACCCGGCGCCCGGCCCGCGCCGCCGCCTTATTATGAGCTGTGGCTCGGCCGGCTGAAGTCGCGCCCGGCCCCCGCGCGCTCGGCGGGTTTATTTCCCGTGGTCAGCCGGGTTTTTGCGGCCGAGGGCGTGCCGCCCCAGCTCGCGTGGATCGCGGAGGTCGAGTCCACCTTCAACCCCGCGGCGCGCAGCCCGGTCGGGGCCAAGGGGCTGTTCCAGCTCATGCCGGCGACGGCGAAGGAACTAGGCCTGAGCACCTTTCTGCCGGACGACCGCACCGACCCGGAAAAATCCGCCCGGGCCGCGGCCCGCTACCTGCGCCAGATGCACGACCAGTTCGGCGACTGGCCGCTGGCGCTCGCGGCCTACAACGCCGGCCCCGGCCGGGTTCGCCGGCTCCTCGCCGGGCGCAAGGCCACGACCTTCGCCGAGATCTCCCCCGCCCTGTCCGCCGAAACCCGCATGTATGTGCCTAAGGTGCTGGCGGCGGTCCGGGTCCGCACCGGGCTGGCGCCCGACCAGCTGCCCGCGCCGTCCGCCCGGCGTAGCTAGGCCAAGAATCGCTCGCCAGATTGCGGCGAGTCGTTTTGCTCGCAGACATGGGATTCTTCGACCGCCTCAGCCCCAGGAAACCAGAAGTGCCGTCCGCCGCCGTCCCCGCCATGCCGGTGGACGCGGTGCCGGAAAAAACCGCCGCCGCCGGCGGGGTTCTGCCCCGGCTGACCGAGGCCCGCGCGAAGCTGAGGGCGAAGGACCTGCCCGGGGCCCTCGCCATCTACGAGGAGGTGCTGGCCGCCGCCGCCGACCGTTCCGACGTGATGGTGACCATCTCCGCCGACCTCGGCACCAACGGCCACGTGCGCGAGATCATCGAGCTGCTGGCGCCGCGCTATGACCTCGAGAAGCACGGCGCGGCCGCCGGCATCAACCTGCTCCAGGCCTATCTCGCCACGCGCAACCCCGAGGCCGCGCAGCACCTGCTCGACCTGCTTTTTTCGCTGCAGCAGCCGGCGCTCGAGTCGCGCCTGGTCGGATTCTCCAAGGCCATCGCCGAGATCTATGTCACCGAGGGCGAGGCCGACCACGCCGCCGAGCATGCGGCCGTGGCGGCGCCGGTGGAGAAAAAGATCAACCTCGTCAGCATCAGCAAGCCGGTCTGGTTCTACGGGCTCGAGGACCATGCGCCGCACCTGCTGCCGCGCAAGGAGGGCCGGGTGCGGCGCCTGGCGTTCGCCCAGCTGGCGCTGCCCGGCCTCGCCGACGCCGCGGAGCGGGCCGCCCGGCCGGAGGACGACCTCGGTCGGCTGACCCGCGGTTTCCCGCTCTGGCTGGCGGAAACCTTCGCCAGCAGCAACGGCTTCGAGTCGATCGCGGCGCTCGGCGTCATGGGCGCGGAGCATTATGCGCTGTTCCACATCGAATGGGCCGCGGAGAACATCCGCCAGCTCAGCGACAGCGTGGAGGGCGGCGTCGACTACGTCGTCACCGGCGCGGTGCGGAACCGCCACGACGACTTCGAGCTTGGCGTCCGCATCTGGGAGGTGAAGAAATCCCGCGAGCTGAAGGCCTTTCTGGTGCGCTGGACGCCGGCGACGGCGGACGCGGAGCTCGGAAAATTCCACGAACTGCTCCGCACCTATCTGGAGTGGTCGCCGTTGTCCGCCGGGCTGCCTTATGCGCCGCCCGCGGCCCCGTCCGCCTACCTGCAGGGGCTGGGCGCCCTGGCCACCGATTTTCTCGCCGAGAAGGGCGTGCTGCCCGCCGGGCAGGCGCCGGACGGCCTCGGGATGCTTCTCCGGTCCGCCCAGGCCAACCCGGATGACGCGCGCGCGCAGCTGGCGCTGGTGGCGGCCCTGCTCCGCCGCAAGGCCCGGGGCAACGCCGTGGATCCGGCGGCGTTGCAGCAGGCCAGCACCTGGCTGGCCTCGGACAAGGCGCAGGCGGCGGACGCCTCGGCGCTGATCATGAAGCTGGCATGAGCCCGGCGGCGGAAAAAATCATCGCGCACCTGCGCTCGCTCCGCAACGAGCGCAACATCGAGGGCATGCGGCGCTTTGGCATCGTTTCCAACAAGGAACAGCTGGGCATCAGCGCGCCGGTCCTGCGCGGGATCGCCCGCCAACACCGGCGCGACCACGCCCTGGCCCTGGAGCTGTGGGCGAGCGGCATCCACGACGCCATGGGCCTGGCGACGATCATCGACGATCCGCGGCAGGTCACGCGCCGCCAGGCGGAAGCCTGGGTGAAGGATTGCGACAACTGGGCGCTGACCGACGCCTGCGCGTTTCTCTTCGACCGCACGGATTTCGCCGCGGCCAAGGCGGAGGCATGGAGCCGGCGGAAGGCCGAGTTCGTGAAGCGGACGGGGTTCGCCCTCATGGCTGGCATGGCCGTGCACCGGAAGGAACTGCCGGACGCGGTCTTCCTGGATTTTCTCCCGATGATCCGCCGGGAGGCGACGGACGGGCGGAACTTCGTGAAGAAAGCGGTCAACTGGGCCCTGCGGCAGATCGGCAAGCGCAACCCGCGCCTCCGCCGGGCCGCGATGGCCGAGGCGCGGCGGATCGCCCGGATCGACGCCCCCGCCGCCCGGTGGATCGCCCGCGACGCGCTGCGCGAACTCGCCCGGCAATAAAAAGGCCCGGCGCAAAGCCGGGCCCGGAGGTGAACAAAGGTGCGACGCCCTTACGGGTGCTTCGCGTTGTAATACACGACAAACTCGGCGGTCAGGTCGAGCTCGGGCTTGGCGTCGAGGACCGCCTCGCCGAGCTTGGCGAGGTCGAGCACCATGCCGAGGTCGCGTTCCTTGGCGAAGGCGCGCAGTTCCTTGCCGATCTCGACGGCGATGGGTCCCTGCACTTCCTGGGAACGCTTGGCGTAGGCCTGCTGGGCGGCCTGCTGCTTGGCTTGGAGATCCTGCTGCAGTGCGACGCCGGCGGCCTGCTTCTCGCTGATGGCCTTGGCGTTGGTGGCGGCGTCGGCGTTCAGCTTGTTCAGCTCGCCCACGATGGTGCGGAGCTTCTCGTTGAGCAGGGACAGCTCGCTCTGGGTGGTGCTGAACTCCAGCTCAAGGCCCTGGGCGGCGCGGACAAGCTGCTTGATGCCGGCGGTCTCGTCGAGGAAGGCGGAGCTGTTGACGAAGGCCAGGCTGGTCGGGGCGATGACCTTGGGCGCGGGCGCGGCGGCCGGGGCCGGCGTGGCCGGAGCCATCTGCGCGGCCAGGGGCGCCGCGAGGGCGATGGCCATGAGGGAAAGGAAGAGGGGACGGAGTGATTTCATGGACGCTCAGACGTAGAGTCCCCCGGGCCGTTGGCAAAGGCAAAATGACAAAGCCACGGCCGGGCGGCCGTGGCTCGTAAAAGGGGCCGAAGCGCCCGGACTCAGGCGTTTTTACGGCGGCGCTGCCAGAAAGCCAGGCCGAGGGCACCCAGGCCGGCCAAAGCGGCGTCGGTCGAGGGCTCAGGGATGGCGGAGACGCTGAGGTTGTCGAAAGACATCTGGCCGGAGGTGACCGCGGTGCCGATGTTGTTGACCGAGGCGTAGAATTCGAGGCCGAAGCCGTTGTTATACGGGGCCGTCACACCGGCCTGGGCGCCATCGAGATCGTAGACCGCGCCGGCAAGGAAGGTGCCGCCACCGTCGTTGCTGTAGTCGGTGGTGAGCACCTTGCTGGAGCCATCATAGGTCATGCGCAGGAGCACATTGGTGCTGTCCGGGGTGGCGATGAAGGCATTGGTGCGCACGAAGTCACCCGCGCCGGCGTTGAGTGTGGCGTCCCACTTGCCCCACTCGACGACAATCCACGTGGCGGCGGGCGCCGTGTTGACGGCGATGCCATAGTAGGCGTTGGAAATGTTGCCCGGGGCGGCGGTCGAATAGATCTCAAAGCCGGTGTAGGAAAAACCGCTGGTCAGGCTGGTGAGGTTGTTGGTCACCTCGACCTGCGCGGACCAGCTCGAGGTATAGGGGTTGCCGGTGGTGAGGCCGGCGCCGCCGATGCCGAGGTTGTTGCCGCTGGGCGCGGAGTTGTAGCTGATGGAGGGCGAAACCCAGCCGAGGAAGCCGCGGTTGAACCCCGTGGTCGCGGTCGTGGTGTATTCCATGCGCTGGTTGGTCTCGGTCCAGGCGCCGAGGGTGCCGCTGCTGTTCGGGTTGGTGAAACGCCACTGACCGACGGCCTGGTTGGCGGCGCCTTGGATGGTCAGGGTGTTGTCGTTGAAGTCGTCCGAGCCCACAAAGACCTGGGCGGTGGCCGGGAGGGAGGCGAGGAGCAGCGCGCAGGCGGCGGCGAGGAGGTGCGTGGTGGCTTTCATGGTGTGGTGTGTTTTTCCGGGCGTGGTGACCGCGGGCGGCGGACCGCCCGCGAAGCCGGCGAGAGAAGCACGCCGGTCTCCCGTAACGAGCGCCCGGTGACCAACCGCCCCGGACTTGTGACGAACGGGCCGCGACGCCCGGCCCCGGGTTATTTCTCGTGCGGCAATGCCGGCAGGCGGCGCTGCACCTCGGCCCACCGGTCGCGGCTCACCGGCACGAGCCGGCGCAGGCCGGCGACGTGCAGCGAGACGGACTTGGGCGCCGTCCGGCGGTAGCCGGTGACTTGCTTGAGGTTGACCAGCGTCGTGCGATGCACGCGCAGGAAGCACCGGGCGGGCAACCGCGCCACCCAGTCCTGGAGGCTGCGGCGCACCAGCTCGCGGCTGCCGTCGGCGAGGCGCACGAGCGAATAATTCTCCTGGGTCTCGACGGCGATGATGTCATGCACCGCCACCAGGCGCTGGTGCGCGCCCGATTTCAGCAGCACCAGGTCCTCGTCGGCCAGGGGGGATGTGGTGGCGGGATGGGGTTCGGCGGGGCGGGCGGTCAGGCGGCGCAATGAATCCGCGAGGCGCCAGGCCCGCACGGGCTTGGTCAGGTAGTCGAGGGCATTGACCTCGAAGGCCCGCAGCGCGTGCTGGTTGTGGGCCGTGACAAAGATGATCCGCGCCTCGCGGCGCACCAAGGGCACCAAGTCGAACCCGCTGCCGCCCACCAGCTGGATGTCGAGGAACACCAGGTCGTAGTTGTCGCGGGCCAGGAGGGTGCGGGCGGCGGGCAGGCTGGCGGCCTCGCCCGCGAGGCGGATATCCGGGTGGGCGGCGAGCATCCGGCGCAGGATGGCGCGGGAGGCGGGCTCGTCTTCAATTAACAGGGTGCGGATCACCCCCTATAGACCGGTGCCCGACAGCCCGGTGCGCGCGTAATCACCAGGGACTCAACTATTCGCCACCGCCAGCTGGCCGCAGCCGGCGGCGATGTCGATGCCGCGCCGCTGGCGCACGGTGCAGGGCAGGCCGTAGCCCGCCAGGATGTGCTGAAAGCGTCGCGCCGCCTCGCGGCCGGTCGACTCGCCGCCGTAGCCGGCGGTCGGGTTGAGGGGGATGAGGTTCACCTGCGCCGGCAGGCCCGCGAGCAGCCGGCCGACGGCGTGGGCGTTCTCCGCGGTGTCGTTCTTCCCCTCGATCAGCGTCCACTCGTAGAAGATACGGCGGTCGAGCTTCGTGCTGTAGTAGCGGCAGGCGGCCATGAGTTCGTCGAGCGGCCATTTTTTGGCGACGGGCACCAGCGCGGCGCGTTCTTCCTGCGTGGCGCCGTGCAGCGAGACCGCGAGAAAGACCGGGCGGGCCTCGTCGGCCAGCCGGATGATGCCCGGGATGACCCCCACCGTGCTGAGGGTGATCTTGCTGGCCCCGAGCGAGAGACCGGCGGTGTCACACACGATATCCACGGCCTTCATGACGGCGTCGTAGTTGTGCAGCGGCTCGCCCATGCCCATGAGCACGAGGTTCCGCAGGCGCTCGCCGCCCGCGGGGTAGGGCGAATCCTCCGGATGAGCCACCCGGGATTTCGGCTCGTCGGGGACGACTCGCCCTACCCGCAGGGCCCGGTCCACATGCACGGCCTGCGCGACGATCTCACCGGGTGTCAGGTGGCGCGCGAAGCCCATCTGGCCGGTGGCGCAGAAGACGCAGCCCATGGCGCAGCCGGCCTGGCTGCTGATGCACGCCGTCACCCGCCCGGTGTAGCGCATGAGCACGGTCTCGATCCGGCGATGGTCGGGCAGGGAAAGGAGATATTTGCGCGTGAAGCCGTCGGTGCTGGGCGTCTCGACCGCCACCGGCAGGAGGGCCAGGGAAAGTTCGTGCTCGGCCTTGGCGCGAAATTTGACCGGCAGCTCCGGCATCTGCGCCCAGTCGCCGACGCCGTCGAGATAGGCATATTTCCACAGCCGCGCGGCGTGCACGGGGCTGAAACCCCAGCGCACGGTGAGCAGGCGCAGTTCCTCCCGGGTGAGGTCGTGGAAATGGGTGTGGGCGAGGGACAAGGCGGCTGACTTGTAGGCCGGGCCCCGGGCCCGACACAAGCAATGTCGGGCGTAAAGCCCGACCTACAGATTGCCAGCCGGGATTTTCCTGTTACGAATCCGGTCATGCCCAAAGCCGTTCTTGCCGGGGGTCGGGGTTTTCTCGGACAAGCGCTGGGCCGTGCGCTGACGGCGGCTGGCTGGGAAGTCGTCGTGCTCAGCCGCGATCCGCGCGAGGACGCGCCGTTCCGCGAGGTGCTCTGGAACGGCGAGACCGGCGGGGCGTGGGCGGCGGAGCTGGAGGGCGCGGCGGCGCTGGTGAACCTCGCCGGCCGCAGCATCAACTGCGTGCACACGCTCGAGCACAGCCGCGAGATCGTCGATTCGCGGCTCAACGCCGTGAAGGCCCTGGCCAAGGGCTGGGCGCGCACCAAGCACCCGCCGCTGGTTTGGGTGCAGTGCAGCGCCACGGGGTTCTATGGCAATGCCGGCGACCGGTTTTGCGAGGAGACGCTGCCGCCGGGACCGGGCTTCCTCGCGGAGGTCTGCCGCCGGTGGGAGGAGTCCTTCGCGGCGCTCGACCTGCCTGACGTGCGCCGGGTGGTGCTGCGGCTTGGCCCCGTGCTCGACCAGCACACCGGGCCGTTCCCGGTGCTGCTCGGCCTGACGCGGAAGTTTCTGGGCGGTGCGGCCGGCAGCGGCCGCCAGTTCATGAGCTGGGTGCACCGGGACGACGCCGTGGCGATCTTCGCCGCCGCGGTGACGCGGCCGGAGCTCAGCGGAGTCTACAACGCCTGCGCCCCGGGACCGGTGACCAACACGGAGTTCATGCGCGAGCTGCGGGCGGCCGTGAACCGGCCGTGGTGCCCGCCCGCGCCGGAGTTCGCCATCCGCCTCTTTGCGGAAAAAATCTTCCACACCGACGCCAACCTCGCGCTGCACGGGCAGCGCTGCACCCCGCAGAAGCTCCTCGCGACCGGCTTCAAGTTCGCGCACCCGGCGGTCGGCGGCGCGATCCGCGACCTGACGTGGAAGAAGTATTGGGAAGTGCCCTGAGCTGGGATCATGCAGTTTATGTGGGTGGAACCGGTCCTCCGTGACCGGCTTGCCTTGGCGTGTGTCCCACAACCCGTCAGGAGGACGGATTCCACCTTTCGAGACGTGCTGCTTCAGGGGTGACGTCGCTTCAACTGTATGAGCATCGCCCGCGCCGGACGCGCGTTGCCTTTTGCGCCGGCGCCCCCCACCCTGCCGGCATGATTGAATGGGCGACCAAATTCCTGCAGGCGTTCATCCCGCTCTTCGTGGCCATCGACCCGATCGGGCTGGCGGCCGTCTTTCTCGGGCTCGGGCAGAACGTGGCCGCCGGGCAGCGGGAAAAAATCGCCAATCAGGCCGTCTGGACCGGCGGGCTGGTGGCGCTGGGTTTCCTTTTCCTGGGGCAGAGCGTGTTCACCGCCCTGGGAATTTCCGTGAGCGACTTCCAGATCGCGGGCGGGCTCATCCTCTTCATCCTCGCGGCCAAGGACCTGATCCAGTCGGCGGCCGAGCCGGAGAAGCTGCCGGCGGATTTCGGCGTCGTGCCGCTGGGCATGCCGCTCATCGCCGGGCCGGCGTCCATCACCACCCTGCTGGTCCTGGCGCAGTCCCAGAGCATCGGGCTGGTCATCACCCTGGTCGCCCTGGTCGCCAACCTGATCATCGTGGTGCTGGCGCTGCATTACAGCAACTGGCTTGGGCGGAAGGTCGGCGAGATGGGCCTGCGCGCCATCTCGAAGATCATCGCCATGCTCCTCGCGGCCATCGCCGTGAGCATGATCCGGCAGGGGCTGCGGACCTGAAAGACTGAAAGGCTGAAAAGACAGGGTCCGGAAGTTCGGTCCTTCAGCCTTTCAGTCCTTCAGTCTTTAGGCGCGAACGTAGTGAGCAGGTCGGCGTAGATCTTGGCGGAGTCGGTGAGGTCCTTGATTTTCGCGCGTTCGTCCACGGCGTGGTAGTCGATCCCGCCCGGGCCGTAGCCGATCGTCGGCAGCTGCAACACCTGGGCGAAGAAATGCATGTCGTTGAAGCCGCTGGAGACGGTGAAGCGGGCCGGCCGGCGGCGGACGCGCGCGACGCTCCGCTGCATCGCCGCGAACAGCGGGTGCCGCGGCGCGGTGTAGCAGGAGTGGTTGTCGGAGACTTTCTCGATCGTGATGCGGCATTGCGGGATTTTGGCCGCGGCCTTCTTGAGAAAAGCGCGAAGGTCGCGCTCGGCGGTGCGGACGTCCTCGTTGGGCAGGACCCGGCGGTCGATGGAAAAGCTGGCGGCGGCGGGCACCGTGTTGATCTTGCCGCCCTCGCCGGCGGCGAAGACACCGCCGAGGTTCAGGGTCGGGCACATGCGCCAGCCGTCGGGTGAGCGGAAGACGCGGGTGGCGAGCCGGCGCTTGTAGGCGTCGAGGGCGAGGATCAGGGCGGACATCTTCTCCAGGGCGTTGATGCCGGCCTCGGGGGTGGAGCCGTGCGCGGCCCGGCCGTGCACGCGGACATTGAGCCACACGACGCCGTTGTGGCCGCAGCAGATGAGGTCGCCCTCGCCGCCCTCGGCCACCAGCGCGTAGTCGGCGCGGAGCTTGCCGTTGCTGGCGACCCAGCCGGTGCCGAGGAGGCTATCGGTCTCCTCGTCGGCGGTGAACGAGACCTCGATGTTGAAATTGGGCCTAGTGCCCGTGGCGCGCAGCGCCTGCAGGGCGAAGACGATGCTGGCGATGGCGCCCTTCATGTCGGCGGTGCCGCGGCCGTAGATCCAGTCTTTTTCGACCACGGGATTGAACGGGCTGCCGTGCTTCCAGGCGCCCGAGGCCGGCACGACGTCATAGTGGGCGTTGAAGTGCAGGGTCTTTTTCGCGCCGGTGTTCCAGAAGCCGATGACGTTGTGGCGCGGATAGTCGAGCAGGTCGGGCTGCGTTTTTTTCTGCAGTGTGCGCGGGATGGGCACGCGGCGCACCTTCAGCCCGGCTTCGCGCAGCGCGGCGGCCAGGAGTTTGGTCATCGCGCCGTAGTTTTCCCCAGGCGGATTGACCGTCCGGAGCCGGACGATCCGTTGCAGGAAGGCGACCAGGTCGGCGGCATGGCGGTCGAGGTAAAGGGCGGGCGTCATATGAGAAAGAGAATGATTACCGGGTCAGGCTGGCGTAAATGAGTTTCAGCGCCACGAGCGCGGCCATCGTGAGGAAGACGGGCCGCACAAACTTCGCGCCGCGGGTCATGGCCAGGTGGGCGCCGAGGCGTCCGCCGAGCAGCTGGCCCGCCCCCATCACCAGACCGGGCGCCCAACACACCGTCCCGGCGAGCGCGAAGAAGACCAGCGAGGCGAAGTTGCTGGCGAAATTCATGACCTTGGTGTGGCCCGTGGCGCGGACGAAGTCGTGCCCGAGCACGGTGACGAAGGCGATGGCCCAGAACGAGCCGACCCCGGGGCCGAAGAAGCCGTCGTAGAAGCCGAGCGCGACGCCGAACAGCAGGTAGAAAGCGAGGGGCTCCATCCGGTGGTGGCGGCTGGTCTCGCCGAGCTTCGGCCGGAAGATCATGTAGACGACGATGGCGCCCAGCAGCCAAGGGATCAGCGTGCCGAGGAACTGCGGGTCGAGCCGCCGCACGGTGTAGGCGCCGCCCACGGCCCCGAGGGCGGTCAGCGCGAAGCCCAGCCGGCAATCGCGCAGCCGCACCACGCCGCGGCGGGCGTAGCTCCACGCGGCCGAGCCCGAGCCGAAGGTGCTCTGCAGCTTGGCGGTGCCCAGCGCCAGCGGGGCTGGCAGCCCGAAGCCCAGCAGCGCCGGCAGCGTGATCAGGCCGCCGCCGCCCGCGATGGCGTCGACCGTGCCGGCCACCAGCCCGGTCGCAAACAGCACCGGGTAGGCCCACAGCGGCAGGTCGGGGAAAACAGGCATCGAGCAGGAGGCTGGGCCCAAGGATGGGTTTCGCCAAGGGGTAAAGCCGGGGCCGGCCTGCGGCCAGGATCATGCGATCAGAGCAGGTGGAACCGGTCCTCCCGGACCGGTTCCACCAGTTGAGCAGAGGCGCCGGTTCAACCGCACGAGCCCGGCTGCGGATGATTTTGACAGCGCGGAGGGCGGGGCCACCATGGCGGCCACATGGCACTGGCGGATATGCGCAAGGACTACGGACTGGCGGGGTTGCTTGAAAAAGACCTCGCGAAGAATCCGTTCCGCCAGTTCGAGCAGTGGTTCCAGGAGGCCGCGGCGGCCAAGATCACGGAACCCAACGCCATGACGCTGGCCACAACCGGCCGCGACGGCCGTCCGGCGGCGCGGACCGTCCTGCTCAAGGGCTGCGACGGCCGCGGCTTCGTCTTCTACACGAACTACGAGAGTCGCAAGGGCCGCGAGCTCGACGCCCGGCCGCAGGCCGCGCTGCTGTTCCCGTGGGTGGCGATGGAGCGGCAGATCATCATCGAGGGGCCGGTGGCGCGGGTGACCCGCGAGGAGGCCGAGGCGTATTTCCACAGCCGCCCGCGGGCTAGCCAGCTCGCCGCCTGGGCCTCGCCGCAAAGCACGGCGATCGCCGGTCGGGCCGTCATCGAGGAAAGCTACCGCGTTGTGGAGAAGAAATTCGAGGGCCGCGCGGTGCCGCTGCCGCCCAACTGGGGCGGGTTCCGGCTGATGCCCGAAACGGTGGAATTCTGGCAGGGGCGCCGCAGCCGGCTGCACGACCGCCTGCGCTACCGCCGCGAGGCCGGGGATTGGGTGATCGAACGGCTCGCCCCCTGACCATGCCGCCTGCACCCAAGCCGCCGCCGGCCCGCATGCCGGACGCCCTCGCCGCTATTTCCGGCACCCTCGGGGTGCTCGCGGACCCGGCGCTGATCACGACGGACCGCTGGCAAAGCGGCGGCGTGGAGATCGTGCTGGCCAACGAGAACTTCGCGACGCTCACCGGCTATGCGCTTGATCAACTGACCGGCCGGAACACCCGGCTCCTGCATGGCGAGCGCACGGCCCTGCTGGCCCTGGGCGCCGCCAAGGGCGCCGCGGCGGCCCGCCTGGTGCAGGGCGAAGGCTGGCTTTACCGCCAGGACGGGCGGGAGTTCTACGCGGCCTGGAGTTTCAGCCCCATTCTGGAGGAAGGCCGCCCCACCGGTTTCCTCTTTGCGATCTACCGCGACATTTCCGAGGCCAAGCACCTGCAGGAGGCGCTGCTGCACTCGCAGAAGCTCGACACGGTCGGCCTGCTGGCCAGCGGCGTGGCGCACGACTTCAACAACCTGCTCTCGGTCATCAACGGCTACTGCGAGATCATGACGGCCAAGATCGCGGGCGTGCCCGCGGCGCAGAAGGATCTCCAGGAAATCCACCGCGCCGGGCTGAAGGCTGCGGCGATCGCCCGGCAGATCCTCGAGTTCAGCCGCCGGCAGGAGACCGAGATCAAGGTCATCAATTTCAACACCCTCATCCGCGAGATCGCCGAGATCCTCCGGCGCGTCGCGGGCGACGAGATCGCGCTGGAGCTGCGTCTCGCCTCCGATCTCAGCAACGCCCGCATGGACCCCACGCAGTTCCACCAGATCCTCCTCAACCTCTGCTTCAACGCCCGCGACGCCATGCCGCATGGCGGCAAGCTCTGCATCCGCACCTACAACCACCGGCTGGACGCCGTCGCAGACCGGCTGCATCCCCCTGCGCCCACGGCGGCCGCCGGGACGAAAAGCCCCTTCACCGGTCGGGCGCCGGGACTTTATGCCGTCATGCGGGTCTCCGACACGGGCCCGGGCATGGCGCCGGCCGTGCGCGACAGCATCTTCGAACCGTTCTACACCACCAAGCCGCAGGGCACCGGTCTCGGCCTGGCGACGGTGCTCGGCATCGTCCGGCAGCACGACGGCCATATCGCGGTGGAAAGCGAACCGGGCCGGGGCACGACCTTCGAGGTGTTCATGCCCGAGACCGCCGAACCGGAGGAGACGGCGCCGACCAAGCTCGGCGCCCTGCCCTCGACGCGCGGGTCGGAGTCGCTGCTGATCGTCGAGCCGGACGACGTGTTGCGCAAGATGATCGCCGGCATTCTGGCCACCGACGGCTACCAGGTGGTCGAGGTCGCCACGCCCGAGCAGGCCGCGGAGCTGGTCGCCGGGGGCGGGCCCGCCCCGCAGCTCGTCATCACCAACTGCAGTTCGCGGGCCGCGGTGGCATTGATGAAAAAAATGCTCGCGGCCAACAGCCGGCTGCGGCTGGTCTGCACCTCGCAGGAAACACCGGCCAAGATCCTCCCGGCTTTTCCGGCGAAGGCCTGGGCCCACCTGCCCAAGCCCTTTGCGCTGAGCACGCTGTTGCGCACCGTGCGGGCCCTGCTCGATGCCGGGGGGCACTGACCGACACACCGTGAGCATGCCCCTGCACCTCCTGCCGATCCGCACCGCCGGGGCCGCCGAGAACATGGCGTTGGATTTCCTGTTGCTCCAGCGCTACCCCGACGCGGCGGCGCCGCGCTTCCGGCACTACGAGTGGCGCGGGCCCGCGTTCACCTTCGGCTACAGCCAGAAGATCGGGTTCGTCCGCGCGAACCTGCCCGCCGGCGAAGCCTTCGACCTCTGCCGCCGGCCCACCGGCGGCGGCATCGTGGATCACCGCAACGACTGGACCTATGCGCTGGTCCTGCCGCGCGGCCATCCGCTCTACGACGAGCGCGCCCCGCAGTCTTACCGGATCGTGCACGAATGCCTCGCCGCCGCCCTCGTCGCCGGCGGCCAGCCGGCCGCGGTCAAGCAGGTGTGCGACCCGTGCGAGACGGGTCCGGGCATCTGCTTCCAGCGCGCCGAACTCTACGACGTGATCAACCCCCGCACCGGCGCGAAGATCGCCGGCGCAGCCCAGAAGCGCAACAAGCACGGCCTGCTCTTCCAGGGCTCGATCGAGAAAGCCACCGTCGGGCCCGTGGATTGGGCCGGTTTCCAGGCCCGTTTTGCCGCCTCGTTGGGCCCGGTGATCGGGGGCGGGGCCGCCGAAACGCCCTGGCCCGACCTGAATGAGGACGAGGTCTCGGGCCTGGTCGAGCAATACTCCGCCCCGGAGTGGATCGAATACCGCTGAGGATTATCCCTGCCGCCGCCGCCACCCGGCGGCCAGGAGCGCCAGGGCGCCAAAGATCGCCGCATAGGTTGACGGCTCGGGAATCGCCGACGAGGCGGCGAAGTTGTCGGCAAACATCTGATCCGCGGTAAGGCTGCTGGTGCCGGTGCTCCCGGCGGAATTGCTGGCGGCCAGGCGAAAACCAAATGAATCGGAATTCGTCATGCCCCAGCCCAAGCCCCCGACGCTGCCGTCCACTGCGGCGCTCGTGATGGGGGTGAAACTATAGCCCCCAACGCTGCCGTTGGGATCATAGGCCAGCGACAGGGTGTGGGTGGCGGCGATGTAGATTGCCTGCAGGGTCACAGTGCTGGAAGCGACATCCCAGATCTGCTCGGGCGCCGGGGGGCTGGCCGGAGAGCCGTTGGTGTTGTAGAGCCCTACGATATTGCGACTCGCGACGCCCAGGTTGGTGGTCGAGAGCTGAAACATACCTTGAATGTTATCGGTGATGTCCGCGAGATTCCCGACGTAGAGCGACCAAGATGAAGACTGGCTGTTCGCCTGGGTAAAATTGAAGGTGAAATCGACCTGCACCTGCCAGTTCTGCGTGTAGCTGCCGGTATTGTTTTTCCAGTCGCGGGAGCCGGTGGTTGTGGCGCTTGTCAGCCCGCCATCCAAATAGCTTAAAACTTCCGTCCCGGGAACAGAAACGCTGAAGGCACCAGTTCCAGTGGTGATCTCATTGAACCAATTCCCCGATAACGTGGAAAAGTCATCACTGACCGAGAACTGGCCCCGCGCGAACGGAGCAAGCGCCACCAGGAACCCGATCAGCCCGAGCCGGAACAAGGATTTCATCGGGCGAGCATACATTTTTGGCTGCGAAATGGCTCCGCACCCATTGGCCTGCCGGGGAAAATAGTTGCGGCATTTCTTGCTCTGGCGGCCGCCGCTCCGCCTTTGACTCCCGGCCCCCGCCGGCCAAGCTGCGCCCCCATGAAATCCCCCCGCGTCATCGCGTTTCTCCTCACGCTGGTGTTGTCCGTCACCCTCTGCGGCGCGGACAAGCGCCCCATCACCCCGCAGGATCTCTGGGCCATGAAGCGCCTGGGCAGCCCCGCGCTCTCACCGGACGGCCAGACCGCCGTCTTCACCGTCCAGGAATGGTCCATCGAGAAAAACAAGAGCACGACCAATCTCTGGCTGGTTGACACGGCCGGCGGGGCGCCCCGCCGGCGCACCTCGGCGCCGGTCTCGGACAACGCGCCGGCCTGGAGCCCGGACGGCACCCGCCTCGCCTTCACCTCGAAGCGTGGCGAGGACGAAACGGCCTCGCTCTACGTGATGCGCGTGGACGGCGGCGAACCGGAAAAAATCCTCGAGCTGCCCTACGCCGTCTCGGCCCCGCAATGGTTGCCCGATAGCCAGAGCGTGATCGTGGCCATCACCGTGATCCCCGAGCTGGCTGGCACGCTCGCGCCGGAAAACCTCGCGGCGATGAAGAAGGAGATCAAGCGCCGCAAGGATTCCAAGATGACCGCCAAGGTCACCGAGGACCGCCAATACCGTTTCTTCGACCACTGGCTCACCGACAATCTCGCGAGCCGGCTCCTGCGCGTGAACGTGACCTCCAAGGAGATCAAGGACCTCACGCCGAAGTGGGACCGGTTGTTCCAGACCAGCGGCGACGTGAACTTCGACCTCTCGCCCGACGGCACCCAGGTGGCACTGGGGGTAAACGTCACGCCCCCGCCCTACGCCGGCTTCCTGAACGTCGATATCATGCTCGTGCCGACCGACGGCTCGGGCGCGATGAAAAACCTCACGGCCGAGAACCAGGGCGACGACGACGGCCCGAAGTTCACGCCCGACGGCCAAGCGGTGGTCTTCACCCGGCAGGAAACCCCGTATTACAACGGCGAGTTCGGCAAGCTCTGGCGGCACGACCTGGCGACCGCCCGGAACACCCCGCTCACCGAGGCGCTCGACTACGCGATCAGCGGCGTGGAATTTTCCGCCGACGGCCGGACGATGTGGTTCGCCGCGGAGGACAAGGGTGTCGTGCCGGTCTTCAAGCTCAACGCCGACGGCACCGGCCTGACACCGGTCTACCGGCAGGGCACGTCGTCCCGCGTGACCGCGGCCGGCGACACGGTGGTTTTCCTTAACGACACCAGCAGCCGGCCCAACGAGCTTTTCGCGCTCGAGCCCGCGACCGGCGCGGTGCGGCAGCTGACGCATATCAACGACGACCTTGTCGCCCAGCTCGATCTCGGCCAGGTCGAGAGCTACTGGTTTGACGGCGCGGCCGGCGCCAAGGTGCAGGGTTGGCTCGTGCTGCCCCCGGGTTACGACCCGAAGAAAACCTACCCGCTCCTGCAGCTCATGCACGGCGGCCCGCACACGATGGTCAGCGACAGCTGGAGCTACCGCTGGAACATCCACGTGTTCGCCGCTCCCGGCTACATCACGACCTGGGTCAACCGCCACGGTTCGACCGGTTTCGGCGAAAAATATTGCCAGAGCATTCTCAACCAGTGGGGCGACATGCCGCTCGAGGACATCCTGAAGGCCACCGATCATCTGTTGCAGCGCTTTCCGAACATCGACCCGAAGCGGATGGCCGCGGCCGGCGGCAGCTACGGCGGCTACATGGCGGCGTGGGTGGCGGGCCACACGGATCGGTTCGCCGCGCTCATCAACCACGCCGGCGTGAACGATTTCATCACCCAATACGGCGCGGACGTGACGCAATATGGCTTCTCCCAGGTCCTCGGCGGCACGCCGTGGAGCAACCCGGAGGGCATGCAGAAAAACAATCCGACGACCTACGCGAAGAACTTCAAGACGCCGATGCTCATCATCCACGGCGAGCTCGACTACCGCGTGCCCTATGTGAACGGCACGGCGCTCTACGCCATCTACCAGGCGATGAACGTGCCGTCGCGGCTCGTCATTTTCCCCAACGAGAACCACTGGGTGCTCTCGCCGCAGAACGCGATCTACTGGCACTGGGAGATGCAGAGCTGGCTCGCGCGCTACATCGGCGGCCAGCCGGCGCTGGCCAAGCCGGTGTTCGATTCCGAATCTAAATAAGGTAGGGGCCGTTGCCCTCAACGGCCCTCGGCTGTTCACGAAGGGCGGTTGGGGGCAACCGCCCCTACCCCGGCGCCGCCAGGCTGTAGATAAAATGGTCCACGTGGTGATCGTAGAGCCACTCGGCTTTTTTCAGCGTGCTCACCTGCTTGAAGCCAAGCTTGGCCGGCAGGCGCTGGGCGCGGACATTGCCGGTCGCGACGGCGATGACGATTTGTTTCACCCTCAATTGCGTGAAGGAATCATCGATCACGGCGCGAAAGCATAGGGTCATGATGCCCCGACCCTCGCTGTCCGGGACGAGCCAGTAGAACGGGAAGGCGATCCGGTGGGCCCAGTCGAGGCGGTTCTGCCCGATCACGCCGACGAGCCGGCCGTTGGACCAGATGCCGCAGACATAGGCGCGCGTGGCGGCGAAATCCTTGAGGGTGTCCGCGATGTATTTCTTCGCGTCCGCCAATTTGACCATGGCATCCACCCATGGCAGCCACTCGCGCAGTTTCACCCGGTGCGCGTCGACAAGCGCGAACAGCGAAGCGGCATCCGCCGGCTGCAGCTGCCGCAGTTCGAGGCCGGGATTGATCAGGTGGCGCAACATGGGTGAGCGATTACTGGGTGCCGGATGGGCGTGACTGGCAACGGCGGATTTGGAACAGTCCTAGATCTGGAACAATTCGCGGGGTGTTCCCGGCCTGGGATTGATGGATGCGATCCAGGGGAAACCAAAGGCTCCATCACCCCACGCCACACGAAGCGAGGCCGCCTTGTCCTCGTAAGTTTCGCGCGAAACCAGCAGGAATCGCTGGATTGGCGGATCCCCGGTTATCACAGGTTGCACGCGCACCAGATGATCTGTTAGGATAACCGTTCCCCCACCACGCACCGTTTTAGTATAGGACATGGCGGTTCGCTCAACGATGCGGTATTCCGAGGAGTGTAGCTCGGATCTGTCCAGGAAACGATTGGCGTCAACCACCAGCACAGCCGAGGCAACGGGCACCGCCGCACCTAGAATCAAACCGGTTTCCCACCAGACAAATTTTGCCCAAGAGGACCGGCGCATGCAGAGCATGATAACGAAAAGGCACCCCACCCCCATGATCAGCGCCACGAGGGCGGAATAGGCCAGAAACAGTGGCACATCCAAGGGCATTTCCTCGACATGCAGCAAAGAGGTCACCCCCGTGATGGCGTAGACCGCCACACCCCAGACCAGGCCTTCGATCGCGGCGATGCGCCACGGGATGAAATCCTTGGTGCCGGCGAGATCAGCAGGAGATATTTTCAGGAGACTATCTTTTAGGGTGGATAAGGCCGTGAGCAGTTCGTGCAGGGTCGCCGTGGAAGCCGGTCTTTCGACCCAGAGGTGTTCGCCATCCGAGAAAATACGCCGCACCCCGAGATTGAACAGAACATGAATCGCAGCCCTGGTTGAGGAGTCTCTGGTCAAGGATCGGCCCAACGCCGGGTGATCACCGCGAATATAAACCCGGGAGTCGAAATTGACATCACCGGTCTGCTGCTCGACGAGAAGACCCAGAGCCTTCAGCCACCGGTCGGAGCGACGTTCTTGTTGTAGCTCAAAGACCAACCGACGAGGGAAACCAAGCCCCCAAAGAACTTCGCCGCGGAGATTGCCCCGGCGGAAAACAATTTCATTCTGCCACGAATTGGAGCCGTCGACAGCCCTTTTACGCCAGAAATAACGAAGCACCGCACCCAAGCAGGACAACGCGAGACGCAGCAACAACCACATGGCAATCTTGCTGTCGCGAGTTGGGTTCCTTTACAAGCAACCAAGCGATACAACCGGGAAGACCTTAATAAGAAAGGCACCGGCTTTCCGGTGCCTTGTCTTTTATGGGCCGACAGCCGCGCGAGGCGGTTGGGGTCTTAGCGCATAGATGCGTTGTTAATTGCGCGGCGAAGCCACCCGGCAGCCTGCAGCGCAAGGGGGTTAAAATGGGCGGCGCTAACCTGGAGGGCGGTCCCTTTCATGCTGGCAGTATACTCCCAAAAAAACAGAAAGCTACCCCCGCTTGAACGGACAGGGGCAATTTGGGGTAGGTATTCCCGCCAATTTCTTCCACTTCTGGAATGTGGAAGGGGCTTTATGCCCCGACGGGATATCAGCGGCATCCGATGTCGGGGCATAAAGCCCCTCCCACCCAGTTGCCGGCGCGTCCTCCTCACCGCCGCAGCGTGATCACGCACTCGAGGTGGCGCGTCTGCGGAAACAGGTCGAAGGGCTGCACGGCGGTGAGCTTGTAGCCGGCGGCAAGGAAACCCTTGAGGTCGCGCATCTGCGTGGCCGGATCGCAGGAAACGTAGACCACCGCGCGCGGACCAAACGCAAAAAGCTGCTGCAGGAAGGCCTCGTCGCACCCCTTGCGGGGCGGATCAATGACCACGGCCGTGTCGGCCGGCGGGAACTCCAGCCCGGCAAAGATTTGCGCCGCATCGGCGGCGCGGAAAGTGGCGTTGCCGATGCCGTTGGCGGCGGCGTTTTCCGTGGCGAATTTCACGGACGTGGCGCTCAATTCGACCCCGGACACCCGCTCGAAGGCCGGAGCGCAGCTCAGGGCGAACAGCCCGCTGCCGCAGTAGGCGTCGATCAGGAAGTTGGCGCCGCTGCCGGCCGCCTGCTCGCGGACATAGCCGGTGAACTTTTCTAGAATAAACGGGTTATTCTGGAAAAAGTCGCGGGCGAGGAATCTGAGTTGGAGCGGCGGCGACCCCGCCGCCGGATCATTCGCGGCCGGGGTCGGCCGCGCTCCAGATTGGGGAATCGATTCCGTGATAATCGCGTCGTAGTCGGTGATGACGCCTTCCTGGGCATGGCGCAGCAACAGGGTGGCGGCGCGCTTGTATTCCCCGGCGGCGATCCGCGCCTGGGTCCTGGCCCGGACTTCCGTGAGCTTGGCGTTGATCTCCGGGGTGGCGATGGGGCACTGGGGCACATCGACGATCTCGAAGCGCGAGCCTTGTTTGAGAAAACCGATGGCGGCGGGCTCGCCGACCGCTCGATCTTTGCTCCACGCCTGGAAGTGCGGCGTGATCTTCGAGCGGTAGCCGAATTCCCGCGGCGAGCCGATGACTGGGCTGACGGCGAATTCCACCCCGGCCATATATTTCAACAATTCCTCCACCTGCTGGCGCTTCCACTTCAACTGTTCGGCATAGGTCAGGTGCTGGTATTGGCAGCCGCCGCAACGGCCGAAGAGCGGACATTGCGGGTCGATGCGGTGCGGGGAGGGTGTCAGCACGGCCAGCAGGTCGGCCTCGGAAAAATTCTTGTGGTTGCGGTAGACGCGCGCCCGCACCTTTTCGCCGGGGAGGGTAAAGGGGACCATCACGACCCAGCCGGAGGATGGCGAAGAAACCTGAGACCTGAAACCTGAGACCTGAGGATCCGATCCCTGTCCTCCGTCCTCGGTCTTCTGTTCTCTAGCCGCAGGCACCTGCACGCGGCCAAGGCCCACGCCGAGGTTGGTCAGCGTGGAAATCTCCAGCTCGATCTCGGTGCGGTAGGGAAAGGGGAGGTCGTTGAATTTCTTTTTGCCCACGAAACACACGAAAGACACGAAAGCAGGCAGGGGAAGATAAAAGCTCAAGGCTTCCAAACAAAACAACGGCCCGCGAATGACGCGAATTGACGCGAATACCAAAAAGGAAGGAGTGAAAGCACCCCGCTTGCTTGATTCGCGTCAATTCGTGTCATTCGCGGGAGACCTGCCGGTGGGTTTTTAAGAAGTTTGGTTTGGCTCTTTCGTGCTTTTTAGTGTGTTTCGTGGGCAATGTCTCTGCCTGAGAAGATCACCAGCCTGCAAAATCCCCGCGTAAAGACCCTCGTGCGGCTGCGCGAGCGGCGCGATCGCGACGAGGCGGGGGTGTTCTTCATCGAGGGCTACCGCGAGGTGCGCCGGGCTTTGGAGAAGTCGGTCCGCCTGCAGGAGCTTTATTTCTGCCCCGACTGGTTTTTGGGTGAGAACGAGCCGGCGCTGATCGAACAGGCGCAACAGGCCGGGGCTCAACTCTTCGAATTATCCAAGGACGCCTTCGCCAAGGTCGCCTACCGGGAGCGCCCCGACGGTCTGCTGGCCGTGGCGCCGCAGTGGAAGCACAGTCTGAGCGATATTCCCGTAGGTCGGGCTTTACGCCCGACAAATGCGACCGATGTCGGGGATTCCGCCGTCGCCGGGCCTATGGCGGACAAGAAACCCCGACCTACAGATCCTTTTCTGCTCGTGGTCGAGGCCATCGAAAAGCCCGGCAATCTCGGCACGATTTTGCGCAGCGCCGATGCCGCCGGCTGCGATGCCGTGATCGTGTGCGATCCGGTGACGGATATTTTCAATCCGAACGTCGTGCGCGCCTCGACCGGCGTTTTGTTCTCCGTCCCGGTGGTCGTCGCCGACAGCGCCTCGGTGCACGCCTTTTTGGTGGAGAAAGGCATCCGGATCGTCGCGACGACGCCCGACACGCCGAATGTTTATACCAAGGTCGATCTGCGCGGCCCGCTGGCGATCGTCATGGGTAGCGAGCAATACGGCCTGAGCGATTTCTGGCTGAAGGAAAGCAATCTCCTCGTGCGCATCCCCATGGCCGGCCAGGCCGACTCCCTCAACGTCGCCATGGCGACGATCATCACGCTCTTCGAGGCGGTCCGGCAGCGGAATGGGTGACGGTTTGCCAGGGGATGGTAGGGCGAGTCGTCCCGACGAGCCGCGGCTTATCCGGAGGATTCGCCCTACC
>JAQSDJ010000075.1 GCA_029945855.1 Lacunisphaera sp.
GCTTGATGACGGTCGCTCCTTCCACCCACACGCCGGCCGGGGGCAGCGGCGCGCCCGGCGCGGTCCAAGGTCCGTCGGGTGACGGCGCACGCACCAGATAAATATATTTCGCCGCCGCGGGGATCTCGGTCTCGTTCTTCACGAACATCACCCAGCTTTGCCCGTCGTGCACCATCGTCTCGTCGATGACATTGATGCCGGGTTCGTAGTGGACGCGCGTCGGCGTGAACGTCTCGAAATCCTTCGTCGTGGTCGAATAGAGCCGGTGGTTGCGCGGCGGCCGGCTCATGTCTTTTCTCGCGGTCTCGTCCGGCACCGGGAATTTCCCCGGCACGGTCGAGGACCAGAAGATCAGGTAATGGCCCTGCGCCTCGTCGTAGATGAGTTCCGGCGCCCAGCAATTGGCCGTCGTCGGCTCGTGTGCCATCACGGGCAGCGCCTTCTGTTCCGACCAGGTTTTCAGGTCCCGCGAGCTGGCGTAGCCGATGGTCCCGCCGGTCCAGGAGGTCGTCCACACCATCCGGTAGACCCCGTCGGGCCCGCGCAGCAGGCACGGGTCGCGCATCAGCTTGTTCTCGCCGACCACCGGCGTGAGGAACGACGCCCCGTTGCGCAGCGCCGTCCACTTCAACCCGTCTTCGCTCGTGGCCAGATGCAGGCCGTCCTCCCCATTGCGGATAAAATAGCTGAAGAGCAGCACACTGTCATCGGCGCTGGTGGCGGCGAAGGTCTGCCCGACGCCCAACAGGAGCAGCAGCGCGACCCGGGGAAAGGAAAATAGTCTCATCCCCGGAAAATGCGCGCCGCCGCACCAGGGCACAAGCTGGGACTCAGCTTCCTCCGGCGCAAATTTCTCTCCCACTGCCCCGCAAACCTGCTAGCTTCGCCCGATGCGTTTCCCCACCGCCCTGCTGTTGGCCCTGAGTCTGTTGGTCACCCCGGGCTGCACGGCGCCCAGCGCCGGCTTGTTCAACGGCCGCGACCTGGCCGGCTGGGAATTCGTCGGGGTGCCGGCCACGGACATCACGACCGTTTGCACGGTGCGGCCGGACGGCGTTATCGCGGTCACGGGCAAACCCGTGGGGTTCCTCGCGACCACCGCCAGCCATCACGATTATCAACTCCACGCCGAATGGCGCTGGCCCGGCAAACCCGGCAACGGCGGCGTGCTCGTGCACATCAGCTCCGGTCCCAAGGATCGCGCGTGGCCGCTCTGCCTCCAGGTCCAGACCAAGTTCGGCAGCGTCGGGGACCTGCTGCCCATGGCCGGGGCGACCTTCGCCGAGCCACTCACCCAAGCCGCGACCCCGGGCCCCGCCCTCAAGGCGCAGACGGCCCCCGACAGCGAGCGACCGGCCGGCGAATGGAACAGCTGCGACATCACCTGCCGGGGTGATACGATCGAGGTCGTGATCAACGGCGTGCGCCAGAATTTGGTCACCCGCGTCGTGCCGGCCGCCGGCCGCATCGGCTTCCAGCTGGAAGGCAGCCCCTACGAACTGCGCAACGTGCGGCTCACCCCGCTCGAGTGAGCCGGCCCCGTCCATCAAATCCGCGTAAGAAATGGCCTCCGGCGGTGAATTAAGCTTGGAACTGGCACCGCGCGCTGCGGTTCTTTGCGCTGCATGAGCCACCCCTCCCAACCGGATTTCTGGAACAGCCGCTACATGGCTGGCCAAACCCCGTGGGAATTCCCGGGCGTGCCGGCGGATCTGCAGAAATTCCTGAAGCAAAAGTCCAAGGGTTCGTCCGCCCCCGCCCCCTCCCGCGGCCGCGTGCTTATCCCCGGCTGCGGTTCGGCCCATGAGATCCGGCCGTTCATCGACGCCGGCTTCGAGGTCACCGCGATAGATTTTGCGCCGAAGGCCGTCGAGCTTGCCAAGCGCCACGCCGGCCCGGTTTTCGCCAACCACGTCGTCCTCGGGGATTTTTTCACGCACTACCTTCCCGCCGGGTCCTTTGACTACGTCTACGAGCGCACCTTCCTCTGTTCGCTGACCCCCGACCGCCGCGAGGCCTACCGCAATCGCGTGTGTCAGCTGCTCAAGCCCGGCGGTTATCTCGTCGGCTATTTCTACTATCAGATTCCCGTGCTGGAAAACGGACCGCCCTTCGGCTTCGCCTGGGGCACGGCCGACGAGCTCTTCGGGCGCCACTTCATCCTCACCAAGGACCAGCCCGTGACCGACTCCCTGCCGTTGTTCGCCGGCCGCGAACGCTGGCAGGAACAGCGCCGCACCTCCTTCACCGGCTGAGGGCCGGCCGCGATTTCTTTACCCCTCCCCTCGATGAGCCACGATAACTTCATGCGCGAGGCGGTCCGGCTGGCCGAGCTGGGCATGAGCGCCGGTCGCGGCGGCCCGTTTGGCTGCGTCATCGTCCGCGCCGGCGAGATCGTCGGCCGCGGCCATAACCGCGTCACCTCGACCAATGACCCGACCGCCCACGCCGAGGTCACCGCCATCCGCGACGCCTGCGCCAACCTCGAGACCTTCCAGCTCACGGACTGCGAACTCTACACCAGCTGCGAACCCTGCCCGATGTGCCTGGCCGCGATCTACTGGGCCCGCATCCCCACGGTTTTCTACGGCAACACCCGGGCCGACGCCGCGGCGATCGGTTTCGACGACGACTTCATTTACCAGCAGGTGCCGCTCCCGCCCGAGAAGCGCGCGGTCAAAATGACGCCCCTGTTGCGCGACGCCGCGCAGGCGACCTTCCAGGCCTGGGCGAAGAAGACCGACAAGGTGCGCTACTGAGGCGGTTGGGCGAGGCCGCCGGACGAGCCGGGCCCAACCCGGACGGCCATCCATCCGCCCCCATCCGCCCTGCCTTTCCGGCAACGCGGATTTTCTCTGTAACCGCGGCGCGGCTCCCGGGTTCTAACCGTGCGCCTGCCTTCACCCGCCCTGCCGATGCTCACCGACCTACGCCTCGCCTTCCGCCAGCTTGCGAAAGCCCGCGGCTTCGCCCTCATCGCCACCTTCACTCTCGCCGTCGGCATCGGCGCCTCGACCGCCATGTTCAGTGCGCTGCGCGCGCTCGTCGTCCATCCGTTCGACTACCCCGACGCGCAGGAGATCACCCAGGTCTGGTCCGGCGACGGCTGGCCGCTTTCCCCGGCCGACTACCTTGATCTCCATGAGCAGAGCACTTCCTTCGAGCACTTCGGCGTCTACAACCCCGGCACGGTCAACGTCGGCCTCGACCACGCCCAGGCGGTCGCCGGCGTGCGCGCCACGGCCGACGTCCTGCCCGCCTTTGGCCTCGCGCCCCAGCGCGGCCGCCTGCTCACGCCCGACGACTGCCTCGAAGGCGCGGCTCCGGTCGCCATCATCGGCCACAAGCTCTGGCAGCAGACCTTCGCCGGCGATCCCGGCCTTGTCGGCCGCACGATCCGCGTCAACGGCGGCGACGCCATGGTGGTCGGCATCATGCCCGCCGGCTTCGAATTCGCCGGTCCGTGGCTGCGCATCGACGACTGCCAGGTCTGGCTGCCCTACCGCCTCGGCGAGAAGGAGCGCAAGCAGCGGGACAGCCATTACCTCTGCGGTGTCGCCCGGCTGCGCGACGGGGTCACGCTCGGCGCCGCCGATGCCGAGCTCAAGGCCATCGGCAAGAAGCTGACCGCGCTCTACCCCAACACCAACACCCGCAAGGAATTTCTCGCGCGGTCCCTCCACCACGAGATGACCAAGGATGTTGGCAAGTCCGTCTGGCTGCTTTTCGGCGCCGTCGCCCTCGTGCTGCTGGTCGCCTGCGCCAACGTCGCGTCGATGCTCCTCGCCCGGAGCGCCCAGCGCCAGGGGGAGTTCGGCGTGCGCGTAGCCCTCGGCGCCACCCGCACCCGCCTCATCCGCCTCGCCCTCACGGAAAGCCTGGTCCTCGCCGCCCTGGGCGCCGGGCTCGGTCTGTTCCTGGCCTACGGTGGCATCGCGGTCCTCAAGGTCATCGCTCCGGCCAGCGAGGCCCGCAAGGCCGCCATCGCGCTCGACGGCTTCGCCCTGCTCTTCGCCCTCGGCGCCAGCCTGCTCACCGCCCTGCTCGCCGGCATCCCGCCGGCGCTCGCCGCCGCCCGCACGTCGCTTTCCGGCATCATCCGCAGCGACGCCCGCGGCGCCGTCGGCTCCCGCTCGCGCCACGTCATGCTGCGCACCCTCATCATCGCGCAGATAGCCGTCGCCTTCGTGCTCGCCAACGGCGCCGCCCTCTTCTCCACCAGCTATTTCAAGATCATCGAGCAAAACCGGGTCCTGGCCACCGACTACGTCCTGTCCGCCAAACTCAGCCTGCGCGGCGACACCTACAAGGAGAACGACGCCCGCGTCCGCTTCTGGGATACCCTCGCCGAGCGCCTCGCCGCCCTCCCCGGCGTCACCGCGGTCGGGCTCACCTCCAAGCTCCCGCTCGAGGGCGGCAGCAACACCAGCGCGCTCGTCAATGACGAGACCTACGATCCCGCCCAGCGGCGCACGAACGTCGAGCGCTCCTCCGTCACGTCCGGCTATTTCGAGACGATGGGCATCGCCCTGGTGCGCGGCCGCAACCTGACTCCCGCGGACAACATGACCAAGGACGGCCACCTCGGCGTCGTGGTCAACCGCGCCTTCGTCGACAAGGCCTGGCCCGGCAAGGATCCCATCGGCCAGGTCTTCCGCGCCAACCAGCCCAAGGATCCGTGGTATACCGCCACGGTCGTCGGGGTGGCCGAGAACGTGCGTCAATGGAGCGCGACCGCCAAGGTGCAGCCCGAGATGTATACGACCCCGCCGGGCCACTGGGGCAACACCGTGCACATCAACCTGCGCTCCACGCAGCCGGCCTCCTTTCTCGCCCCGCTCCTCCGCCAGACCGTGGCCGCGCTCGACCGCGAGCTCCCGCTCGACGACATCCGCACGCTCAACCAGGTCGTGCGCGATGCCACCGCCGGCGAACGCGCCGTCGCCGGCCTCGTCAACTTCTTCATGGCCGCGGCGCTCGGCCTCGTCGCCGTCGGCCTCTACGGCACTCTCAGCTACCACATCGTGCAGCGCACCCGCGAAATCGGCGTTCGCCTCGCCCTCGGCGCGTTCGGCGGCGACATCCTCCGGCTCGTCCTCGGCCAGGGCCTCCGCTGGGTTGCGTTTGGCATCCTGCTCGGTCTCGCCGGCACCCTGGCCCTCACCAAGGTGCTGAAGGGGGTCGTCTACGGCATGGAAGGCCTCACCGCTCCGCCGCTCCTGCTCGCCGCCGGCGTCGTCGCCCTCGCCGCAACCGTGGCCATTTTGCTTCCCGCCTGGCGGGCTTCGCGGATGGACCCGCTCGAAGCCTTGCACATCGATTGAAGCAGGGCTGGTCTCTGCCGGCCTACGGACACCGCATACAAAAAGGCCGGTCAGAGACCGGGCCCTACTACACCACCGGCACGAAGCCCCATTTCGTCGCGGAGAACAAACCCCGGTCGCTGAGCTTCAGGTCGGGAATGACCAGCAGCGCCATGAACGACAGCGTCATGAACGGCGCATCGAGCTTCGAGCCGAGCTGCTTGGCCTGGGCATCGAGCGCGGTGTAGCGCCGCGCCACCGTCCGGCCGTCCAGATCGGACATCAGGCCGGCGATGGGCAGCGGCAGCACGGCGCGTTTCCCGCGACCGACCACGCTGACGCCGCCACGCGACTTGATGACCAGATTGACAGCGGCGCAAAGCGAGGCGTCATCCACGCCGACCGCGACGACATTGTGCGAATCATGCGCCACGGAAGAAGCCAGCGCACCCGCCTTGAGCCCGAAACCCTTGATGAAGCCGACGGCCACCGGCGCCTTGGGCGCGTAACGGTTCACGACGGCAATTTTGAGGATGTCGCGCTTGGGATCGGCCACGACCGCCCCGGCCACGACGCGGGGCGTCTCGCGCAGGTGGCGCGTGATGAGTTGGCCGCCGATGGCCTCGATGACGTTGATGGTCCCCTCACCCGCCGCGACGTGAAATTCCTCAACCCGCCGTGTGCGCGCCTTGAAATTGTTCGGCGTCCGCGACGGCTGGCGCGGCAGCAGGCTGCGGCCGTCGCGCGCCACCAGCTCGCCGCGCAGGTAGGTGCGGCGGACCTTCAGGTCCCGCCAGCCCTCGAACACGATGAAGTCCGCCGGATCGCCTTTCCGCAGCAGACCGACATCCAGCTGGTAATGCCGCACCGGGTTGACGGAGGCACAGCGCAGCACGTCGAACCGGTCCGCCCCGCCGCGGATCGCCCGGCGCACATGCTCGTCAAGATGCCGCACCATGAGCAAATCCGGGTGCAGGTCGTCGCAGCTGAACATGCAGCGGTCCGGATGAGTCTTCAGCAAAGGGGCCAATGCCGCAAAATTGCGCGCCGCCGAACCCTCGCGGATGAGGATCTTCATCCGGGCCTTCAGCTTGTCGAGCGCCTCCGGCAGCGTGAAACATTCGTGATCGGTCGTAATGCCGGCCGCGGCGTAGCGCGCCGCCGCTTTGCCGCGCAGGCCGGGCGCATGGCCGTCGACCGGCTTGCCGAGTTTTTTGGCGGCGGCGATCATCGCCATCAGCGCCGGGTCGCGCCCGAGCACGCCGGGAAAATTCATGACCTCGCTGAGGTATTTGATTTCCTTGCGCGCGAGCAGGCGGGCCACGGCCTTGGCGTCAAGGACGGCGCCGGCGGTCTCGAAGGTCGTCGCCGGCACGCAGGACGGCGCCCCGAAGTTGAACTTGAACGGTGTGCGCCGGCCGTCGCGGATCATGTAGTCCACGCCGGCGACGCCGAGGACATTGGCGATCTCATGCGGATCAGACACGGTGGCGACGGTGCCGTGCACCACCGACCAACGGGCGAACTCCGCCGGCGGCAGCATCGAACTCTCGATGTGGATGTGGGCGTCGACAAACCCCGGGGCGATGAACTGCCGGTAGCGTTTCCCGGGCTCGGCCGTGAGCCGGAGGATGCGGCCGCCCGCCCATTCCACGGTGCCAGGGTAGATGCGGCGGGTGTGCAGGTCGATGATGTTGCCGGACAGGCTTTGCACGCGGTTTTTCATCGCCCGATCAGCCTGCCGGACTGAGGCCGGTTGGCAATCCCGGTGAAGAAAAACTACTCGCAAAACGGCCCGGGCGGTGCACGTTTCGACTCCATGTCAGCCCATAATCTCACCCGCGAATACCAGAGCCCGGTCACGCCCCGTTGCGACGATGACGATGACGAGCACGAGGATGTCACGCCGAAGCCCACGGTCACGCCCGTCGGCGCCCTGATCCAGAAGAAGTTCCTGGAACAGCGGAAGATCTTCCTCTGGGGCGCGGTGACCGACGAAACCGCCAAGGACCTCACGGAAAAACTTCTTTACCTCGAGACGACCGGACCGGGCAAAGAGATTATCTTCTATATGAACACGCCCGGCGGCTCCATCACGGCCGGCATGGCGGTCTACGACACCATCAAGCTCATCACCTCCCCGGTGAAGATCGTCGTCACCGGCATGGCCGCCTCCATGGGCTCAATCCTCCTCTCCGCCGCCAAGAAGGGCAACCGCTACATCTACCCGCACGCCCGCGTGCTCATCCACCAGCCGCTCATCACCGGCCGGATGGTCGGCCCCGCCTCGGACATCAACATCCAGGCCAAGGAAATGGAAAAACTTCGCCTCGAATTGAACCAGATCCTCGCCACGGCCTCGGGCCAGCCCTTCGACAAGGTCGCCAAGGATTCCGACCGCGATTTCTACCTCAACGCCGAGGAAGCCATCGCCTACGGGCTCGCCGATAAGATCGTCGAGAAGATCTGAATGTAGCAGGCTGAATGTAGATGACATCATTCAGCAAAGCCCGCCGTCCCGGCGGGTTTTTTATTTGGCGGCCGGCGGGGCTGGTGGTGGCACGGCCAGCTCGTTGAGCTGCCGGGCGAACTCGAGCGAGAGCGCCAGGTCACCCGCGGCGTCGGCCGTGGCGCGTGCTTCGGTCAACAAGACCTTGTGCGCCTCGGGCGTCGGCGCCTTGGTGCGCACGAGCGTGGCGTAGACCCGGAGCGCCGCGGGGCGGGCATCGTGCGCGGCGAGGAACCCGGCGATCTCGCGCACCAGCGGCCAGTCCTGCGGACGGGTTCGCTTCAGCGCCGTGGCGAAACCGAGCCCAGCGACCGCGGCCGGCGCGTCCCCTGCCGCCAGCTGCATTTTCGCCAGCGAGAGTCCGAGCGCCAGGCCGGGCTGTTCCCGCATGCCGGTCCGTAGCGCCGCCAGCGCCGCCGCCTGCTTGTTCTCCCGCCACAGGAGGTTCGCCCGGCGGATGACGGCATAGGTCGCCAGTCCCGGCGGGAGCGCCGCCCCAAGACGTTCCTGCTCCTCAAGCGTGACCTTGAACGGCCGGTAAAGCGGATCGCCGATGAGCACGGCCTGCCAGCTCAGCACGGGGAGCGCGTAATAGGCGGCGTCGCCGAGGTTCCGGCCCCGGGCAAGGGCCTGCAACAGCAGGTCGGGCCGGTGGGTGAAGCCGAGATAGGGCTCGAACACGTTGCCGGCGGTGGCGGCGACCCCGCGCGCGACCAGCGGGCCGCACCAACCCGCACTGGCGGAGCGCAGGGTGTGGGCCGAGAAACTGTGGATGTGCAGGGCGATGGCCCCGGGCGGAATGCCGGCCCCCCCGGCGGTGAACGGCCCGTTGAGGCCGCCGGCATACCAACCGAAGTAGAGCACCGGCGCGTCGAAGCGCGCTTCCGGGCCAAAGGTCCCGGCGCCGGCATGGGCGTCGCCGTCAAACCCGAGCTGCTGCAATTGCGCCTGCGTCGCCGCGAGCCACCGGTCGCCCGCCGGATCCGGACCGCCGAGATCGACATAATAGCGCCCCAGCAGCCCCTGGGCCTCCGCTTCCAGGGCCGAGGTCACGAGGTGCCTCGCGCTTGCAAAGGTCGGCCCGTCCAGCCGCGACACTTTCACCACCATCTGCGCCTCCAACGTCCGCAGTTCGGTGTTGAAGAGCGGATTTGTCGCGAAGGCGGTGATCTCGTATCCGCTCTGCCCGAGCAGGCTGAGTTCGGAATCCACCGCCGCCTCGTTCTTGTTGAAGATGGCCCGGATCTTGTGGCCGAACTTCTCGTCCAGCAGCGTGGGATCGTTGTAGATCCGCAGGGGCACCCCGCGGCAAACGACGAGAAAGGCCAGGCGGCTGTCCGTGAAGGCGTAGCGCTTGCGGCCCAACGCGTCGAGCTGGCGGCTGGCCGTGCCGTCGAGCCAGCCGCGGCGGTGCAACTCGTCCTGCACCGGCTGGTAGACCTGGTCGATGAACTCCCGCCACGTGATGTCCTCGGTCTCCGGCAGCGGCAGCGCCATGATGTTGGCGGCCGGGATGCCGCGCTTTTCCGCGTAGAACTCCGCCAGCTGCACCGACTCCGGCTGGCGGGCGTTGGCGAGGATGACGACCCGCGCCGCGAGGTCATCAGCCCGGAGCTGTCCTCCCCCCGCCAGGGCCACGACGGCCGCGAGGCACGACCGGATTGATTTTAGGGCAGTCACCGGCATGGAAGCTGTCGGTTGTGACTGTGGATTTCCAGCATGGTTTCACCGGGCAGCGCCGAGTCGGCGCTTGCCAGCCCGGCCGCCGGCCGGTTAGCTGCCGACGGCGATGGATTCCGCCTTCCCCTCCGGGTAAACCGCCCCGCGCTTGCGGGTGCTGATGACTCCTGTTCCAGTCCTTCCTGAACAGTTCGTCATGATCCTCTATCTTCTCATCGCACTCGGCGGCGCGCTCGGCAGCGTGACGCGTTACTGGCTCTCCGGCTTCACGGCCGATCATCTCGGCGCCACCTTCCCGTGGGGCACCTTTTTGGTGAACGTGACCGGGTCGTTCATCATCGGATTTTTCTTCACGCTGACCGGGCCGGAAGGGCGGGTCTTCGCCACCGGCAACACGCGGCAGTTCGTCATGACGGGCGTGCTGGGCGGTTACACCACCTTCTCGTCCTTCAGCCTGCAGACCCTCAACCTCGCCCGCGACGGCGAGTGGCTGCAGGCCGGCGCCAACACCCTCGGCTCGGTCGCCGCCTGCCTCGTCGCCGTCTGGCTGGGCCACCTGGCCGCCGCCTACCTCAACCAACTCAAGGGAGCCTGACATGGAACTACCTGCTGAATCCGTCCTGCTGCGCATCTTCATCGGCGAATCCGACCGCCACGGCCACCTGCCCCTGCACGAGGCCATCGTGCTCAAGGCGCGCGAGACGCACCTGGCCGGCGCCACCGTGCTGCGCGGCGCCATGGGCTTCGGCAAGGCGAGCCGCATCCACACCAGCAAGGTGCTAGCCCTGTCCACCGACCTGCCCCTCATCATCGAGATCGTGGACAGCGAGGAGAAGATCAACGCCTTCCTGCCCGTGCTCGACCGCATGATGGGCGGCGGCCTGGTGACGATGGAAAAGGTGCGCGTGCTGCATTACCGCACGCCGCCCGTGCCCTGAGCCGAGATCATGCAGTTGGCGTGGGCCAGCGAGTTCCTGTCAGCCGTAGGCCAGGCGAAGGCTGATGCTCGCGCTCTGAAGAGCGCCCGCGAGCGGGCTGGCCCACCTGGACGCCATTCAGTTCCCTCATGACTAGAGCGGAACATCCACCCAACTGCATGAGTTGGCTGAGCGGTAGGATGTGGTTGCACAGGGTGGAACCGGTCCTCCGCGACCGGTTTTTCCGGCGCACGTCCCCCAACCCGTCCAGAGGACGGGTTCCACCCTCTTGCATGGGATGGAGCAGACTACTTCGCCGCCTGCCGCTTGATCAGCTGGCTGCGCAGGTAGGTGTCGTCGCCGGCGTTTTTCCAGGCCGTGAGCCAGACGCTGGCCAGCATCTGCCCGCCCGTCAGGTAGCGGGCCTTGATGAATTCCTGCCCCTCGGTGCTGGTGGCGGCCACGTCGGCCTTGAACACGCCCTTTTTCTCCAGCGCGTAGAGCGGCTCGACGAATTTGTTCTGCGCGATGAGATAATGCATGGTGGCCACGAAGAAGGGGTCGCGCTTGTCGGGCTGGGCGGCCAGTTCCAGCGGCTGCGCCGGCCCGACCCGCGGCATGACATCCGCAAGCTTGATCCCGGCCTTGGCGGCGAAACCGCCGTCGATCCAGCTGTGGATGCCGTTCCACTTGGTGTAGCCGTTCGGGTTGTCGCCCACCCAGCCGTTGTGGTGCATGGTGGTGTGCAACGGTTGCGCGCAATCGCCGACGAAGTGACCCATCACGCCCATGACGTAGAGGAGGTTGGCCCGGGCGTTGGCGACTTCCTCGGGGGTGCCGAGTTCTTCCAGCACCTTCAGGTAGGAGAAGCCCGATTTCAGCCGGCCGTAATACTCGGTGATGGCCCACGGGGCGAACCCGGGCCATTCGCGCGTGTGATCGGAGTTCTTCGCCGGATCGATCATCGGGAATTTTTCCAGATGCGTGGCGCGGCCGGCGGCAAACTGCAGGATGAAGTCGTAGCGGAACGATGTGACCTTGGCGAGGTCGAGGCCCGCGTCGGGAATCTGCTCAAGGTCGCAGAAATGGTCGCTCCCGCTGCCGCCGGATTGCTTCAGCGTCAGATCGGCCACATTCTTCCAGCGGTCGGGTTCGCCGGCGAGAAAGGCGATGCGCTCGGTGTTGGCCGCTTCGCGCACGAAGGCCGGGAAATCAGCGGGCAGCGCCGCGACGGCGAGCTGGTTGACGATGCGATGGCCCTCGTAGTCCCAGGCGTGAACCGTGGCGGCAGCGAGCAGCGCGCCCAGAAAGATCGTGCGGGTGAATTTGTGCATAAACCAAGGCTCTAGCAGCTTTGCCATGCTGTGCGAAGCGAAGAATCCAAAATGATGGGCGCGGCGGTCATCTCACTGGTATATTCGCTGCGCCGCCAATGCCCCCCCTGTTTGTCATTCTGAACGCAGTGAAGAATCCAGAGTGATGTCCGCCGGTGGTAGTCCTGCTGGATCCTTCGCACGGCTCAGGATGACGGCCGGCACGTTCTTTGTTGGGTGCACCCAAGTCGGCTCTGACTTGGTCAGGGGCCCTGCATGACAGACTATCTGGATTTGGCCGCTTCCGGACCCGCGGCGGCCCGCAGCGCGGCCAGGGTTGCGGCGTAATCCGTGACTCCGTCGGCCAGCGCCTCGGCGATCTGCTGGCGGTATTCCGGCGTGGCGATGAGGCGGGCCTCGGCGTCGTTGGAGAGATAGCCGCATTCGACGAGCACGCCGGGACAGTCCAGCATGCGCAGCACGGCCTGCCGGGCGTGCTTGTAGCCGCGATCGGGGACTTTCAGGCCCGTGATCATCGCCCGGTGCAGGTTTTCGCCAAAAAGCAGGTTGGCGTAATCGAACCGGTTGCCCGGGAAAGCCGTCCTCGTCATCTCGTCGCCCTGGTCGTCGCCGGCGGAGTTCATGAACTGTGGTGCGAGGCTGTAGGTCTCGACGCCGGCGATGGACTCGGGCGCCGCGTTGAAGTGGATGCTGAGGAAGAGGTCGGCCTTCGCTCGGTTGGCCGTGATATTGCGCATGAGCAGGTCGGTCTTCTTGTCCTTGGCGAGTTCGGTGTCCTTGTCCCGGATCAGGAGCACGCGCCAGCCGCCCAGTTCCAGGAGTTTCTTGAGCCGCAGGGCGACATCGAGCGTGAAGGTCTTTTCATTCAGCTTCAGTTTCAGGTTTTGCGTGCCGGGATCGATGCCGCCGTGGCCGGGGTCGAGCACGATGAGCTTGGGCGCGGCCGCGGGCAACGCCGCGAGGTGATTGGCGGGACGGAGCAGCGGCGCCACGATCTTGAGGACGTCGAGCTGGCTGACCCAGAGACTGTCCTTGTGCAGGACCGCCGGGGCGCCGAGGAAGACGCGCAGGCCGTCGAAATAAAAATCCTTCTGGTTGCCCTCGAACGTGAACCGCGCACCGCGCGCGTCGCTGAGCGCCATGACCGCCTCGCCCTTCGTCCAGGCGGCCTTGAGGCCGAAGTGTTTCGCGAGGTCGCGCGCACTGACATGGTCGATGCCCCGCAGTTTGGTCGTGGCCCACAGGATGGAGGCGGCCGGCCGCGTGGGGGCGGTCCGGGACGGCAGTGGAGCCGTTTCCACCCGGGCCGGCGCGGGCTGGGCCGGCGCAACGCACGCGGTCAAGGCAACCAGAACCAACATCAGGATACAGGCCGGGCGCGATCTCATGGCATCCATCGCGCTCACTCCACCGCGGCCGCTTCGCGCAAGCGGGCGCCATAGTCATCGATCCCCTCCCCGATCGCCTCGGCAATAACCTGCCGGTAGGAAGGAGTGCTGATCTTGCGGGCCTCGGCCGGGTTGGAGAGGAATCCCGCCTCGATGAGCACGGCTGGACACTCGCTGGGGCGCAGCACGGCGAAGCGCGCGCGCTTCAGACCGCGGTCAACCGCCCCGAGTTCGGCCAGCAGCTTGCGGTGGATCGCGGCGCTGAGCACCGCATTCCAATGATCCTGGCGGTTGCCCGGATAGACCGTGCGGTCCCGCGGCGACATCGCGGTCGAGCTCTGGCCGGCGGGGGTGAGCGCGTAGGTTTCGATCCCGCTGACCGTGGGGTTGCCGGGCAGGGAATTGAAATGGATGCTGATGAACAGGTCGGCATCCGCCCGGTTGGCCAGTTCGATCCGGCGCCGCAAGTCCGTGACCTGTGTGCGGGCCAGGCGGACATCGCTGGTGCGCGTGAGCATCACCCGGTAGCCCCGCTGCACCAGATCCTGCTGCAACCGCCGGGCCACATCGAGCGTGAAGGTCTTTTCCTGGAGCTGCCGGCTTCCGGTGCCGGGATCGCTGCCGCCGTGACCGGGGTCGATGACGATGAACTCGAGGGCACCCGGGGCCGGAACCGCCAGCGGGTCCAGCAACGGCCGGATGACGGCCGTGTGATCCGTCGGCGAAAGATAGAGCGCATTACCGGAAGCCAGGACCGGCTCGCCAAGGAAGAGGCGGATGCCGTTCCACGCCGCTTCGCGGCTCCCCGCCTCGAATGACAGGGTCGTCCACCGGCTGCGCAGGTGGAGCTGGCGGCCCGGGCCCGGCCCGCTGGCCTGCAGGCCGTAGCTCCGGCCTAATTCGTCTATCCGGGTGAAACCCTTCCCCGGGGATTTCGCGAGACCGGCCAAGGCGGTGTCCGCCCCCAGGCCCAAGACAATCCATAGCACCAGCCAGGTCAGCCGGCGGAAAGCGGGAAACCGCGCCATCGGGATGATCCGGCTCAGCCCTCGGGGGGCGGCGGCGTGGTCGGAGCAGAGGCCGGGGCCGTCTCGCGGACGTGGAACTTGGGCTTGCGCTTGTTGACGGGCAGCGGCGAAAGCATGACGTTGATCTGCTTGCCGTTCAGCTTCGGCGGAGAGTCGGGCGTGCCCATGGTCTCGAGGTCGGTGAGCGCGCGCTTCATCACCTCGAAGCCCATCTCGGTGTGGGCCATCTCGCGGCCGCGGAACTTGAGGCGGAGCTTCACCTTGTTGCCGTGGTCGAGGAACTCCTCGGCGTGGCGGACCTTCGTGTTGAAGTCGCCCTTCTCGATGCGGACGGTGAACTCGATCTCCTTGAGCTTCGCGCCGGCGGGCTTGCTGTGCGCGTGCTTCTTCTGTTCCTCGTAGACGTATTTGCCGAAATCCATGATGCGGCAGACCGGCGGCGTGGCGGCGGCGGCGACCTCGACCAGGTCGAGGTTGAACTGCAGCGCGAGCGAGATGGCCTTCGGCGTGTCCATGATGCCGAGCTGGCGGCCCTCGGGACTGATCACGCGCACCTGCGGCGACTTGATCCGCATGTTGCGGCGGATGGCGGCGAAGGGGTCGTTGTTGCGACGGTTGTCGCGATTATAGGGGGGGCGGCCGCCGGGCGAAGAAGAAGGAAGTGCCATTCAGGTTTAAGGGATTGCGAGGAAGTGGGTCGGCGCTGTTTTTGCCTCTATGCCGCAGGATGACAACACCTATTATTCCGAGGGAAAACGGCTGGATCAGACGCTGAAGCTCTCTCCGCAGGAGCAACTTGCCTTGGCGTTCGGGTTGGAGAACTTGAATCCCCCCGCCACCATCTTCGCGGAGTAGTCGAGCTGCGTGCCCTTGAGGTAGAGGGCGGTCTTGGGATCGACCACCACCGGGACCCCGGCGGAGCGCACCAGAATGTCGCCCCTCCGCGGCTCGGGCACAAACTTCAGCTTGTAGCTCAAGCCGTTGCACCCGCCGCCCGTGATGGCGATGCGCAGGTAGTCGCCCTGCTTTTCGCGCGCGATGAGCGCCGCAACCTTCTCGCCCGCGGCGCCAGTCAGGCGGACGAGATTCTCGGTGCCCTCACGGATGCCCTCGGGTGGCTGGATTGTGGCGGTAGCGGTCACGGCCACACTTATTGCCCGCCGCGGAATTTTAGCAAGCGGCGCGCAACCGTCACGGCATTGGCGAAGCTGCGCGGGCTGGCCTTCCCCTGCCCCGCGATCCCGAAGGCCGTGCCATGGTCCGGGCTCGTGCGCACGAACGGCAGGCCGAGCGTGACGTTCACCGACTCGTCGAAATCGATCACTTTCAGCGGGGCGAGGCCCTGGTCGTGATACAGGGCGACGACCACGTGAAACTCGCCGTGCAGGGCGCGCGCAAAGAGCGTGTCGCCGGGCTGGCAGAGGGTGAGACCGGGAAACTCCTTCTGTAGGTGTGCCAGCGCCGGGTTGAGGAAATCCCGCTCCTCGTAACCGAGCAGACCCTCCTCGCCGGCATGCGGATTGAGGCCGCAGACGCCGATGCGCGGCGCCGTGATGCCCTCCGCCCGGGCCAGCTGGTCCGCGGCGGCGACCGTGCGATGGAGCAGGTGCGGACCGAGCAGGCGGGTGACCTGGTGCAACGGCACGTGCCAGGTGGCGAGCACGACGCGGAGCTTGCCGCCGCAGAAGGCCATCACCGGTTCCCCGCCCCAGCGGGCGGCGAAAAATTCCGTCTGGCCGGGAAATTCGTAACCGATGCCCGCGAGGCGGGCCTTGCTCACCGGCCCGGTGACGACGCCGGTGAATTCACCGTCCTTGCAACCCTGCGCGGCGCGCTCCATCGCCGCCCAAGCCACGAGCGCACCCTCCCCGTCGGGCCGGCCGGGGGTCGCGGAAAATTCCTCCAGCCCAACTGGAATTTTCGCCGCGGTGGTATCGAGCGATTCAAGCCAGCGCGGCGGGCCGATGACGGCGATGTCCGCCGCTGCCGCGGGATTGGCCGCAAGCCAGGTGGCGATGATCTCCAGGCCGATGCCCGCGGGATCACCGCACGTGAAGGCCAGCTTAACCGGTGTTTTCATCGGAACCATGTCCGGCCGCGGCCGGCCGCACAAAGCCGCGCTTGCCCGCCGCAAAGAACTCCAGGAACCGGCGCGCCTCCGCGGTGACCGCCCCGGCCGCCAGACGGGCCGCGGCATTGCGCCGCGGGTCGCCGCCGGCGAAGACCGCGTGGAAGGATTCCTTCAATTCGCGGATCGCCTCGCGGCTGAAGCCGCGGCGCTTGAGGCCCACGACGTTGAAGCCCGGCACCTCGTCGCGCTCGGCGACCATCAGGAAAGGCGCCACGTCGCGGGTGAGCCGGGTGAGGCCGCTCACCATCACGCCCTCGCCAATGCGGACAAACTGGTGGATGCCCGCGCCGCCGCCGACAAAGGTGAAGCTCCCGATCTCGACATGACCCGCGAGCATGACGTTGTTGGCCAGCACCACGTCGTCCGCCACCGCGCAGTCGTGCCCGACGTGCGTGTTCGCCATCAGGAAGCAGCGCTCACCCACGGTGGTGGCGTGGTCGGCATGGATCGAGCGGTTGATCGTGACATGCTCGCGGATCACAGTGCCGGCCCCGATGCGCACGCCGGAATTCGTCGCCGGGTCAAATTTCAGATACTGCGGGTCGCCGCCCACGACCGCGAAGGGGTGGACGACCACGCCCTCGCCGAGCACCGAGTGACGCTTGATGATCGCGTAAGGCTGCACCACGCAGCCGGCGCCGAGCTGCACGCCTTCCTCGATGATTGCGGTCGGATGGACGCTCATGCCTTGGGGTTGTTCCGGCGCTGGGTGGGCTGGCGCTCGGCGAGCAGGTCGAGCTGGGCGTCCTTGAGCAGGTCGTAATTCTTCAAGATGCGGATGACCTGCAGGGTGTCGGACTTGCCGTAGCTCTTGTTGATTTCGACGCGCTCGATGATGTCGAGCAGCATGGACCGGAAGGAAATGATGCCATCGATGCCGTGCTCCTTGAGCATGGCCACGCTCTGCGAGCGAAACGGCTCGGCCGTCGGCAGGCTCGGTAGCACGAGGATCTTCATCACGTCGGGCGCGTTGCCCGGCTCCTCGGCGTCGACCGGGAAGAAGCGCGTGACCTCCTTGAGCACGTTCTCCTCGAGGAAGCGGAAGATCTCGGGGCTGCTCTTCAGCATGTTGGGCGTGAACTTGCCGGTGTGCCAGCCCTTGACCACGACGATGGCGCGGTGGATGAAGGCCAGTTCGTTGGCGAAGAGGAAAAACTCCGGACGGCGCGAGCTGCGGAGGTAGGCCGGGTTGTAGACGACCAGGTCGACTTCCTCGTCGCCGGTCTTGCGGCGCGCCTGCACCTGGTATTTGCGCACTTGGCGGACCAAAAAACCGTTTTGCTCGAAATACTCGCGGACAATGCCTTCGTCGATGGCTGACATGGGTCGATCAACTTAGCTATTTGCGCCGCGATAGCACCCCAAATCTAGACGGCCCCCAGTTCGCGCCAAACCGTCTCGACCAGCGCCGGCGGAATGCCCGAACGGGTGGCGGCGGTGCCGAGAGCGTTCAACACCACGAAGCGCACGCCGTCGGCCCGGTTCTTCTTATCATGGCTCGTGGCGGCTTGCAACTCCGCCACCGGGAGCGGCTCCCGGAGTTTCACCGGCAGCTGGTGCGCCGCCAGCACGTGCTCGATCCTGGCGACCTCACCCGTCTGGATCAGACCGAGTTTTTGCGAAAGCCGGGCCGCGCCGGCCAGCCCGACGGCCACCGCCTCGCCATGCAGGTAGGCCTTGTAGCCGGTCACCTGCTCGATGGCGTGGGCGAACGTGTGCCCGAGATTCAGCAACGCGCGGCCGCCCTCGGCCGCCGTCTCGCGTTCATCCGCCTGCACAATGCCGGCCTTCATCTCGCAGCAACGACGGATGACCGCGGACAATTCCTCATGGTCGGCCGTCAGGACGGTTTTCTCCAGCCGGGCGAACAAGGCGGCGTCGCCCAGCAGACCATATTTGATCACCTCGCCCATGCCGGCGGCGAATTCGAGGGACGGCAGGGTTCGCAGGAATTCCAAGGCGACATAAACCGCCCGGGGATGATGAAAGGCGCCGACCAGGTTCTTGCCGGCGGATATATTGATGCCGGTTTTGCCCCCGACCGAGCTGTCGACCATCGCAAGCAAAGTCGTCGGCACCTGCACGCACTCGATGCCGCGCAGGTAGGACGCCGCGGCAAATCCACCCAGATCCCCGATGACGCCACCGCCAAGAACCCAAAGCACACCGCGCCGGTCCAACCGCTGCTCTGCGAGGAAATCCAGCACCCGCCCGAAGCTTGCAAGGGACTTCGTCGGCTCACCCGCCTCCAACACCAGCTGCGGCACATCGCGAAAAACCTGCTCAATCAACCCAGCATTAGCCGCCATGACGCCACGGTCTGTGATCACCGCGGAGCGCCGACCTTGGCTCATGAGCTCACTCAAATCCGCGGCCAACGTAACCGTCGCTTCAGGGCAGAAGTGAATGGGGTAATTTTTGTCCGTCAGATTGACCTGCAAACTCTTTATCACAGCTGCTTTAAAGCAAAATTAAGGTGACAGGTCAATTCCCTGTTATGGCAGAGAATTGAGAAATAGTCTCAAATCACCCATTGACATGATACTGCGTCTCATCTTCACTGAGCTTCAGTCTCAATAACTCTCCCTATGCCCTCTCTCATTTCCTCCAAACTCACCTCTCTTCCTGCTGCATACCCTGACCTGCTCCGGCCCGCTCCGGCCGCCCCCCGCGTGAAAAACCGGCTCCCGCAGGACCTGCACTTTGTGATCGGAGCCCTGCTGGCGGCCGGCGTGGTCGTGGCCTTCGTCCTCGCCCTTCATTCCGCCTGAAACCGCCCGCCCAACCTCACTTTCCCATGACCAATCCACGCCCGACCGCCCGCACCGAATCCCGCGCGAAATTCCGCCCCCTCTTCCTGCTCGCCCTCGCCGGGGCCTTGCTCCCGACCGCCGTCCGCGCGGACGACCTCACCACCCCGAGCTACCTGCCGGCCAAGGAACATGTGCTCCAGCTGGAAAAAATCGCCGTAAACGGACGGAAGCACGACCTGAGCTACTCCGTCCAACGCAGCATGACAGCCACGAAGACCGACACGGCCTTGGTGGATGTGCCCCAGGCCGTCACCGTCATCACCCGCGAGTTGATCAATGACCAGGCGATGCGGAGCATCGGCGACGTGACCCGCTACGTGCCCGGCGTCGGCATCGCGCAGGGCGAAGGCAACCGCGACACGCCCGTGCTCCGCGGCAACAGCTCGACCGCCGACTTCTTCATCGATGGCGTGCGCGACGACGTGCAATACTACCGCGACCTCTACAACGTCGACCGGGTCGAGATCCTGAAGGGCCCCAACGCCATGATTTTCGGCCGCGGCGGCTCCGGCGGCCTGATCAACCGGGTCACCAAACAGGCCAACGGCGTGGTCGTGAACGAACTGGCCCTCCAACTCGGCCAGTGGGAGCAATACCGCGCGACCCTCGATGTCGCCCAACCGATCAACGGCCAGGCGTCGTTCCGCGTAACCGGCCTTTATGAGGATTCCGGCAGCTATCGTGATGACATCACCCTGCAGCGCTACGGGGTGAATCCCACGCTGGCCTGGACCCTGTCGGACCGCACCCGGCTGCACCTGGGCTATGAACATTTCCACGACGAAAGGACGACCGATCGCGGCGTTTCCTCCTATCAGGGCCGCCCCGTGCAGACCGCCGCCTCCACCTTCTTCGGCGATCCCGCGCAGAGTCCCACGGCCGCAACGGTGAACAGCGTCTTCGTCACCCTGGACCACAAGCTTCCCCGCGGCCTCACACTGCGCAACACCACCCGCTTCAGCTCCTATGCGAAATCCTACCAGAACGTCTTCCCCGGGGCGGTGAATGCCGCCGGCACCAGCGTCGCGCTCTCGGCCTACAACAACGCGACGGACCGCGACAACCTGTTCAACCAGACTGATGTGATCATCCCCCTGGAGACCGGGTCGGTGAAGCACCAGGTGCTGGCGGGCCTTGAACTCGCCCGGCAGGAAACCGACAACCTGCGCCTGACCGGCTATTTCTCCACGATCAGCCCCACGACGACATCCGTGCTCGTGCCGCTCGCGAATCCCCGCACCACCCTGCCGGTCACCTTTCAACCGAGCGCGACCGACGCCAACAATCACGGCGTCGCGAAGACCGTCGCCGTCTATGTGCAGGACCAGATCACCCTCCTGCCACAAGTGCAGGCCATCGTCGGCGTGCGTCTGGAGAAATTCGACGTGGATTTTCTCAACAACCGCACGGGAGCGAAGCTGGACAGCAGTGATGACCTGCTCTCGCCCCGCGCCGGCCTGATCTACAAGCCGGTCGAAAAGCTCTCCGCCTACGCCAGCTACAGCATGTCCTATGTCCCCCGGGCCGGCGAACAGCTTTCCTCGCTGAGCCTCACCAACCGCTCCCTCGATCCGGAGGAATTCACGAATTTCGAGCTCGGCCTGAAATGGGAAGCCCGCCCCGACCTCATCTTCACCGTCGCGACCTACCGCCTCGACCGCAGCAACGTGGTGATTTCCGACCCGGCGGATTCGACCAGGTCCATCCTCGTCGACGGCCAGCGCGCCAAGGGCGTGGAACTCGGCGCCACCGGCCGCCTGGGCAAGAAATGGAGCATGGCCGGCGGCTATGCCTATCAGGACGGCCGCATCAAGACGACCCAGTCGGCCACGGTGGTGGCCGGCGCGCGTCTCGCCCAGCTGCCCCGCCATACGTTTTCTCTCTGGAACCGCTACGACCTCAGCGCGCAATGGGGGTTCGGCGTCGGCGCGATCTATCGCGACGCCATCTTCACGTCGACCGACCACACCGTCACACTGCCAAGCTTCGTCCGCTTCGACGCCGCGGTGTTCTATCGCCTCAACAAAAATGTGCGCGCCCAGCTCAACGTCGAAAATGTCTTTGACCGGACCTACTTCGCCTCGGCGCACAGCAACAACAACATCACGCCCGGCTCGCCCCGCGCCTTGCGCGTGAGCGTCACGACCAACTTCTAGCCGCACGCCCGGGCCTCGGCCCCCGCCCACGCTCGCCACATGACTGTCCGCCAAGTCTTCTTCTGGCTCCATCTCGTCGCCGGCCTCATCGCCGGCGTTTCGATCGGCATCATGTGCTTCACCGGCACCGCGCTCGCCTTCGAGCCGGAGATCGTCGGCTGGGCCGAGCGAGACGCCCGCCGGGTCGTGCCGCCGGCGGACCTCAGCGCCCGCCTCCCGCTCGAGACGTTGCAACGCAAACTCCGCGAGGCGCAGCCCGAATTCCGTCCGGCGGGGGTGACCCTCCAGAACGACCCCGCTGCCGCGGTCGTCTTCAGCGCCGGCCGCGACGGCGGCTTCTACGTCAATCCCTACTCGGGCGAGGTGCGCCAGCCGGCCTCCACCAAGATGCGTGATTTCATGCAGGTGATGACCGACTGGCATCGCTACCTGGCCCTCGCCGGCGACCACCGGCCGCTGGGCAAGCTCATCAACGGCATCTGCAACCTCGCGTTCTGCGCGCTGGCCCTGACCGGACTTTACCTGTGGTGGCCGCGTTCCTTCACCTGGCGCAGCGTGCAGGCCGTGGCGCTCCTCAACTGGCGGCTCGGTGGCAAGGCGCGCGATTTCAACTGGCACAACGTCATCGGCCTCTGGTCGGCACCCATTCTCATCGTGCTCACGCTCACGGCCGTGCCGATCTCGTTCCGCTGGGGTGGCAATATGATCTACCAGCTCACCGGCGAGGAAGCGCCCGCCCAGGCGGGCCCGGCCGCAGCATCGGCCGTTCCGGCCGTCGAGATCAAGCGTCCGACACCCGACGCACGTCCGCTCAGCTACGACGCCATCGTCGCCCGCGCGCAGCAGGATTTTCCCCGATGGGAAACCCTCTCGCTCCACTCCGGCGGACAACAGCGCGGCCAGCGCCTCGGCCCCGCCGCCCAAACTGGAGCCGCGGCGACCCCGCCGCGAGAGGGCGACGCATCCGCTCCAATCCAAAATCGAGACTCGAAAATCGAAAATTCCACAGCCCGCGCCGCACCGCAACCGCTCACCTTCACCATCCGCGAGGCCGGTTCCTGGCCGCGCACCGCCACCACCACGCTGACGCTCAACCCTTACACCGGCGAAACGCTCAGCCGCACTGGCTACGCCGATCTTTCCGCCGCCCGCGGGATCCGCTCGTGGACCCGCTTCCTGCACACCGGCCAGGCCCTCGGCTGGGGCGGCCAGCTGGCCGCCGGTCTCGCCTGTCTCGGCGGCTGTTTCCTCATCTACACCGGCTTCGCCCTGTCATGGCGGCGCTTTTTTTCCCGCCCCGCCAAGCTCCCGCCAAACGGCACCATGCCCCTTTAGGGTATGAACACTAGCATTGGCTGCTCGCGTTGGCCCATGACACGCCGAAAGTGAACGCATGTTCCGACGAGCGCCGTGGATTTTGGTCGGGTTGCTGGCTTTGTGCGGCCTCGTCGGCTCCGCGAGCGAGCTCAACGGTCCTTGGATCCGCGGCGTTTTCACCGGCCGCTCCCCCCGTCCGGTTGTCGCGAAGGAAACCGAGGCCTGGCAACAGGCCGGCGCCCTGGCCGCGAAGACGCGCGGGGCCTTCGTGCTCGTGGGCTCGGGCAAATCCATGCAGCCGCTCTATACCCCCGGCACCATTTTGGTGATGCAGGCCTGCCCCATCACGCAGCTCCGGCCGGGCCAGACCGTCCTCTATCGCAACAAGGCCGGCAAGGCCGTGGCGCACGTCCTCATCACCAAGGCACGCGACGGCTGGCGCACCGCCGGACTCAACAATCCCGTCCACGACATGGAACCGGTGGTCGCCGACAACCTGGTCGGGATCGTCATCGCGGCCTTCCGCCCGATCCGCGGCAATCACGCGGCGCAGATTGCCGCCGCCGGCAGCCCGTAGGCGAAAGTTTTTCCGCGTATGGGAGGGGCTTTATGCCCCGACGGGACATAAGCGGCGTCTGATGTCAGGACGTGAAGCCCCTCCCGCCTTCCAGCGAATGGGCAACGATCGCCGCCAATCCGAAAAAGCCGTTACCCTCGCGCTCATTACCCCGGAGGCCGGACTTGCCCTTTGCTAAAAACGCTGCCGGAATCCGCGCTCAAATGACTCCGACGCCTTCCTCTCCGTCAGCGACCGCTGCCCCCGACAGCAGCGGAATCTTCGGCCAGCCCCGCGGCCTCACCAACCTGTTCTTCACCGAATTGTGGGAACGCTTCGGCTACTATGGCATGCGCGCCCTGCTGACGCTCTTCATGGTCGCGCCCATCGCGAAGGGCGGCCTCGAGTTCGGCACCAAATCCGCGGGCCTCATCTACGGCACCTACACGATGAGCGTCTACATGCTGTCGATCCCGGGCGGTTTCATCGCCGACAATTTCCTCGGGGCGCGCGCCGCCGTGCTCTGGGGCGGCGTCATCATCGCCGCCGGCTACTTCACCCTGGCGTTCCACTCGATGACGGCCTTCTACATCGGCCTGACCCTCGTCGCCTGCGGCACCGGCCTGCTCAAGCCCAACATCAGCACGATGGTCGGCGCCCTCTACAGCCGCGAAGACCCCCGCCGCGACGCCGGTTTCTCCATCTTCTACATGGGCATCAACGTCGGCGCTTTCCTGGCGCCGCTGATCACCGGCTGGCTGGCCCAGAGCGACGCGTTCAAGGCGATACTCGTGGACTGGGGCTTCAATCCCGCCCGCTCGTGGCACTGGGGATTCGGCGCCGCCGGCGTCGGCATGGTCATCGGTCTGGTCGTCTACCTGCTGCAGTTGCACCGTCTCGCCAACGTCGGCCATCCGCCGGCCGCCAACCAGCCCCGGCCCTGGGGCAAGCTGCTCGGCGTGCTCGTCGGCGCCGTCGTGTTGTTCGGCCTCGTGCAGCTTTCGGACACGAACCCGAATTTCGAGTGGATCCGCTATGGCTACGTCGTGCTGCCGATCCTCGCCATCATCTGGTTCGGCACGCGCAACGACCCGGACCTGAAGCGCCTCGCCGCCATCTTCGTCTTCTCCCTCGCCGCGATAGTCTTCTGGGCGATCTTCGAGCAGGCCGGTTCCACCATCCAGCTCTTCGGCGACCAGCTCACCAACACGGTGATCTTCGGCTACAAGTTTCCCTCCGCGTGGTTCCAATCGGTCAACTCGATCTGGGTCATCACGCTTTCCCCGGTCTTCGCGTGGCTCTGGGTCAGGCTGGGCGACCGCCAGCCCTCGAGCCCGATGAAATTCACCATCGGCCTCTTCTTCCTCACGCTGTCGTTCCTGTTGATGGTGCCGGCCGCCAAGCTCACCGCCCAGGGCCTCGTCAGTCCGCTGTGGATCGTCGCCGTGTTTTTCCTGCAGACCATCGGCGAACTTTGCCTGAGTCCCGTGGGCCTGAGCACCATGACCAAGCTCGCCCCCGCCAACTTCGTCGGCCTCGTGATGGGCATCTGGTTTCTCGCCGCCTCCCTCGGCAACAAGCTCGCCGGCGTGCTCTCGGGCGAGTTCACCGCCACCGACGCCCCGGCCCTGGCCGCCTTCTTCGAGAAACAGGCCCTCTGGATCGGCATCGCCACCCTCGCGTTGTTCGCGGTCGTCCCCTGGGTGAAGAAGCTGATGGGCGGCGTGCGCTGAGCGGCGCCGGCCTGGAAAATAAAAGAAGGCGCGGATTTTTCCGCGCCTTCTTTTCATGACCCAACTGCACTTTAAAAGGGTGAGGGCTCGCGCACACACAACGGGCCAGTCAGATGCACGCGAGCCCCTTTGGTCACCTCTCGCACCCGCTATCGGATGCGAAAACTGCGACGGCATACAAACACACCTCGCGAAAAAGTCGGAGAAATCAAAACGCCTAAATTCAGGTGGTCGAATTGGTTTGGGATTTTCCCCCTCGTTGGGCCCGCCCTCACCCGACCACACCATCTCGACCTCGGGCAGTCGCCTTCAGTGGATCACCGCCCAGCTGGCGAGGCGGTGTGCCGTCGATAAACCTCGCGCGGGGTCAGCACCAATCCTGCCCACGCTAGCAACCCGTCGCCCAAGATCATGAGCGGGTTTTCCTGCAGTGCGATCGCAGGCGAGGTCAGTGCCATGTTTAATCAATATCCCACTGCACTTTAAAATCTGCATAAGGCCATTTGGCATCAATCACCTTAAAGTAATATACCTATAATTCTAATTGATTACTTAGGGTATTACACCTATTCCGATTTCCCAATTCTAGCCGCTTTATCCCCGCTTCACCTATTGGTCGCACCCTCCACATCGGCCTGCCACTCTCCGCGTGACTCCCCGCTGATTTTATCAGCACGCGTTCTCCTGTTTGTCTTTCTGTTGGCGATCAATGCCGGCGGCCTGGCCGGAGCGGTAGTCATCTGGGATGGTGGGGCTGGTGATGACAATTGGAACAGCGTCGCCAACTGGAGCACTGATGTGGCCCCCACCAAAGACGGGGTCGACACCGTGCAGTTGGCCGGTGCCACCCGCCTGACCCCCACGATCGACGTGGCTTGGAGTGTCGCCGGTCTCGCCTTCAATACCGGTGCCGGCGTCTTCACCGTGGGTGGCTCCGGTCTCACCCTTGGCCCCGGCGGAATTGTCCAAAATTCCGCCAATCTCCAGACCATCAGCGCGGCCCTCACGCTGGCTGGCGCGCAATCATGGGGCGCGGTTTCAGGTAACCTGACGGTGAGCGGCGCCGTGGCCAACGGCGGCTATCTGCTCACCCTCAATCCTTCCACTTCGCGCACGCTCACCCTCAGCGGCGGGATTGCCGGCACCGGCGGTCTCACAAAATCCGGCGCGGGCACCGTCGTCCTCAGCGGCAACAGCAGCTATTCCGGCGCGACGACGCTCAGCGCCGGCACCACCACCGCGGGCCACGACAACGCCTTCGGCACGGGCACGGTCTCGCTCAACGGCGGCACCCTCAGCGCCTCCGCCACCCGCACCCTCGCCAACAGCTTCACCCTCGACGCCACTTCCACTCTCGGTGGCGCGGCCGCCCTCACCCTCACCGGCCCGGTCACGCTCACCGGCAACCGCACGCTCACCGCCTCGAACACCGCCACCACCACCCTCGCGGGCGGGCTCACGGAGACGGGCGGTCCCCGCAATTTCACCAAGGCCGGCACGGGCAATCTCCTCCTCACCGCCGCCAGCACCTATACCGGCACCACCACCCTCACCGCGGGCACGCTCGCCCTCGGCGGCAGCGGCACGATCTCGACCGCCAACCTCGTGCTCAGCGGCGTCGTGCTCGCCACCAGCGGCACCTTCAGCCGCACGCTCGGCTCCGGCAATGATCAGGTCCGCTGGAGCAGCGGCGGCGGCTTCGCGGCCTATGGGGGCGCGCTCACCGTGGGTTTTGCGGGCACGGAAACCTGGGGCGTCGCCCCCTTCGTCGCCACCGGCCAGGCCCTCGTCTTCGGCTCCACCATCGCCGACAACGTCGTGACCTGGACGAGCGACTTCTCGCTCGGCACCGCCGCCCGCACCATCACCGTCAACGACAACACCGGCTCCACCGCCGACTACGCCGTCATCAGCGGCCTCATCTCAGGCAGCACCGGCGGCGGCCTGACCAAGAACGGCGCCGGCCGGCTCGATCTCCTGGGCACCAACACCTACACCGGCACCACCACCCTGGCGGCCGGCACGCTCACCGTCGGCAGCGACACCGCGCTCGGCACCGGCCCGCTCGCGCTCGGCGCCGGCACGCTCGCAGCGTCCGGCTCCCGGACCTTGGCCAATGCCATCACCGTCACGGCCAACCCCACCATCGGCGGCACCGGCACGCTCACCCTCACCGGCGACATCACGCTGACCGGCAATCGCAGCCTGGCCGTGGCCAACACCGCCACCACCACGCTCAGCGGCATCATCAGCGGGGCGTTCAACCTCACCAAATCCGGCACCGGCACGCTCGCCCTGGGCGACGCCAGCACCTACACCGGCACGACCTCGCTCTCGGGCGGTGTCGTCACCATCGGCAAACTCGCCGATACCGGCGCCGCCTCTTCCCTCGGCGCCGGCACCACCATCAACCTCGGCGCCGGCACCACCGCGGGCCTGCTGACCTACACCGGCACCGGCGATTTCACCAACCGCGTCATCAACCTCGCCGGCACAACCGGTGGGGCGACCCTCACCCACAACGGCACCGGCGCCCTGCTCTTTACCGCGGCGAGTTTCACCGCCACCGGCGCCGGCGCGAAAACCCTCACCCTCACCGGCACCAGCACCGCCGCCAACGAGATCCAGAGCACCATCGTCAACAGCGGCAGCGCCACCGCCGTCACCAAGACCGGCGCCGGCACCTGGGAACTCTCTGGCGCCAACACCTACACCGGCGCCACCACGCTTTCCGCCGGCACGCTCATCGCCGGCCACAACGCCGCCTTCGGCACCGGCATCCTCATCCTCGGCGGCGGCACGCTGGCCGGCGACGGCCCCACCCGCACCCTGGCCAACAACCTGACGATGGGCGTCAACTCCACCCTCGGCGGTTCCTCCGCCCTCGTCCTCACCGGCACGTTGACCAATTCCGCCAGCGTCACCCTCAACGTGACCAACTCCGCCGCGACCACCCTCGCCGCGATCAATCTCTCCAACTCCGCCACCGCGCGCACCCTGACGCTCAACGCCACCGGCGGCGACGTCACGATCGGGGGCATCATCGCCAACGGCGGCACGGCCACGGCGAGCGCCCTCACCAAGGCCGGCGCCGGCACCCTCATCCTCTCCGGTGCCAACACCTACGGCGGCGCCACGACCATCACCGCCGGCACCCTCCGGCTCGGCGCGGCCGGTGCCTTGCCCAACACGGCCGTCAACCTCAACGCCACCGGCACCGGCGCCACCGCCACCCTCGACCTGAATGATTTCAGCGACACCATCGGCACCCTCACCCTCGGCGGCACCACCACCACGAGCGCCGCCGCGATCACCACCGGGACCGGCACGCTCACCCTCGGCGGCAACGTCACCTTCACCGCCACCGGCAATCCGCTCGGCGCCACGATCTCCGGCCTCCTCGACCTCGGCACCGCCACCCGCACCTTCACCATCGGCAATTCCACCACCGCCGCCTCCGACCTCACGATCGATGCCGTCATCAGCAGCGCCGGCGGGACCTTCGGCCTGACCAAGGCGACCGCCGCCAGCACCCTCACCCTCACCGGGCTCAACACCTACACCGGCATCACCACCGTCACCGCCGGCATCCTCGAGTTCGATTCCATCGCCGGTGTCGGCGGCGGCGCCAGCGCTCTCGGCGCCCCCACGACCGTGGGCAACGGCACCCTCGCGCTCGGCGGCGGCACCCTCCGCTACCTCGGTTCCGGCCACACCACCGACCGCGTCGTCAACCTTACCGCCACCTCGGCCCTCGACGCCTCCGGCGCCGGCACCCTCACCTTCGACACCGCGAGCGGCAGCATCATCACCGGAACCAACCTGGGCCTGACATTGACCGGCACCGGCGACGGCGCGATCAACGATCCCATTGCGACCGGCACCGGCACCCTCACCAAGACCGGCACCGGCACCTGGACCCTCGATGGGGCGAACACCTTCACGGGGGCGGTCACGGTCAACAACGGCACGTTGCGCCTCGGCCCCGCCGGGACGCTGCCCAACGCCGCCGTCACCGTTGCCACCAACACCGCCGGCGGCACCGCCACCCTCGACCTCAACGGCCGGAACGCGACCTTCACCAGCCTGTCGCTCGGCGGCGCGACCGGCGCCGACGCCACCAGCCTGGCCCAGGTCACGACCGGCGCCGGCACGCTCACCCTCGGCGGCAATGTCACCTTCGCCGCCACCGGCAATCCCCTCGGTTCCACCCTCGGCGGCAATCTCGCACTGGGCGCCTCCACCCGCACTTTCACCGTTGGCGATTCCACCACCGCCGACGCCGATCTCAGTATTACGGCCGCCATCAGCAGCACCGGCGGTGGCCTCACCAAGACCGGTCTCGGCACCCTGGTGCTCTCCGGCACCAACACCTACACCGGCGCCACCACGATCAACACCGGCACCCTCCGGCTCGGTTCCTCCTCTTCCCTGCCCGCCACCGCGGTCACCCTCAACGCCACCACCGCGGCCACCACCGCCCTCCTCGATCTCAACGGCTACGATGCCACCATCACGACGCTCACCCTCGGCGGCACCGGCGGCTTGGTCGGCTCGGTCAACAACGTCGCGACCGGCACCGGCACCCTCACCCTGGGCGGCAACGTCGCGACCACCGCCACCGGCAATCCCACCGGCATCTGGACCATCACCGGCCAGCTCGGCCTCGGCGCGGCCAATCGCACCTTCACCATCGCCGACTCCACCGGCATCACCGGCGCCAACCCCGAACTCGCGGTCGCCGCGGTCATTGCCGGCTCCGGCGGCCTCATCAAGGCCGGCACCGGCACCCTGCTGCTCAGCGGCGCCAATACCCATTCCGGCGGCACCTCCGTCACCGCGGGCACGCTGATCCTCGGCCACGACAACGCCACCGGCACCGGCACCCTCACCCTCGGGGGCGGCACCCTGCAGGGCAACGGCCCGGCCCTCAGCCTGGCCAATGCCGTTAGCCTCACCGCCAGCACCACCCTTGGCGGCTCGTCGGATCTCGCCTTTGCCGGGGCCGTCAATCTCGGCTCCACGACCCGGACGCTTACCATCAGCAACACCGCCGCCACCACGTTTTCCGGACTGCTCAGCGGCACCGCCGGCCTGACCAAGGCCGGCCCGGGCACCCTCTCGCTGGCCGGCGTCACCAGCACCTACACCGGCGTCACCAGCATCAGCAACGGGACCCTTGCAGTCGCCCGCCTCACCAACCGCAGCAGCGCTTCCTCCCTCGGCGCGCCGACTTCGGTGGCCAACGGCACCATCGCGCTCGGCGGCACCACCAACAGCGGCGTGTTGCGTTACACCGGTGCGGGCGACAGTTCCAACCGTGTCATCAACCTCGCCGGCACCACGGGTGGCGGCACCCTCGATGCCTCCGGCTCCGGCGCGCTCACGCTGACCTCCGCCCTCACCGCCACCGGCGCCGGCAACAAGACCCTCACGCTGACCGGGACCAGCACCGCCGCCAACACCCTCGCTGCTGCCGTCGTCAACAACTCCGGCGCCAACCTCACCGCCCTCGCCAAGACCGGTGCCGGCACCTGGGAACTCGGCGGCGTGAACACCTTCACCGGAGGCACCACCGTCTCCGCCGGCACCCTCACCCTCAAATCCGGCGCCTCCCTCGCCGCCACCGGCACCCTCACGGTCGATGGCGGCACGCTTAACCTCAACAACGCGAGCCAGACCGTCGCCTCCCTCTCCGGCACCGGCGGCACCATCAACTTCGGCTCCAGCCACGTGCTCACGCTCGCGCAGATCACCGCGACGTCCTACAGCGGCATCTTCTCCGGCACCGGCAATATCGTCATGAACAGTTCGGGCGGAACCATGACCCTCTCGGGCGGCTCCTCGAACACCTACGCGGGGACCACCACCATCAGCAACGGCACCCTGCAACTCGCCAAGACCGGCGGGGCCCAGGCCATTTCCAGCGGCTCCATCACGGTCGGCGGCGGCGGCATCCTTGAACTCGGTGGCTCCCACCAGATCGGCAACGGCGTCGGCCTCACCCTCGGCGGGGGACAATTCAAACTGGCGAACCTCAGCGAGTCGCTCGGCCCGCTGGCGCTCACCGCTGGTTCCACCATCGATTTCGGTTCCACCGCGGGGGCCCTCGTGTTCGCCGACAGCTCCGCGCAAGCTTGGTCCGGCACGCTCACCATCAGCAACTACACCGTCGGGGCTAGTTCGCTTCAGTTCGGCACCACCGGCTCCGGCCTCTCGCCCGGCCAGCTCACCCAGATCAATTTTGTCGGCTACGGCGCGGCCACGATCAACGGCAGCGGTCTCGTCACCCCCATTCCCGAGCCCGCCACCTATGCCGCCCTCGCGGGGCTGGTCGTCTTGGTCGTCACCGTGGTCCGACGCCGGATGGCGCGGATTTAGTGGGCCGGCGAGCTCGCTCGCGCCTTCCGTCCTCCCGCGTGAGCCAGCTCACTGGCCCACCAGAATGCAATCGACTTCCCCCACCCGCCGCGTGGCATAGACGGCGTGGACCTCGGCAAGTTTGACCCCGCGCAATTTGATCCGGCTGCGCCTGCCTACCGGCGCAAGCTCTGGGTGCGGTTGGCGTCACCCGGCGGCGCGGTGCGCGTGGTTTTCCTGTGGCGGCGCATTTTCCTCGTCCTCCTCATCCTCGCCGTCGCCGCCTGGCTCGCCGCTGCCGCCGCCGCCTTCGTCTTTGTCCGCGTGCGGCATGATTTTGCCGGGGCCAGCTACCTGAACCTCGTGCTGCCCCAGCGCTGGCCGCTGCACCGCCAGGCGCTGGGCCGGCATTACCTCGCCCGCGGACAGGCGGCGCTCGCGGCCGGCGACTACGTCGACGCCGCGCAGTTCTACGCGGCCGGCGTCGCGCGCGTCCCCGGCGACCTCCCCGCCCGCCGCCAGCTCGCCATCATCTACCTGCGCTTCGGCCAGACCGCGGCGGGGCTCAACCTCCTCGTCGCCGGTCTCGATGCGGCCCGCGACAACCTGGACTACCTCAAGCTCACCTTCGGCCTGCTCGATGAACTGAAGGAGGACGCGCGCATCCTGGAGCTCGGGCAGAAACTGCTGCCGGCCCGGCCCGACGAGATCCTCCCCCACCAGTTCCTCGCGCTACAGGCGGCCCAGGCGCAATATCAGTCGGGCAATTATGATGGCGCCGAGCAGACCCTGGCCGCCTGGCGCCTCGAGCGCAGCCTGGAGGGCCAGCTGCTGCTCGCGCGGTGCGACTGGGAACGCGGTTATCCCGACCTCGCCATCTTGCGTCTCGAGCAACAACGCGAGCGTTTTTCCGACCGCGACGAACTGCCCTTGCAGCTGATCCGCTTCTATCGCGACCTCGGCCGCACCGACCAGGCGCTCAACGAAGCTCTCATCCGCCACTCCGCCGATCCGTTCAGCCCGGGCCCGCGCGTCGACCTGCTCTATGCCTGGCACCGCCACAACGACGGTCCCCGCCTCGCCCGCGAGTTGGAATCCTACCTGCGGGATTTTTCCGCCGACGCCGCCGCCGTGACCCTGCTCGGCTGGTTTGCCGCCGACATCGGTGATGCCGCCCTCGCGCAACGCCTGCTCGCGCTGGCCCAGACGCAGCACTTCCGGCCCGAAAGCCTCGAACTCGTCCTCGTCCAGGCGCTCATCGTCCAGGACCGCTACCAGGACGCGCTCGCCGCCGCGGAAGCCGCCCTCGCCCGCCGCCAGCCGGTCGACGACGGATTCACCTCGGTGCTCTCCGGCCTGCGCGCCCTCGCCTGTTTCGGCGCCGGCGATCCCGCCAATGGCGAGGCCAACCTGCAGGCGTTTCTCGTGCGCCGGCACCTGCGCGCCTCCGACGCCCTGTTGCTCGCGCGTCGGCTGCACGGCATCGGCGCCCGCGTCCAGGCCCTCCAGGTTCTCACCACAGCGGTGCGCGCCGATCCTCTCAACCAGGCCACCCTCAGCGAACTCGTGCACCTGGAAACCGTCGCCGGCAACGTGGCCGCGCTGGAGGAATTCCTCCCCCGCCTGCTGGCGATGCGCAAACCCGCCCGCGCCATCTTGCAGGAGGCTTACCTGCGGCTCGACGACGCCACCCCCGCCCGCGCCGTGCTGCGCCAGTCGATCAGGGCCGCGGTGGAAAAATCCTCCGCCACCCCCGAGCCAACACCCTGATCAGATGTCCCCGCGCGGCGGTTTCACCTCGCGCACCACGCCGCTGATCCGCCAGCCGGCCTCCTCGTTCACCAGCCAATAGCGGTAGGCCGTGAGGCTCTTCTGGCGGTCGGTCACGGTCACCATGACCTGGGCCGTGCCCTGCCCGTCATCCCGCACCGCGCCCAGCTCGGCCTGTCCCGGCCGCAGCAGCGCCGGATAGCCGCGCCGGATCATCACCGCAAACAACTGCACGTCGAACTGCCGCCGGATGCCCCACGCGGCAAAATCATAGGCGGTCGCGAAATCCCCCGCGCGCAACGCCTCCAACTGCGCCGCCACCACCGCCCGCACCTCTTCCCGGATTTTCCGCGGACTCAGCCGCAGCTCCGGCTCGGCGGCCTGGGCAAACTGACTACTGAAAAACAACACCCCCAAGATTGTCATTCTGAGCGCAGCGAAGAATCCAGAATGACATCCACCGGCGGCCACATTGCTGGATTCTTCGCTGCGCTCAGAATGACACATCGAGGCTATATTCGCGTTCATTCGTGTGATTCGCGGGCACCCTAGGCCTCCAATCCGAACACCGCCTTGGCATAGTTCTCCACCGAGAACGGCTGCAGATCATCGGGCTGTTCGCCGAGGCCGATGAAATAGATCGGAATCTTGAGCTGCCGGTAGATGCCCACCAGCGCCCCGCCGCGGCTGGTGCCGTCGAGCTTTGTCACGATGAGCCCCGTGAGCCCGAAGCTCTGGTGAAAGACCTTGGCCTGTTCGATGGAGTTCGCCCCGAGGCTGCCGTCCACCACGAGCCAGCGGTGCTGCGGCGCGGTGGGGTCGTTCTTTTGCAGCACGCGGCGGATCTTCGCCAGTTCCTCCATGAGGTTGCCCTTGGTGTGCAGCCGGCCGGCCGTGTCGACGATCAGCCAGTCATGGCCGCGCGCCTTGGCCGCCTGCCACGCGTCGAACGCCACGGCCGCGGAGTCCGCCCCGCTGTGGCTGGCGATGATCTCGATCTTCAGCCGGTCCGCCCAGCTGCGCAGCTGCTCGACCGCCGCCGCGCGGAACGTGTCGCACGCCGCGACGATCACCGACTGGCCCTCGCCTTTGAGCTTGTGCGCGAGCTTGGCGGTCGTGGTCGTCTTGCCCGAGCCGTTGACGCCGATCATGCAGATGACGGTGGGGTTTGCGGGTGGAACGCGGCCTCCGGACGCGTTTTCCGAGCCAAGCCCGTCCGGCCTGTCCGCCATAGGCTTGGCGACGGCGGAAGGCCGGACTCCACCTTCCAGCTTCCCCTCGCTCCCCGCCAGCACCCGTCGCAGCACGGCCGCGCCGATGCTCGCGGCCTGCTGGCCCTTGAGGTCGGCGTCCTTCCGGTAGGCCGTCTTGATCTCCTCCAGGATCTCGGTGGTGGTCTCGACGCCGAAGTCGGCCGTGTAGAGCGCCTCCTCCAGCTCCGCGAGCGAAGTGGCGTCGATCTTCCGTCCGCCGAAAAGCCCGTGGGTCTTCGCCGCGATGGCCGAGACCGTCTTGGTCAGGCCGTCCTTGAATTTCTTGAAAAGAGAAAACATGGAGGGAAGAAAGTAGCGAGGAGTGACTAGCGAGTAGCGAGCATCAAGTTATCATAGAATCCTGTCCGCCTTGGCTTGATCATGCTCACTACCCGCTACCCGCTACTCACTACTCGGTGCTCGGCTTTCTCGCGTCGCGACCGAGCTTGTCCTTCATCCGGTCGAGGATGCCGTTGATGAACCGCTTCGCGTCGGAGCTGGAATACTGCTTGCTGAGGTCGATGGCCTCGTTGATCGAGACGACCGGCGGGATGTCCTTCCGGTAAAGCATCTCGAACATCGCCAGCCGCAGGATGGCGAGGTCGATCTTGGCGATGCGGTCGAAGTCCCAGTTGTGCGCGAGCCCCTTGATGTTCTCGTCGATCTCCGCCACGTGCTCGAGGGCGCCGTGGATGAGCTCGTCGGCGAACGCGTAGTAGTCGCGCGGCTGCTCGAGGTGCTCGAAGAACAGCTGCAGGTCCGTCGGCAGGTGCGCGGGCTGGTTGACGCTCCACGCGTAGAGATACTGGAAGGCCGCGGCGCGGCACTCCCGGCGTTGGTGAAACTGGCTGGTCATGATTTTCCTTTGCCCAGGCGGCGGTGCAGCGCGGCCATCTCCAGCGCCGCGCGGGCGAACTCCGCGCCCCGGTTGATGCGGCCGCGGCAGCGGGCCTCCGCCTGTTTCAGGTTGTCGGTCACGATGACACCGTTGATGACCGGCGTGCGGGTGGCGAGGGCAACCTGCTGCAGCGCGTGGGAAACACTCGTGCCGACCATCTCGTGGTGGTTGGTGTCGCCGCCGATCAGCACGCCGAGCGCGATGACGCAGTCGAACTGCTTGCGGGCCAGCGCCTGGGCCGCCCAGGGCACCTCGTGCGAGCCCGGCACCCGGACGGTCCGGATGCGCTTCGCCTGCACGCCCGCGGCGGTCAATTCCGCCACCACATTCTGCAACAGCGCGTCCGCCAGCACGGAATTGTAGCGCGCCGCGACGATGCCGATGGAGAACGGGGCACCGTTGAGCGAAATTTCCGTGGGAGCGTGGCGACTCATGGAGGGTTAATTGGCCGGGCTAATCCGAATTCCGCAATCCGAAATCCGCAGTGATCACACCTGGATCTGTTCGACGATCTCGATTCCGTAGCCATCGAGGCCGACGACGCGGCGCTGGGAATGGGACATGAGACGGATCTTGCGCAAACCGAGGGCGGTCAGGATCTGGGCCCCGATGCCGTAGTCGCGCAGGTTGGTGCGGCTGCCGGCCGCGGGCTTGTCTTCGCCGATCAGGGCCTCCTGCATGCGGCCGTTCTGCTCCATGTAGACGATGGCGCCGTGGCCGGCCTTCGCCACGTGCGCGAGGGAGGCCAGCAGCGAGGCGTGGCTGTCCATGCCTTTCGCGTGGAAGACATCGCTCAGGAGATTTTCGGTGTGCACGCGCACGAGGGTCGGCGAGGCATCGAGCGTGCCCTTGGTGAAGGCCAGGTGGTGGCGTCCGTCGACCTTGCTGCGAAAAATATGGAGCTGGAACTCGCCGTATTCCGAGGCGAAGGGCCGGGTGGTCAGCCGCTCGACCAGCTGCTCGCGCTGGTGGCGGTATTCGATCAGCGACGCGATGGAGATGAGCGGCAGCTGGTGGCGCCGTTTGAATTCCACGAGCTCGGGCAGGCGGGCCATCGAGCCGTCGTCGTTGAGGATCTCGCAGATGACGGCGGCGGGCTTGAGTCCGGCCAAGGCCGTGAGGTCGACGGCCGCCTCGGTGTGGCCGGCGCGCTCGAGGACGCCGCCCGGCCGGGAGGCCAGCGGGAAGATGTGGCCCGGTTGCACCAGTTCGTCAGGCTTGGTGGCGGGATTGACCAGCAGGGAGATGGTGCGCGCCCGGTCGAAGGCGCTGATGCCGGTCGTGATGCCCTCGGCCGCGTCCACGGACACGGTGAAGGCCGTGCGCATCGCCTCGCGGTTCTGCTGGACCATGGGATTGATGCCCAGGCGCCGCAGCTGGGGTTCGGTCATCGGCACGCAGAGGAGGCCCCGGGCGTGCCGGATCATCATGTTGACCAGCTCCGGCGTGGCCTTTTCCGCCGCCATTACCAGATCACCCTCGTTCTCGCGGCCCTCGTCATCGGTCACGATGACAATACCGCCCGCCGCGATGGTCTGGATCGCGGTCTCAACGGAGTCGAAGGAAGCATGGGCGGTCATGGCGAAAGGGGTGAAAGCATCCCCATGGTCCCCCGGTCTGTCAAATCCTGCGCTCAAACGGGTATCAGTCGGTCCGGCAACCGCTTGGCCTGAACCCGATAAGGCAGGCCCGCACCTGTCGGCCGGCGACAGGTCTTAAGTTTAGGCCAGACTGGCCGATGAACAGGTTGCCCAAAACCCGCTTCAACCCCGCCGCCCCCATGTTCGACAAACTCATCCATGCCCTGCATCGGCTGATCGTGTGGTTGCTCAGCCACCCGCTGCCCGAGTCCGCCAAGCCGCTCACCGCCAAAGGCAAGATCGCCGCCTCTTGAAGGTCGTTACCCCGCGCCGAGGCGCTGCCGCCGAAGGTCCGGCAAATCAGGGTAAGCCCACTATGACCCCATCCCTTGCCCCCCTCGGATTGCACGCGCACCTTAGTATGACCACTTCGGATTGGCCTTCACGGGAGCAGGTCACTCATTTTTCAATTGAAATACCCTGATAATATCTTTCTAGCGCATCACGGATCGCAACGCGAATCTCTTCGCTGCGGAAGGTCTTATCTGATCCCAGCGATGCTTTCCACGCGGCCAGCAAAGCAGGGGTTCGCGTTCCTGTGACCGCGTTCGCCGCAAGCCCGGCAGCTGAAGCGTCCGCTTCTTGAAACCAACTTATCAAGGCCTTTGCTGCGGATTCATCACCAATATTCACAAGCATCTTGGTCGCCAGCTCGCTCGCTCCATTCATTCCTGCTTGTTGGGTAAGCAACGCCACAGCCGGTGGCGTCGCATTGCGCGAGTAGACTTGCTCCAACCCGTTTAACGCATTGCGCCTGCGGTCACTGTTGGCGGGATTGTCATCAAGCGCCGATTTTAACAAAAGGTTGATTCCTGATGGGGAACCAATCTTCGCTATGACTATCGCAGTTCGCGAAAGTAAATCCGGATCAGCCGAACTCTGCCAAATATTTTCGGCGGGGAGAGACCTCTCCTCATGATATGAACCGTCAGCCCGGAGGTCACCGCTGGCCGCGATTTGGTCCAGAGCAATCCGGCGCAAGTGTGGATCCGTAAGATCATTTGATGCTTTGAGGAGGAATTCCATGCCCTCCACCGTCTTCGCGCCACCGAACATTCCAAGCACACCTCCGCGTTCTCTAAGAGAATTTCGGGGATCAAGGGTATAATGCCACATGTCGTCCAAAAGATCCGGTGATGGACTTTGCTCCCGAAGTGCGTGCGCCATGGCGGTCGCAATTGCTCCCTGCTTCATGATATCCTTTTCAATTGCTCCAGCGTGTTGCCACAGAACAAAGATCTCTCGAAGAGGGCGCTTGCGAATATCCGATAATATCGCACTTCGTTCGAGGACAGGGAGCGTCCTAAACCCGATAGCTTTCTCGGCAGCAGCCGGGCTTGTGACCGAAGCCGCGGGCTGCAAACTCGGGGATCTGGCAACAGAGGTGGCCCCGTTGCTCTGATGAGATTCTTCCGGAAGCCCGTGGTTGGAGCGGCGAAGAACAACAAACCCGATGCTGCCCGCCAATATTGCGACGCCCAAGACGCCAACCCATCTGTGTCTTTTCATGGAAACATCTCCGGTGAGTCAGGCAAATGGGGTCATGTCTTGACTATTGACAAAGCCACCTGAAAGGCCGCCGCCCCATCCCTCTTCGCCAGCCGGAAACGCCGGACGAACTGGCTGACGCTCGCCGGCTGGCCCATGCTCAGCCTTTGCGCCAGCCAGCCGTTGGACACCGCCGTGCCTGCCTTCAACAGCGCCGCCAACTGCACCTTCTCCGGGGCCGATTTCCGGGACGGCAAACGGTCCAGCCGGATCTTCAGGGCGCGGGCGCCTTTTTGCAGTTTTCCCTCCCAGTGCTCCTCCCGCCATTCTGGCACGGCGCCGACGCCCAGCAGCCGCGCCTTTTCCATGTCCGCGCCCCGGCTGGCCAGATCCTTCTGTAAATCCTTCTTGAACTCCTTCGACCCGACCATCCAGCCGCGGCTCAGCCGGCCGAACCGCTCCTCCCGCAACTTGGCGTCCTCCTCCGCGAGCACCCCCAGATAGGCGCCATACTTCCGCCAACCCGCCGCCGTGTCGGGCAAACCCCCGCTTTCCGCCAGGACGGTGGCGGCCTCCAGCCAGGCCGGCCGATCCTTGCGGGCGAACCACGCTAGGCTGCTCCGCGCAAACTCCGCAATGCGGTCCACCGGCACGATCTTCGCCCGCACCGGATTCAGATGGATGTAATTGGCCACCTGCGCCAGCGCGTGACCGGACTCCACGTGCAAGGCCTTATACCGGCCCTGAAACGGGCGACCCAACTCGCCGCGAAACCGGTTGAAGCGCACCGCCCAGGTGCCCTGCAGCCACTTCATCCCCAGGCTGAGGTTCGGCTGCGGCGTCTCCACCGCCAGATGGAAGTGATTGCGCATGATCACCCAGGCATGCACTCGCCAGCCATGTTTCTCCGCCGCCTCGCCGAGACAACCCTCAAAGGCCTCCGCGGCCCCCTTCGGGGCAAACACATCCCGCCGGTAATTGCCCCGGTTGATCACGTGGTAGCACGCCCCGGGATATTCCAATCGCACCGCTCGCGCCATGCTGGCGAGTCAGGCCGCTTGCCTGCTCTTGTCAAGAGTCAAGCTATGACCCCATCTCTTTCCTCTTCCGTTGTTTTAGCGCGGCGGGCGGATTTCCTGCGCGCGGTCGTATTCCAAGTTCCGGCTCCCAGACGGATTGATCCATACCTCTACGGCGATGGAACGCGGCTTGAAGCTTCCGTCGGGCAGTTTCTCGTTTGGCGGATAAAGAACTAACTTGACTCGACCATACTGTTTTCCGTGGCGGATTTTCACCCAAAGCATAATCTCTTTATATCCGTGCCAAAGATTTTCACCGGTTGATGACCGAACGTCTAGATTGGGAACGGCAGGCTGACTGATATCAATCAAGCGCTGGTAGCCTTCCGACGGAGCCAAGTTATAGAAGTCTGCTTCTGGCGCTATGATCAACCCTCCCCCTGGAGCTTCGATCTGAGCAGACCACCCAAACCCACCGACAAGCGATGGGCCGTCATCACGAATCATACGAACTAAAAGGTCCGGGGCGGCGGTGGTGATCTTTCCTTTTTCTAAATCTATGCCGATGGGCGAGTCGTTGGCCGACACATTCCAAAACGTGGAGTCGTAGTGCAGCAGAGGCTCTGCGCCTTGTTTTTTCCACATCACGAAAACGACTGGGTTCTTGATGTCGGGGATGTGGCGTTTGTGGTCCGCCTCGAAGTAGGTGTAGGAAAAGAGCTTGGCGCGGGTGCTAAACGCATAGCCCGGTTTGGAGATGACCATCGTGAGATCCTGCCCGGCTAGGTCGGTAAAGCTAAAGTAGCCTTGGGCGTCCGTGCTTGTCCGTGACTTGCGCACGCCGCCGGTGGTGCCGGTGTTGACCATTACCGAGGCTTCCACGGCGGCAGCGGTGACGGGCTCACCAAACTGATCCACCGCTCGGCCATAAAATTCGATGGGATTATGGTTAAGCGTCTTGAAGTTCTGCAAAAGCCTCTTGCTGGGCTTTTGCGTCGGAGGTGCCTCGGGCAAAGAAACCGCAGGCTCGCTCGGTGGTGTCACCTTTCCCGGCTCGGCCGTCGCAGGTGGCAACGCGGTGTCTGGTTGCTGTGATGATTTCGACGCGGTGGAACGAAGGAGCCAAAGCGCGAGCAGAGCCAGCAAGACGGCTAAGGTCGCCACCAATATCCAACGGGAACTAGAGGTTTTCATGGAAGCGAGGTGGTTGGTATTGCAAAGCCTTGAGTCCCAAGAAGAGCTTTCCAGTAGGTGCGCTGGTATTGAATGTAATTTCGGAACTGGCCGCTGTGCCAGCGGTGTGTGCGGTGATCTTGGCCGCGTGGATCTGGCCCCCAAATGGTTTGGAGGTCGTGGGCTTCGGTTATTCTGGCCAAACTCGTGTTATCCGTAGCGCCAAGCGCCTTCACCTGCGGCTCGGCAGCGAAGGCCATGATTTCGTAACGGTCTTTGACGTCGGACGGAGCGCCTTCGTCCAAGATCTTTTCGGGGGCAAGATCGCCTAAATCGTCAAAATGATCCCCACGCACAAAGCTGGAATAGGTGTTCGGCGGAGCGCCAAGCCCCGACACGTAACCGTAAATCCACGGCTGGTCATTGTTGGGATCCGGCCAGTCCGGCTTGGTCAGCTGATTAAATTGCCAGACCGGAGCTGAGAGGGCCCAGTCGTTGCGATTGTAGAAATTTTTGATTTGCCCCACTGTCTTGCTGCTGCCTCCGCCGCCACTGAGAACAGACCCGTGCCATCCGCTGTAGATATTGGGGGTCTGTGGGCCAAAGTTTGCCTCTGGTATGGCACTGGACGGATGGTTGTAAGTCCACTGAAGGGCATTGGGCGAGCCGGCCTCTGCGCTCAACGTAGCATCATAAGTGTGAGCCGAGAGTGCCGCTTGACTGGGAACGTAGGTTTTAATGATCTGCCCGCCACTTCCCTGGCTCTGCAGCCGGAGCGCTTCGCTTACAACGATGCCGCCCATGCTGTGTGAGAAGACGTAGAGTTCGCCGTCGTAAGCACCGGTGAGGGTTTGCAAGAGCTGGCGTAGCGGCGCGCCGCTGCGCCAAGCCGTCCATTCGCCTCTGTCAAAATGGGTGCCGTTTCCGATGCCCATAACGCCTTCGCTAACTATTCGGGCTAACGCCCAAGTTGATTGGCTGCCTCCGAAACCGTAAGTAGCGGGCCAAGTAAAGACCCCGAAGCGTCCCTTATAACCCTGCCACCAGAGGCGTGTATACGCGGTTTCCGCAAAGCGTTCTTTTTCCCAGCGGTCCAAATTCCAACCGTGGACGAAGAGGATGTATTTGCGCTCCTCGGGGCTGGGCGTGCCATTGTCGTATTTGAAGATCATGCCCGAACCGGTGAGGGCAGGAATGCGCGCAGCGATGGAATCCGGCGGGCCGCCGTTGCCGTGGCCCACCGACCATTGCTCATACATGTCGCCGATCTTCTTGAGGTCCATCCACACGCCGGAGCCTTCGCCGATTTCGGTATATGTGCCGCCGCTTCCCAGCTTTAAAACAACAAACTTGAGCTGGCCTTTGCCGACGGCGCAGCCTTCAAACAGCAGATAAGTCTTGGGCTGGGTCTCCGACAGATTGGCGAAAAGGGAGGTCGGTAATACAAACACCTCTGCCCCGCTGACCTGGGCCGCCGCATACCCCGTCGTTGCATTAATCAAGGTGATAACGTTACGCCTTAACAAAAGCTGGTCGGCCGCAATCGCGTCGTCAGTCAAGTAGCCCAGACTTCCGTCGGCTTCGATCGACTCATAGAGCTTAATCGCCGGGGTTGTGCCTCCCGAGTCAGTCCATTTAAGACCCAGCCTCAAATCGCCGTTCTTATACGACTCATAGAGACCCTGTGTATAAATCCACAATCTCGTAAAATCCTCTAGGTCTCTCTTACTTTCGATCCGGCCATCTAGATGATCAGCCTGCCAATTGAAGTGGTTGGCCTCGTCCGGGCCAATGTCATCCTCTTCGGTCTCACTCACGGTAATCATCGAATCGGCGGCAGAATCCTCGAAAGTATGAAACTTATCAATGTCGTCATTGAGCCAGAATCGATACGGTTGGTCGGCAGTTGTAACGTCAGAGTCGTCTTCGCTGGCGAGCTTGATCACGCCGTCGCGGTTGGCGTCGACGGCGAGTTCGGCGGTGGCGCGGAAAGGCTCGATGGTTGCAGTGCCGGCTGCTGGGGCGTTGAGTGTGTAGGTGGGGCTAACCGTGCCTTCTACCGGCCATTGCCTTGCAATGTATATCGTGTCACCCCCGTCCGCCGGAGTAAAGACCTCGAACCAACGGATCGTGCCGGCGGTGCCGACGGGAACCGCTGCCCGGTAGTCGACCGTATAGGAACTGCTTGAGCTGCGCGAGGCCGAGGGGGTGCCCACGATCCAAGGGTCGGTAACGGCGCTACCTGGCAAAACAATGATAATCGGATCCGGCGGCTCGGACAACGTCGCAACCACCGAGTCCGTATAAGTGCGCTGGACTCCTTGTTGATCAAGATACGCCACCGTATTGGTCCATTCGACACGAGTGTCTGTGACGGTGCCGCCATATTGAACAGCCTCGGACGCCAAACTGAACCTGAGTCCGCCTGCGCCGGTTCCGTTACCAATCCCATCCCAACTGAAGGGAAGCGCATCATAGAATGATTCGCCCTGTGGAATATACTGCGCAAAAGAACCCCCGCCGTTATTGTTCAGTTTCCAAGGGCCATTGGGGTCGTATCGGGCCGTAAAAGAGAATTCCCCGTTGCCGGATTCCGCTCCGGTGCGGGTCAGGCGCCACTCAAAAAGTCCGTAATTTCCTATCACCTTGAACCCGCTCAACCCCGGCCGCTGGACAATAAGGGAGATATCGCCAGTGGTCGTGGTGCCGCGCACCAACCAGACAAATTGTGCCGGGGCGTTTGAACCGGGATCGAGCGGATCAGTGCCGAGCGCGTCTTCCTGGCCATCGTTCAAACCATCACTATCCGTATCAGCGAGATTGGGCCTCGTGGTGTTTTGATACTCCTGCAGGTTATTCATGCCATCGTTGTCGGGATCTGCGCCGGGAAGAACGCCAAGGTTGCCGAAATTCTGCAGCTCCCAGACATCAGGCAGGCTGTCGCCATCCTGATCATCGGACGTGGCGTTATTGTTCACCGTCGGATTGGTTCCGGCCAGGAATTCGTTGATATTACTCACTCCGTCTCCGTCCGGATCAGCGTTTGCATCTGCCCCGCTGCCGCCAAAATATTGTTTTTCCCATCTGTCCGGCAAGCCATTGCGATCCAGATCGTGCAGGCGATTCCTGCGCAACAGATCATCCTCCACCGCCATGCGCTCTGTGACCGACAACGCCCGGTTATAAATCAATAGGTCATAGATCGCACCGGAGAATGCTTCGCCGGTCAGACCGCCGACGGAAACCCGGGCAGGCAAGGCGTGGAGGTCTGGAACAACACTGGCGGCAGCATGCAACTCACCATTCAGGTAGCTCGTCTGGGTCGTGCCGCTTTTAACCAAGGTCAGCAGCTGCGTTTGATCAGCCACGGTGGTGATCGCGGCCTCCACTCCTTGCAGGATCTGACTGGTGGCACCGGGCCAGACCAACGCATACTGGTTGGCGTCAGATCCTATTTGACGAATACTAAAGCCCTCGCTCACTCCTGTGCCCAAAGCAAAGAGCGTGGCATTTGCCGCCTGGCTGCTGTCAGGACGCATCACGACAAAGACCGTCAGGTCTGTCGCGCCGGACATGACATCTGCGGCCAAGGCAGTCATACGTTGATCGCCGCTCAATAACATGAATGGTTTACCGCTCTCGGGGTAAATGGGCTCTGGCTGCGCCGCTGATGCCGGCTGGTGCAGATGCAGTCCGTTGCCCGAAAGATCCGCCCACAAGCTCACTTTGCCGGAAACTGGATCGGAAAAGTATCCGCTCTCCGCCCGATACCACGCCCGCAGACCGGCAATGACTATCGGAGTATACAGCCACGGAACCAGGTCTTGCTGGTGAAATTGCTGCAAGGTGAAGTCCATGCTGTTGAACTGATCATCCGGGCCGTAATCCAATGTCCCGAAATATCGGAACTCCCATGTATCCGGCAGGCTGTCGTTGTCTGTGTCCGTGGCCGCAAAGATCGGGGCAGTTGGATTGGTGCCGGCTTGGTATTCCTGCAGATTGGTGCTGCCGTCGTTGTCCGCATCACCTGCAGATCCGTTGCCAGTATGACCAAAATTCTCCAATTCCCACGCATCAGGCAGACCATCCTGATCGACGTCACCGGCTGGAGCCGGCGCCTGGTGATGCACAATGATGTTCGTCACTTGGGAGCCGCTGGTGACTTGAAAGGTTGTTGTGTTTTGCGCCAGCAGCGAAGCAGCCCCCGGCAACAGAATAAGCAACACCACCACGAATCCTTTCGCAGGTGCCGGTTTCATGTCAGTTGCCTCCTCCTCGCACATAAATGGTCACGAGACCCACAGCATTGCTGAACACAGTCGTCTCGGTGGTCGCCGGCCCGTCGGGTGTCGCCGAGAGTTTGTGCCCGCCCGTGGTGGCCATGCACTTGACGGGCGCATCCACCAACGGTGTGCCGCTGGCATTGGTCACCAGGATACTCAGACTGCCATTGATCCCAAGCACGCCGTCAGGAGAAACCTGCGACATTAACCGCGGCAAAATGCCATTGTAAAAGTCTGCCGGATCAGTGCCCGCTGCAAACTCGGCGAGATTGCTGACACCGTCTTTGTCGGCATCGGTCGAGGCGTCCGCCGCCAAGAGCGGGTTGAGGCCGTGCGTATTTTCCCAGCCGTCGGGGAGACCGTCTTCGTCCGTATCAGGATGGGATGGATTGGTCCCGAGGGTGCGTTCTTCCAAGTCACCGAGTCCGTCGGCGTCGGTGTCGGCCGAATCGGCGCTGGTGCCGAGAACATATTCCTGGAGGTTGCTCAGGCCGTCCTGGTCGCGGTCGGCGTCGCGGTCGTTGAGGGCGGGGTTGAGGCCGTGGGCCGTCTCCCAGGCGTCGTCCATGCCGTCGTGGTCGGCGTCGGCGAAAAGCGGGTTTTCGAAGCCGACGAGCAGGTCGTCGAAACCGGTAACGAGGGTCGCGTGCCCGCTCAGGCCCAGGCCGGTGAAGGCGGGCTGGGTGTTGTCGATGAAACCGAGGTTGGCGGCGATCATCCGGCCGTTGAGATAAAGATCCCAGGTCTTGCCGGTGTAATCGGCCCGCGTGGTCAGGCGCAGCCAGTCGGCCACGCGACCGCTGGCGTCCAGGACCGGACCGGCCCCGGTGGGCAACCAGGTGCCGCCGCCGGCCCCATCGCCGCTAAAGACCTGCAGGTTGCCGGAGGAACTCGTGCCGGTGAGCGCGACCCGGGTGGCCTCGGTTTCGAAAAACACCCCTGCCGCCGGCGTGGCCGCCGCCGCCGGCTGCGCGAAGAAGTCGACGAAGGTGACGCTGGGATCGGCGTTGACGAAGGCGCGGACCAGCAGGGCCGGCGGCGTGGCCGGCGCGACGGACACGGCTTGCAGGCCGGCATAGACGGGGGAGCTCACGATGCTCACGGAACCGTCCACGATCCATCCTCTCTGTCCGCTCAACGGCCCCGGCTGATAGTCCTCCGCCGGCTCGAAGTTCGCGAGAAACGGCACGCCGTTGTCCGTGACCACGACCGTCACCGGATCCGATATCGTGCTCGATCCCGCATTGTCGGTTGCCCGGGCGGTGAGCCCATACGTGCCGGGGAGAGTGAGAGGGATAGTGAGAGTGAAGGTGGCCGGGGGCGTTGACGGCGCGAGGACTTCGCCGAGTTTGGTGGTGCCGGTGAAAAATTCCACCTTGGCCACCGTGCCGTCGCTGTCGGCGGCAACCGCTGACAGAGTGAGGGTGAGAGGGAGAGTGAAGGTGGCGCCATCGGCGGGCGCGGTCAGCGCAACCGACGGCGGCAAGTTCGGCGCGGTCACGGTGACCGTGATGGCGGGGGAATCCGTGGCCAGGCCACCGTCGTCGGTCGCCCGGGCGATAAAATGATGGGTGCCGGCGGCCAGTCCGCTCACGGCGAATTCATACGGCGCCAGGGCGTCCTCCCCGAGCCTGGTTCCATCGCGGTAGAATTCGACCTTGGTGATGCTGCCGTCGCTGTCCGCAGCCGTGGCCGCCAGGGTAAATCCGGCCGGCGCGGTGAAGGCTGCGCCATTGACCGGTGCGGTGAGAGCGGCCGTGGACGGCTGATTTGCTGCCGTTACCGTCACTCTGACGCCCGCCGAGGTGGTCGAGGCCCCCAGGTTGTCGAAGGCCCGGGCGGTGAATATATAGCTGCCGGCGGAAAGACTGCCGGTAGCGAACTGGTAGGGCGCAACTGTGTCCTCCCCTACCTTGCTGCCGCCCTGGTAGAATTCCACCCGGGCGATCGTGCCGTCGGCATCGGAGGCGGTAGCTGAAAGAGTGAGGGTGAGCGGGAGAGTGAAAGTGGAGCCGTCGGTGGGTGCGGTCAACGCGACCGACGGCGGCTGATTGGCGGGAGCGACCACGGTGATGCTGACCGCAGCCGAATTGGTTGTTGCGCCCCGATTGTCGACGGCCCGCGCGCTGAAACTGTAGGCGCCGGCCGCCAATCCGCCGACCGCCTGGGCATAGGGGGCGGTCGTATCCTCGCCCAGCTTCGTCTCTCCCTGGAAGAATTCCACCCTGGCCACGGTGCCATCACTGTCGGCGGCCGTCGCCGCGAGCGTGAACCCAGCGGGCGCGGGAAACGAACTGCCGGCGACAGGGGCGGTCAGGGCGACGGTGGGCGGCTGGTTGGCCGCGGCGGGCGCGATGAGTTGCAGCAGGCTGTTGCCGTTGACGATCAGGCGGTCGGCGGTGACGGCGCCGATGAGCCGGCTGCCGCCGTTAAGCGTGAGCGTGCCCTCGGGCGCCTCGAGGTGGGCATACACGGTCCGGTTGCTCGCGAGGGACAATCCGCCACCGGCGATGCGCAGCCGCAGCCACTCGGGATGATCCGCCGAGCCCATCGTGGTGTTGGTGGAAAATCCGCCGTCAACCGTCACCACCACCGGACCGACCACCGTGAAGCTGCTGTTGCTGTTCAGCGTGAGGTTTTGGAAATGGTAGACCGCCGGGGTCGTCGCGCCCGCCACGCCCAGCACGAAGCCGCTGCCGGAATTGGCGTTGAAATTCCCATAGGTGCCCGGCGGCACGGTGATCGGGCCAACGTTGCTGTTGAGGGTCAGGTTTTTCAGCGTGGCAAAGTTGCCGGGTGACTGGCTGGAGTTGTTTAACGAGACGCTCCGCGTGCCGGCCGGCTGCGGCGGAGTGGACACGGCAGGCAGGGCGATGGCATCCGTCCGCCGGACAACATGGCCCAGCGACGCATTGCCGTTGAGCGTGATGGTGTGGTTCGTCGGCGTGGCGCTGCCCGTGCCATCCTGCGTGCCGCCATAGGCCGGCGAGCCGTTGAGCCGCACGGTCGGCGTTCCTGGAACAAACAGGTCGCCGGTTACCCGCGCACCACCATTGAACGTCACATTCTCGGCCGTCATCTGGTGGATCGAGCCTTCGACCTTGCCGTTCAACGTCGGGGCGTGGCGAACCAACGCGGTGCCCGTGGATGGTTGGGCCTGAACCGCCGACAGGATTAATCCGTTCAGAAGGACCATAACGGCCAAATTCCCTCTGCGGTTTCTCGGCGGCGGCGGTCTCATTCTTAGGTGAGCATGCCATGCCTCCGCGCGGAGGCCTATCCGGCGAACCACCTGAAATGAGGGCGGTTTTTGGAAAATAGGCGGCACCGTTGCTGGCTGCCCGATTGCCATGATCAGCCGGTATCGTGCTGCGAATGTAGGTGGAAACGGTCCTCCGTGACCGGTTTGCCTTGGCGTGCCTCCCACAA
>JAQSDJ010000076.1 GCA_029945855.1 Lacunisphaera sp.
GGCTCCGGCCGGCGAACTGCTCCAGCGCGACGACTTCACCGCCGGTCCGGGCCGCTGGGTTGTCGAACAGATGCCGGGCGGGAGTGTGACGGTGCGCGGCGGCGTCCTGACCATCGCAGATGCCGGCGGCTGCACGGTCTGGTTTCGCGAGAAGCTGACCGCCCCGGTGGTCATCACCTATGAGGCGACGGTGGTCGAGGCCGGCGGGCCGCACGACCGGGTGTCGGACCTGAATTGCTTCTGGATGGCGACCGACCCGCGCTCGCCGGCGGACTTGTTCGCTCCCGGCCATGGCCGGACGGGGAAGTTCGAGACCTATGACGCGCTGCGCACCTACTACGTGGGGCAGGGCGGCAACACGAATACCACGACACGCTTCCGGCGCTACGCCGGCGGCGGCGAGAAGCCGCTGCTGCCCGGCTACGACCGGCAGGAACCGGCGGTCTTGCTCAAGGGCAACCAGCCGTATCGCATCACGCTCATGGCGCTGGCCGACGGCACGGTGCGGTATTATCGCGACGAGGTGCTGATCTTCGAGTTTAAGGATCCGGCGCCGCTCACGGAAGGCTGGTTCGGTCTCCGCACGGTGCACAGCCGGCTGCGGATCCGAGATTTCAAGATCAGCCGGCCGTGAGTATCCAAGGTAGGGGCCGTTGCCCTCAACGGCCCTGTTCGATCAAGGGCGGTTGAGGGCAACCGCCCCTACCGGCTCTGGCGGAGCCGAGCCCTACCGTTCACACGTCCAGAATCACGATGCCGTGGGCGTCGACGCGGACTTTCCGGCTGGCCTTTCCGTCGGCGAGCGTGATCACGGTGTCCTGCGGCTCGCCGGCGTTGTTGATCACGACGAGTTTGCCGGCCTTGGCGAAATAGGCGCATTCCGTCCGGACGTTGGTCGAGTTCCAGATCGTCCATTTTGCCTCCTGCGCGGCGGCCCAGAAGAGGGCGCGGTGCAGCAGACGGGTGTTCTCGTGGGTGAACTTGAAGCCCGACAGGTAGACGCCGCGGCCCTTCCCGAATTCGTGCGTGGCGATCTGCGGGGAATTGTCCCGCGCGGCGAGCACGGTGGTGGCGGGTCCGTGGACGTAGATGCCGTCGATGTCCTTGCCGAAATCCGGCGCGGTCGTGAGGTCGGCCGTGATGAAATGCGGCGCGGCCGGCGCGGCGGGCGGCGTGAACTTGAACTTGCCGTTGGCGAGGCGCTCGCCGCGGTCGCGGTCGAGCCCGAGCACATGCCCGAGCCGGAAGAGCGAACCGGGCGTGGCCGCCGCCGAAGGTTCGCCGACACCGAGCAGCCCGCCGCCTTGCTGCACCCACCGGGTGAGGATTTCGCTGACCTTGGGGTTCTGCCAGTAGTGTCCGCCGCTCCAGGCGCTGCCGGCGCGGCCGGCGTTGAGGATGACCTTCACGCCCTTGGGCACGCCTTTCTTCACAAGGTCGTCGAAACTGATGAACGACACGTTGACCGGCAGGCCGGCGAGCGATTCGAGGATTTCGTTGAGCTCGACCCCATGGGTGAAATGCCCCGAGCAGATCCACGCGCGCAGGTCGCCCCAGGCGGTGAGCACCGCCACCTTGCACGGTGCGGTGTAGGGTCGGTCGCCCTGGTGGAACGATTTCAGCAGGCGGAACTCCTGCGTGAGCCCCGCGAGGTAGTCGCAGAAATCCGGGAACGGCTGCACGAGCGACAGGTAGCCGCCGAGGCCGATGCGGTCGATGGGGGTGCGGATGAGGCCGCGGCGCGCGTCGATCCAGAAGTTCTTCGCGTCGAGCGTGGGGTTGCCGCCGGCCTTGAACGTGGGTTCGCCCTTGAGGCCGGTGGGGAAGAGATACGGGTGCAGGCGCAGCTCGTGCGTCGCCACGCCCTTGGCGTGGGCGCAGAGGCGGACCTCGAAGGCGTTGAACACGCACTTGATCAGGCCGTCGAAACCAAACTCGGCGAAGCGCGGGCTGTTGGGCTCCACGCCAATCCAGTGGTCGTCGTAGAACACGTAGGCCTTCTTCCCGTGCCGGTGCGTGAGGTCGATGCACTTCTTGCCGAACTCGATCACGAAGCCGTGGATGAAATCCATGTAGTCGCGGTAGCGGCGCGACGGGGCGTTGTGGGTGGAGTTGTAGAGGCCGCCGTTGACGAAATCCTCGGCGGTCAGCTTGTAGCCGTATTCTTTCTCGAAACGTTTCAGCGCGCGCGGGCTGACAGTCATCGCGTAGTCGCCCCAGTCGGAATAGATGTCGCGCAGGGTCTGCTGGTCGGAGCCCCAGAACCACGAGAAATTGTAGAACATCGAGGTGAACCTCACGACGGAAGTATCGGGGTGGTCCCGCAGCCACTGCTCGAGGAATGCGAGGATGACCTGCTGCGTCTCCGGGTGCATCGGGTCGACGGCGGCGAGGTGCTCGCGGTCGCCCCAGTTGTTCGTGATGTGGTTATACATCGAGATCTCCTCCCACAGGCGGAAGGAGAGGAAGTTCACGGTGTATTTGTGACCGGCCACCGCGCCCGTGACGGTGACGGTGCCCTTGCGCGCGTTGAACACCCAGGACTTCTTCGGGACTTCCTTGCCCGTGGTGCGGTCAAAGACCTGCCACCAGGTCTTCGGGTTGTCCTCGGTGTTGACGGCGAACTGCTCGCGGAAATATCCCTGCAACAATTCGATCACGACCGTGGCCTTGTCGGCCACCACCGGATAACTCATCAGGAAATTCTGCTGGAGCTTCGTGCGGTTCTGGCGCGCCCAGGGTTGCACCGAGCGGACGAGGCACACTGTCGAATAGATGTCGTAGCCCGCGTTGAGGATCTCGGGCGAGAGCTGGGTGCCGTCGGAGTCGCGGATGGTGTCGGCGCCCCATTTCTGTGCGAGGTCGAGCGTGAGTTTTTCGAAGCCGGCTTCGCCCGGCAGGGTGAAGGAACCGGAGGAGAGGGAAGGGGAGTTCATGCTTTAAAAGTTTGAGGGAACCAGAGCGCAGAAGTTTTTACCCACGAATTTCACTAATTATCATGAATATGACCAAGGCAGGTTTCGCACAGGAGTTCGCGGAGGAAAGGCAGGAGGTGTTTTGCTCTGTTTCCTCCGTTCCCTCCTGTGAAATGATGGGGATTTGTCAGATTTGGTGTGGATCTGTGGTTCAATTGCTTGGTTACGCCTAGGCGAATTCAGCCTGCCAACACCGGCTGCAGGGCTTCAAGCGAAACGCTTTCTGACGGATTGAATCGGTCGCTCCCGGCGTAGGCCAGGAGGCTGGCGCGCAGCTGGCGGGCAACCGGCTGGTCATCCAAGTCGCCGGTCAGGTCGATGCTGCAGACCAGCAATCGGCCCGGGCCGACCCGGGCCTCGAAGACGAGGCCGAGCCGGCGGTTGGTGAACCAGTCGTCGATCACCTGCACGAGCGGACGCAGCGCGGGCGGCAGGGTGTCGAGCTTCATGACCGCGGCGCGGGTGACCAGGTGCCACCATTGCCAGTTGGTGTGGGCGTCGGTGGGGAAACTGGCCAGAGCGGGATGGGCCGGGTCGCAGAGAATACCGAGGGTATGCGGCGCCTGGTGCTGGGTGCAGGCGGTGTTCCAGAAGATCGGAGTGAAACCGAGCGCGATCTCTTGCGGGTTACTTGTGGGCGG
>JAQSDJ010000077.1:0-36467 GCA_029945855.1 Lacunisphaera sp.
TCATCGACGGCGGCCACCAAACCGAGGTGGTCGTCAGTGACACCCGCAAGGCCCTGCCACTCTTGCGTCCGGGAGGCATGATGCTCTGGCACGACTTCTGCCTGCAGCCCGACGTCATGGCCGGCTCGACCGTGGTGCAAGGGGTCGTCGCAGCCATCGAATCCCTCCGCCCCGAACTGCGGGCCCAGTTCGCCACCCTAGCTTGGATCGATCCCAGCCTCATCCTGCTCGGCCTTAAGAAATGAAAAACGTCCCAACCGACCCCGGCTTCCTCCGCCTCGCCACTCTCGCACCCGAGCTGCGCGTGGCCGACATCACGTTCAACGCGGCCCGCATCCGCACGGCCCTGCAGGCGGCCGCCAAGACCGGCGCCAGCATTGCGCTCTTTCCGGAGCTCAGCCTCACCGGCTACACCTGCGGCGACCTGTTCGCGCAATCGCTGCTGCAGGAACGCGCTCTCGCCGGGTTGCGGGAGATCGCCGGCGCGACCCGGTCGCTGAAGATTCATGCCGTGATCGGCCTGCCGCTGGCGGTCCAGGGCCGGCTCTACAATTGCGCCGCGGTGCTCGGCGCCGGCCGCGTGCTGGGCCTCGTGCCCAAGCAATTTCTCCCCACCACCGGCGAATACTACGAGGAACGCTGGTTTACTTCCGCCGCCGGCCTGGCGCCGCTCGAGGTCAACTTTGGCGATTATTCGGCCCCGCTGGCCACCAGTCTCCTCTTCACCGACGAGGCCGCAGGCTGCACGTTCGGCATCGAGATCTGCGAGGACCTGTGGGCCGTGCATCCGCCGAGCGGGGACCTCTGCCTCGCGGGCGCCAACCTCATCCTCAATCCCTCCGCCAGCAACGAGCTCCTCGGCAAGGCCGCCTACCGCCGCGACCTCGTGCGCCAGCAGTCGGCCCGCTGCCTGGCCGCCTACGCCTACGCCTCGGCCGGCCCGGGCGAGTCCTCCACCGACGTCGTTTTTTCCGGCCACTGCCTCGTCGCCGAGAACGGCTCGCTGCTCGCCGAGTCGGAGCGCTTCAAGTTCGCCACCCAGATGATCTGCGCCGACATTGACCTCGGCCGCCTGCAGCACGAGCGGCTGTGCAACAGCAGCTTTTCCGCCGGAACGGCGACCCGTGCATTTCGCTCGATCAATGTCAGCCTCGCCAGCACCGCCGCGCGTGAACCGCTCGGCACCTTGCGCCCGAACCCGGCGCTGCCCTTCGTGCCCTCCGACCCGCGCATCCGCGCCGAGACCTGCCGGGAAATCTTCGCCATCCAGTCCACCGGCCTGGCCAAGCGACTCCGCCACACCGGCACCAAAACCGTAGTCATCGGTATTTCTGGCGGACTCGATTCCACCCTCGCCCTGCTGGTGGCCGCGCATGCCTTCGACCTTCTGGGCCTGGCCCGCAAGGGCATTCTCGCGCCCACCCTGCCGGGCTTCGGCACGACGCAGCGCACCCGCGGCAACGCCGAGAAGCTGGTCGAGGAAATCGGCGCGACCCTGCGGGTGATCCCGATCCACGACGCCATCAAGCAGCACTTCCGCGACATCGGCCACGACGAGCGCGTGCACGACGTCACCTACGAGAACGCCCAGGCCCGCGAGCGCACGCAGATCCTCATGGACCTCGCCAACCAGGCCGGCGGCTTCGTCGTCGGCACCGGCGACCTCTCCGAGGCCGCCCTTGGCTGGTGCACCTTCAACGGCGACCACATGTCGATGTATCACGTCAACGCCGGCATCCCGAAAACGCTGGTCCGCTACCTCATCGACTGGTGCGCCGACGCCGAATTTTCCGGGGCGCCAGCCAAGGTGCTGCACGACATCGCGGACACGCCCATCAGCCCGGAACTGCTGCCCACGACCGACGACGGCCAGCAGCACCAGCAGACCGAGGACGTCGTGGGGCCCTACGAGTTGCACGACTATTTCCTGTATCATGTCGTGCGCCATGGCTCCCGGCCCGCGAAGGTCCTGTATCTCGCCGAGTTGGCGTTTGCGGGCCGCTACCCGCGCGCCGTGATCCTGCGCTGGCTCGAGGTGTTCGTGCGTCGGTTTTTCAGCCAGCAGTTCAAGCGCTCCGCCATGCCCGACGGCCCGAAAGTCGGCTCGGTCGCCCTGTCGCCGCGCGGTGACTGGCGCATGCCCAGCGATGCCTCCGCCGCCGAATGGCTGGCCGAAATCGCCACCCTGAACCGTCCGACCCGGCGCACAAAGCGCCGTTGACTTGGGCAGCTCCTTCCGCACTTCTGGCGGCTCAATTTTTACCACCCATGAAGGATAAACTCATCGTTGTCTGTGGCGCCGGCGGTTTCATCGGCGGCCACCTCGTCGCCGACCTGCTCAATCAGGGCCACACCCGCATCCGCGCCGTGGACCTCAAGCCGCTGGAGCGCTGGTATCAGAAATTCCCCGGCGTCGAGAACCTTTCCCTTGATCTGCAGGAACTGCCCGCCTGCCGCACCGCGACCAAGGGCGCCCATTGGGTCTACAACCTCGCCGCCGACATGGGCGGCATGGGCTTCATCGAGAAGAACAAGGCCCTGTGCATGATGACCGTGCTCATCAACACGCACCTCCTCAAGGCCGCGCGCGAGCACGGCGTGGCCCGCTTCTTCTACGCCTCCTCCGCCTGCGTCTACGCCCACGACAAGCAGACCGACCCGAACGTCACCGGCCTGGTCGAGGCCGACGCCTATCCCGCCATGCCCGAGGACGGCTACGGCTGGGAAAAACTCTTCAGCGAGCGCATGTGCCGGCACTACACCGAGGACTTCGACCTCGTGACCCGCGTGGCCCGCTTTCACAACGTCTACGGCCCGCACGGCACGTTCGACGGCGGCCGTGAGAAGGCCCCCGCCGCGGTGAGCCGCAAGGTCATCAACGCCCGGCTGACCGGCACCAACGAGATTGAGATCTGGGGCGACGGCCACCAGACGCGCAGCTTCATGTATATCGACGACTGCCTCCATGGCATGCAGGCGATCATGCGCAGCGAGAACATCACCTTCCCGATCAACCTCGGCAGCGAGGAGAAGGTATCCATCAACCAGCTCGTCGACCTCGTCGAGTCCATCGCCGGCACGAAGCTCAAGCGCAGCTACAACCTAACCGCGCCCAAGGGCGTGAACGGCCGCAACTCCGAGAACACCCTCATCCGGAAGATGCTCGGTTGGGAGCCCTCGATCCCGCTGCGCACCGGCATGGAAAAGACCTACGCCTGGATCCATGACCAGATGAAATCGGGCCAGTCCAAGGACTCCGTCGTCAACCAGAGCTGAGCCGCCCGCCCGGCGTCATTCCGCCCGGCGAAAACTTTCAGGTTTGCTTCGCCGCCCGCCCTGCCACTGTGACCGATTATGGAGTTTGCCTCACCCGAATCCCACTTCACCGCCGATGTCGTCCAGCGCGGCCTGCTCCGCGCGGCCCCGTTCCAGCTCATGGATGTCGGTTGCAGCGGCGGCATCGCCCCGGCATGGCGGGTCTATGAACCCGACCTGCGGGCGCTGGGCATCGACCCGGTGGTGACGGAATGCGCGCGCCTCTCGTCCCTCGAAAAGAACCCGCAGATCCGCTACCAGCCGGCCTTCGTCGGGCTGCCGGACGACCACCCGTTCAACCGCGAACGCGGCGGTGACGCTCCCACCCGGCGCAATCCCTGGAACCGCCTGTCCTCCGCCGCCGCGACCGAGGCGCTCGCCAAACACGTGGCCGCCGAAACCAAGCTGCCGATCCTCAACACCTGGCAATCCGAACAGCTCGCGCCGGTGCGGAAATACACCGTCGAGGAACTCGCGGCCGCGGAGCACCTGACTTCCCTCGACTTCCTCAAGATCGACATCGATGGCAACGACCTTGAGGCCCTGCTCTCCGCCGAGAAATTGATCCGCGAAAGCCCGGTGCTGGGACTTGCGCTCGAGGTTAATTACTACGGCAGCACCAAGCCCACCGAGCACACCTTCCACAACACCGACCGGTTGATGCGCAGCTGGGGCTTCGACCTCTTCGGCATCACCGCCCGCACCTACTCGGCGGGTGCCCTGCCCAACCGGTTTGTGTGGGACATACCCGCCCAGGCGATCTCGGGCCGGCCGTATCAGGGCGACGCCCTTTACCTGCGCGATGCCGTGGGGCTGCAGGGCGAAACGGGCCACCCGGTCCTCTCGCCCGCCAAACTGCTCAAGCTGGCGTGCCTCTTCGAGAATTTCTCCCTGCCTGATTTCGCCGCGGAGCTAGTCCGCAGCCACGGCACCGTGATGGGGATCAATCTCGATCGCTCCCTCGACCTGCTCACCCGCAGCCTGCGCCACGATGATGTCAGCTACCGCGAGCACATGCAGCGTTTCCGGGAAAATCCCGCGGCCTTTTACCGCAGTGGCCCGATGTGACCGGCCGCCGGCCGGACCGCGCGGCCGAGCGACAGAATAGCTCTCGACGAACGCGCCTTCCCTCATTGATGTCCTGTCCATGTTTGCCCACGTCTCCCTCATTGGCCCCGGTAAACCCGGTGGCAGTCATGAGCCCCAGCCTTGGTTCATCGTGCGGCCGATGGATTGTTCCGGGCGCCGGTCAACGCTGATTCGCGGCCGACTGGGCGCCTGAACCTGATGCGATCCACCGACAACTCCGCGATGGCCGTGGATCCGATTTTCAAGGCCCTGGCCCTCCGCCGCTCCACATGAGGCATTACTGCACCAGTCTTGATCAGCACAGCCTGACCCGCGGTCTGGCATTGCACCATTCCCTGGTCCGGCACGCCGGTGCGTTCGAGCTGGTCGTGCTCTGCCTGGATACGGAAGCGGAGGCCGCCCTGCGGCGAAAAGAAATTCCTCAGATCCGCCTGCTGGCGGTGGCGGAATTGACCGGCAGCTATCCAGCCCTCGCCGCCGCCCGGGCCGACCGGACCGGTCGGGAGTTCCATCTCACGTGCAAGTCCTGGCTGATGCTGCACCTGCTGCCGTCGATTCCCACGGGAGAACTCCTCACCTACCTCGCCGTCGACTTGTATTTCTTCAGCTCGCCGCAACCAGCCTATGACGAGATCGGCGTCGCCTCGATCGCCATCACCCCCCATCGTTTCCCCGCGACGCTCGTCCATCTCGAATACCAAGGAAAATTCAACCCCGGCTGGGTGTCGCTGCGGAACGACGCCACCGGCCGGGCCTGCGCCGCAGACTGGGCGACGCAGTGCGCCGTCTGGTGCTTCCAGCTTCCCGAGCCCCGCCGCTATGCCGATCAGAAATATCTGGATGCTTGGATCACCCGATTCCCCGGCACCATCAGCATCACCCATCCCGGCGTCAATGCCGCCCCTTGGAATATCGGGGACCGCGCGATCACCGCGAACAGTCAGGGGCCGCAGATCAACCAGTCCCCGCTGATCTGCTATCACTTTTCCGGCCTGACGCATCTCGACCGACAGCTTTATGATCCCGGCCTGCACCGGTATGGCGTCGCGCCAACCCCCGAACTGCGCGAGCTTATCTACCGCCCCTATTTACGGCGGCTCGGCAGCGACGACACCCTGCCCGCGCCCGATATTGTGCCCCCCGCCGCCGGCGACGATCCTCGCAGCGGCGCCGTGATTCCCCAGCTGTTGGAGCGCGTGCTCACCGCCGAACAAAATCGTGACCGCTGCCTGCTGGCCCTGGAGCGGACCCGCGCTGACGCCCGCCTGGTCATCGAGGATGATCGCGCGGCCAGGATCGAACGGGACCGTTACACGCGGGAGGTCGAGCTGGAGCGCGACCAGCATCGGCAGTCATTTTTCGACACGAGGCAAAAGCTGCTGGCCTTTCATGATGACCTGGTGCGCAACGTCGCCTACATCAAGACGCTCCACGCCGAGGCGGACCTGGTCAAGCAGGTCGCGGTGGACCGGGAGACCTACATCGCCAACCTCAACGAGCAACTGGCCCGGCGGGAGACCGGCGGCGCCGGGCCGGATCTCGGGGAGTTCGGCCAGGCCTTCGCCCCGCACTGCCGCGAGCTTCGCCGCGTCCTGGTGCTCAAATACCATCCGCGCCTGCTCCCCTCAATCCTCTGGTGGTCCACCCTGGGCATCAGCGTGGAAGTGCTGGCCAGCCCGCCCGACATGGTCGGCCCGCCGCGCGGCCCGGTGCAGTTCTGGGGCGAATCCTTGTGGGACTGGCTGGGCGGGCTCAACACCCTGTTCAATGAGCAGGGCTATCTGCTCGCCAACCCCGACATCGCCGGGGCCATCGCCCGGGGCGAGGTGTCCTGCGGCTGGGATCATTTCCAGCGGTTCGGCCAGCGCGAGGGGCGGATCACCGGCACGCCGCATTTCCGCGCGGGTTTCGCCGATGCCGATGCCATCGCCTTCGACAGCGCGGATGCCGCGCCGCTTCTTCCCTGCCTGATCGGACGCCTCCAGCCGCAGCACCGGCTTTTTGTCAGCAGCTGTTTCAATCCGGCCACGCTCTGGTTGCCGGCGGAGACGGCCCGCACCATCGTGTTTGGCGACCTGTTGTGCTGTCCCCGAGCCTGGCTCGGGCCGCGCCTCCCGGCCGCGCTGCCGGTGGCGCACCGGCCGCCGCTCACCGCGGACCAGATCTACCCGGCCACTCCGGCCCAGCAAGCCGTGTGGCCGAAAATTTCCGTGGTCACCGTCAGCTTCAACCAAGCCGCCTATCTCGAGGAAACCATCCGCTCCGTGCTGGACCAGAACTATCCCAATCTGGAATACCTCATCGTCGACGGCGGCTCGACCGATGGGTCGGTGGAGATCATCCAACGATACTCCGACCGCGTCGCCTGGTGGGTGAGTGAAAAGGACGGAGGGCAGGCCCAGGCACTGAACAAGGGCTTCGCCAAGAGCACCGGCAGCATCCTGACCTGGCTGAACAGCGACGACCGGCTCGCCCCGGGCAGCCTGTTCACGGTGGCCCAGCAATTCCTGCTCCATGCCCCCGACCTGGTGGCCGGTCGCTGCGCCCGGCTGACCGACCGAGAGCCGCAACCCCATCACCTCCATCGCAGCGTGCTGTCCTTCGGCCAGATCCAACCCCTGCCGCTCCCCGAGCTGCTCGACCTCGACCACTGCTGGTTGCAAGGCTGGTTTTTTCACCAGCCCGAAGTCTTCTTCTCCCGCCGAATATTTGAACGGGCCGGCGGCCGGCTGCGGGAGGACCTCCATTACAGCATGGATTACGACCTGTGGGTCCGGATGGCCCGGGCCGGCGCGAAGATCCTGCCCTTGCCGGAAATTCTCGCGCTCTTCCGCGTGCATCCGAAGCAAAAAACCGGCGGGGCCGACGTGCCCTACCTGCCCGAGCTCCGCGCGGTCAACGCCGCCCTCCGGACGCCAAGCTGACCCGCCTCCATGACGCCTTCACCCGATTCATTCACCGCCTGGCTCGCCGGACTCCACAAGTGGCACGGCTGGCTGCAGCTCTCGGCCGAGCGGGCCTACATGCACGCCGAGGAGGAATACAACAGCCACTATGGGATCGCCGCCGTCGAGATGCGCGAAGGCGAGGGCTTCTGCCGCCTGCTGCAAACCCATCAGGTGGACACCAGCGGCCCGGCGCTCGAGATCGGTTGCGGCACCGGCTACCTCTCCTATGGTCTGGCCCGGCACTATCCCGGCCCCGACCTCCTGATTACGGATCCGTCCCCCACCTTCCTGCGGTTGACCCAGGGCCTGTTCGGCCCCGACTTCGCCGGCACTACCCGCCGGCACTATGCCGTGTTTAATGCGGACGACATCGCGCTCCTGCCCGCCGGGATGTTTTCGGTCATCGGCCTGCGCTCCACCCTGCACCACATCCTGAAGGTGGAGGATTTCATCGCGGCCTGCGCCCGGGCGCTCCGGCCCGGCGGCGCCCTTTTCATGGGCTCCGAGCCATGCGCCACCGGCTTTTTGCTCATGGCCGCGGTGGCCCAATCCATCCCCCATGCGCTGAAGGCGGCCGGCATCGAGATGCGCCCGGAGTGGAGTTACAAGCTCAACGACTTCACCAGCACCGTGCAGTTCTGCTGCAACCGGGACATCGACAAAACTTACGGCGAGGACAAACACTTTTTCGACCCGTCCGAACTGGGCCGGCTGGGTGAGGCCCATGGCCTGAAACTGGAGTTCCTCCCCACGGGCTCCTTCCAGGATTTCGCCCCGCCCTACAGTTATGCCTTTCACTGCTTCAGCAGTTTTTTCCTGATGTATATGCAGTTCTGCATGCGGTTCGATGACGCGTTCATGGAGCAAATCCGCCAGCACCTGCGGCCCCAGCTCAAGTATATCGACGACTGCTACCGCAGCCATGCCGGTCCGGCAGTCAGCAGTATTTTTCTCCTGAAGAAGCCCCGGATCGGGACCGGTTGAGGCTGCCGGCCCCAGGCCGGCTCGTTCGCCAGAACCTCATTGCCAGCCAGTCCTTGTTTTCGGCTGGCCTGTGGCCACATAACTCCTTCCTTTGAAAGCACCGTCCGCTTGCCGGACCGGTCACTCCATCTCCCAATCCCTTCTATGATTCAAAATGTCTCGGTCATCGGACTCGGCAAACTCGGCGGCAGCATGGCCGCCGGTATGGCTTCGCGCGGCCTCAATGTCATCGGCGTGGACGTGAACCGTCACGCGGTCGAGGCGGTCAACGCCGGCAAGGCGCCCGTGCAGGAGACCGGCCTCGGCGAGATGATCGCCGCCAACCAGGAGCGCATCCGCGCCACCCTGAGCACCGAGGAGGCCGTGCTCGGCAGCGACATCAGCTTCGTGATCGTGCCCACCCCGAGCGACGAGCGCGGAGCCTTCACCCTCCAATACGCCAGGTTTGCCTTCAAGTCGCTGGGTCAGGCCCTGAAGAAGAAAAAGGGCTATCACGTCATCGTGCTCACCAGCACCGTCCTGCCTGGCGCCACCCGCCACGGCCTGCTGCCCATCCTCGAGCAGGAATCGGGCAAGAAGTGCGGCCCTGACTTCGGCCTGTGCTACAACCCCGAGTTCATCGCCCTCGGCAGCGTCATCCGCGACTTCCTCAACCCCGATTTCTACCTGCTCGGCGAATCCGACCCGCGGGCCGGTGACCTGCTCGAGCAGGTGCACCGCCGCGTCTCCCAGAACAATGCCCCCGTGAAGCGCATGAGCCTGGAGAACGCCGAGCTGGCGAAGATCGCCGTCAACAGCTACGTGACGATGAAGATTTCCTTCGCCAACATGCTGGCAGACTTCTGCGAGCACCTGCCCGGCGGCGACGTGGACGTGGTCTCCGACGCCCTCGGCATGGATAAGCGTATCGGCCGCAAATACCTCACCGGCGGCTTCGGTTTCGGCGGTCCCTGCTTCCCCCGCGACAACGTCGCGCTCAATTTCATGGGCGGGCAACTGGGCGTGGACAGCAGCCTGCTCAAGACCAACGACGACTACAACCGCGGCATCTCCAAACGCTATATTGAGAAGCTGCAGGCCGATCTGCCCAAGGGGGCCAATGTCGCGGTGCTCGGCCTTGCCTACAAACCGTTGTCCCATGTGATCGAGGAGTCACCGGGTATTTACCTGTGCAGGGCACTTTCCGAAGCTGGCTACCGCGTCATCGGCCACGACAACCTTGCCGCCCCTTACGCCGAGACGGCGCTAAAGATGAGCGCCCTGGTCACTGATTCCCTGGATGAAGCCCTCAAGGATGCCGATGTCGTGCTCGTGACCACGACCGACAAGTCCTACACCGCGCTGACAGCCGACCACCTGCTGCGCGGCCGGCCCGCCATCACCGTCATCGATTTCTGGCGCTGCCTCAAGCATCTCGCCGCCGACCCGCGCATCCGTTACGTGCCCATCGGCCTCTGCCGCGACGAAACCGCGGCGGCCGGCCTCAAGCCCCTTTGGTCATAAGCGCTAACCGCGTATCTCCCGCGCCTCGGGATGATTCCTGACGTCGTAGGCGGCATGTCAGCCAATGCCCATTGCCTCTTTGGCCGATACAACGCCCGCTGCGGTGGTCGCCCGGGGGACTGCCCGGTCACGGAGGAAGTAAGCGACCGCCTGTTGCGCCTCCCGTTCTTCAACGCCATGACCCCGGAACAGCAGTAGAGGGTCATCGCCGCGCTCCACGAATTCACCCCGGACGCCTAGTCACCCCGGGCCGGCGGCTGATGCGAGACTTTACAACCGGCCCGTAGCATGGACATCTTTGTCGGGTTACATGGCTTCCTCTCCCTCCCGCACTCCCTACCTTTCCGTCGTCGCAGCCTCCCGCAATGACGACCACGGCGGCGACCCGCTGGTCCGCACGCAGATCTTCATCAGCACCTTCGCCCGGCAGTGCGAGAAATACCAGCTGCCGGCCGAACTGATCCTGGTGGACTGGAATCCGGTGGAAGGCCGGCCCGGCCTGGCGGGAGTCCTGCAGTTGCCGCCGGAGGCCTCCTATTGCCAGGCCCGGGTCATTACCGTGCCCGCGGTGCTGCACCATCGTTTTAAATACGCCAGCCAGCTGCCGTTCTTCCAGATGATCGCGAAGAACGCCGGCATTCGGCGGGCCCAAGGACGGTTCGTCGTGGCCACGAACATCGACATCATTTTCTCCGATGAACTGATGCGCCACATCGGCAGGAAGCAGCTGGATCCGCACAAGATGCTCCGGGTGGACCGCTACGACATCCACCGGGACATCCCCGCGGGGTTCTCCGTGGACCAGATCTTGGATTATGCGTGGACCCATCCCGTGCGCACCAACCGCCGGCTGGGCCCCTTGGAATTGGTGGAGCACCTCTACGGGGACGAGCTGTTCAAGCGCCACTGTGTGCCCGGCCCGGAGGCCGGCGGACTGGTCGAGGGCATCGCCGTGACCGAGGAAGGCGGCGACTGGACGGTGCGTCCGCGGCGGGACACGCCCGTCGCGAATCTCCACACCAACGCCTGCGGCGATTTCACCCTCCTCTCCCGTGAGGGCTGGCAGGCCATCCACGGCTACGCGGAATTCGCCGGCTATTCCTTCAACATCGACAGCTTTGGCGTGGCGGCGGCCCATTACGGCGGCTTTGAGGAAGTGGCCCTCCTGCCCCCGTGCGTGTGCTTTCACATTGAGCACAGCCTCGGATCCGGTTGGACGCCCGAGGGCGAAAAGAAACTTTTCGCCCGGCTGCAGGAAAACAAAATCCTCAATCCCGAATGGGAGGTCCTGAATCCCCTGATGGAAGACATGCGTCTGGGGGAAATGCCGACGGCCGTGAATGATCCGTCCTGGGGCCTGGCCGATTTCGAGCTGCCCGAGGAGCCGCTCCTCCCCGGCCGCATCGCTCCTTCCCCGTCGCATCCCCGGACCTACGAGGCCCCGCGCGGCCTGACGGTCAGCGCCCTGTTGCCGCAGTTTGACCTGGACCGCCTCACCGTCTGGCAGGAGCGGCTGAATTCGCCCACCAAGAAAATCGCCCGCCTCAACGAACTCCTGCAGACCTCGGACAAGGACCGCGCGGAGCGCCTCAAGACCATCGATTATTATCAGGACAAGCTGCAGACCGCCTACGCCGACCTTGAGCGAAACGTCGCCTACCTCAAGACCCTCGAGGCCGAGATCGCCGCCCACGTCAAGCTCGCCGCCGAGCGCGACGCCCAGATTGCCCGTCTCTCCGCCGAAGTGAACCGCCTGAGGCTCGCCGCCGAGGCGTCCGGCCGGGGGGAACTCCAGACCCAGCTGGAACCGCAAGGCCGCCTGTGGGAGCGCTACGGCCGCCACCTCCGCCGGCTCGTGGTCGCGAAATACCACCCGGGCCTGCTGCCGCAGATCCTCTGGCTGGCGGCCCACGGCACCATCATCGAGGTATTCGCGGCGCCGCCGGGATTGGCGCAGAGCCTGGCCGACGCGCCGAAAAAACCCCGCATCCCGCGCGGCGTGGTTCATTTCTGGCAGGAGGATGTGTGGACCTGGCTCAGCCAACTCGACAGCCTCTTCAACGAGAAGGTCTACCTGCAGGCCAACCCCGATGTCGCCGACGCCGTGGCCCAGGGACTGCTGCCGAGCGGCTGGGACCATTACCAGCTGTGGGGCGTGCGCGAACACCGCCTCACCGGCAACCCGGCCTATGATACCGGACTCGCGGAGGTGGACGCCGTGGCCTTCGACAGCTCGGACGCCCCGCATCTTCTGCCCTGCCTGATCGGGCGCCTTCAGCCGCATCACAAACTGCTGATCGGCAGTTATGACCCGGCGCAGACCTGGCTGCCGGCCGACTCGAGCCAGACCACCCTCGCCCCCGGCCTCCTGTTTTGCCCCCGGCCCCCGGCCCAGTGGATGGGGCCGCACCAGCCGACCAACGAGCTGCGCATCAAGTGGCCGCTCCTGCGCGCGCAGGACGCCTACCCCGCGGTCTCCGCGCAAAACGCGCCCTGGCCCATCATCTCCGTGGTGACCGTCAGCTACAACCAGGCCGCCTATCTCGAGGAGACTATCCGCTCGGTGCTGGACCAGAATTATCCCAACCTGGAATACATCATCGTCGATGGCGGCTCCACGGACGGCTCGGTCGAAATTATCAAGAAATACGCCGATCGGCTCGCTTGGTGGGTCAGCGAAAAGGACGGCGGACAGTCCGAGGCCCTGAACAAGGGTTTCCAGAAGGCCACCGGCCGCATCCTGACCTGGCTCAACAGCGACGACCGGCTCGCGCCCGGCAGCCTGTTCACCGTCGGCCAGACCTTCCTGCTGCACAACATCGACATGGTCGCCGGCCGGTGTGCGCGGGTGGCAGACCTAGAGCCCAAGCCCCACCATGTCCACCGCTCCTATCTTCCGCTCGGTCAGATCACCGGGCTGCGTCTGGACCACCTACTCGACCTTGAGGGCTGCTGGCAGAAGGGCTGGTTTTTCCACCAACCGGAGGTCTTTTTCAGCCGGGAAATCTTTGACCGCGCCGGCGGCCAGCTGCGTGAGGATCTTTACTACAGCATGGATTATGATCTCTGGGTGCGCCTGGCAAAGGCCGGGGCGAGGATCTTTGCGCTGCCGGAGATCCTCGCGATTTTCCGCGAACACCAGAACCAGAAGACCGGCGGCGCGCACCTGCCCTTCCTACCCGAACTGCGCGCCGTCAACCAGGCCCACCGCGAGTCCGCCCAACCCGCTCAAACCAAGTGATGAGACCCGTCCCCGACAAACGCCGCACCAGCGACCTGCCCCGGCGCATCCTTTTTCTCAACGACGTGGGCTTCCAATACGGCGCGGGCGTCGCCCAAGCCCGACAGGTGGAGGCCATGCTCGCGCTCGGCATCGAGGTCGGCGTCCTCGCCTGGGCCACCGGTAACGTGAGGCTCGAGGATGTCGGCACGCGGCCGATCGACCGCGATCTTTGGCTCGGTATGCACGAGGTCAACGACCTGGAGGGCGGCAAGACGATGTCCGACGACACCGTCATCGCCGGCCTGCTGATGGAAGTGGCGCGCTTCAACCCGGAGATCGTCCTCGTTGGCAACCTGCACGCGGCGCGCTGGCCCTTCCAGCTGCTGCCGGCCCTGCGCGGCATCGGCTGCCGCGTGATCACCTTCCTGCACGATGCGTATCTCTATACCGGCCGCTGCGCCTACCCGGGCGGCTGCCAGCTTTATCTGACCGGGTGCAACGAAACCTGCCCGACCGCCGACCTGTATCCCCGGCTGGCCCCGCCCCTGATCGCGGGCGCCTGGCAGCTCCGCCGGGACATCTTCGGCGGCCCGCGCGGCGTCGAGGTCGTGGCCAACAGCCAGTGGAGCAAACGCATGTTCCGGACCGCGCTGCCCGTCAGCCCACCGGTCGAGGCGATTCACCTCGGCGCCGATGAATTTGTCTACCAGCCCGGCGACAAGGCCGCCGCCCGGCAGCGGCTCGGCCTGCCCGCCGGCAAGCCCATCGCGCTCTGCGCCGCCGTGAACTTCCAGGAACCCCGCAAGGGCTGCCGCGAACTGACCACGATCATCGCCGCCCTGCGGGACGAGGTCACCTTCGCGGCCTTCGGCCACAACGCGGATGAAATCCCCGGCCTGATCGGGTTGGGCTACCACCTCCGCGCGGACCAGCTGGCGATTATTTATCAAGCGGCGGACATCTTCCTCGGCACCGCTACCGAGGAGGCCTTCGGCCAGACCATCATGGAGGCCCAGCTTTGCGGCGTGCCGGTCGTGGCTTTCCACACCGGTGGCGTGGAGGAGATCGTGCGGAATGAAATCACCGGCAAACTGGTCCGCAATGGCGACACCCAGGAGGCCATCGCCGCCATCCGGACCACGTTGACGGACACCCGCTACAATGAGGTCGCCGCGCCATGGGCCCGGCAATATGCCGTCGCCCGGTTCTCCCAGTCGACGCACGAGTTGCGCTGGCACCATTATCTCATGGGACTGGTCCAGACCGGAACGGGACGCAACCCTCCGACAATCAGCTACCCCGCAGACGACAGCGAGGACAGCGATCGCCATCGCCCCTCCTGGCCCGCCCCGGAAACCTTCCTGAACGACGAGCATGCACATATCTACGCGCAGACCTCCCAGCTGCCCGGCTGGCAGGCTCCGGGCGATTCCTTCAAGCTCTACGAGATGGCCTACCATGCCGGCGATGTGATCCTGGAAATCGGCACGTTTGGCGGCCGCTCGGCAACCGTCGAGCTGCGCGGTGCGCTGGCCAATCCCGCGCGCACGGTGCGGCCGCAATTTTACGGCATCGACATCCTGGATGATTCGATCGCCCGCACCCGCCAGATTCTCGCGAGCGAGAAGCTCGGGAACTACTGCCACCTGTTCCACGGCACGCTGCAGGGTTTCGTGCAGCGCTGGACCATCACCCCGACCATGGTCTTCCTCGACGGGGACCACACTTACGCCGGGGTGGCGACCGACCTGCGGACGCTCAGCGCCTACCTCAAACCGGGCACGCCGGTGCTCGTGCACGATTTTCTGAGTCCTGAAAACGCGACCGGCAAACTGGGTGTCCGGAAGGCCGCGGAGGAATGGGCCGACGCCGGCCACGGCCGGTTCATGGGTTGCTTTGGCTGCTGCGCCCTCTATCTAACCCTGCGCGGCGGACGCTAGCATGGCCCTTTACCTCGCTCATACCCTCGTTCTGCTTCTGGCTTCCTTCGGGGCGGCCCGGTCGCTGTTGCGCGGCGGGCTGGAGCGGCTGCTCGCGATGGGCCTCTTGGCTTGGGGCAACCTCGTGGTCACCAGCCTGCTGCTTTCCTGCCTGCACCAACTGGGCGAACCGGCCTGGTTTTTCCGCACCTCCCTCGGCTTGGCCGGCGCGACTTGGCTGCTGCTGCGTCGCCTCGCACCGGAACCCGCACCCGCCGCGGGGGAAACCGATGGCGACCGGCCGAGCCCGCTCCTCCTCGCGGCTTTCATCCTCACACTGGCCCCGATCGCCTACGCCAGCATCCGCATCGCCGGCACCTACCTGCCCAACAATTACGACTCGCTCGCCTACCATCTGCCGCGGGCGATGTTTTATCTCGGCCAGGACAATCTCGCCCACTTCGACACGGGCAACCCGCGGCAGATCTACTTTCCATTCAACTACAACCTGCTGCAGCTCTTCAGCCTCATCTACAGCCCGCCGCTGCAGGTGGTGAACTTTCTCAATCTTGCGGCCTGGGCCGCGGCGGGCTTGGCCGTCTATCGCCTGTGCCGCCTCTGTGCCTTCCACGCCAATGCCGCCCTCATCGCCACGTGGCTGGCGGTCACGGCGACGCAGGTGCTCGCCCAGGCCACGGCGACCACGAACGACCTGCCCACCGCCGCCGGCCTGCTGGCCGCGCTGGTGTTCGCCCTGCGCTGGCGACAATCCCGGCAGACCCGCGATGCGCTGCTCGCGGGCCTCGCGGCCGGGCTGACGGCCGGCTCCAAGCTTACGGTGGTCTTCTTCGGCCCGGCCGCCGCGCTGATCGTGCTTGGCCTGGCGTGGCAGCACTGGCGGCGCGGCGAGACCCGTGCTTTCCTCACTAGCGTGCGGGCTTGGCTCGTCCCGGCGTTGCTGGCCGGCGCGCTCGCCGCTCCGTTCGCCCTGATCAACATCGCGGAAAAGGGCGAGTGGATCAACAAGACCTACGACTTCACGCTGAACCGGCCGTTCTCCTTCGCCAGCGCGCTGCAGACCGGCGCGGCCTACCTGGTGCAGCTCTTCCTTGAGCCGCTGCATCGCTTCACCTTCGACCTGCAGTTCACCGCCCAGCTGAACGCCTGGGGGGCGCGCACCCTCTTCCCGCATTGGAACGAGGCCTATGCCTTTTCCCCGCTGTATCTTTTCCCTCCCGACCTGAACGAGGATCATGTCTGGTTCGGCTTCACCGGCCCGGCCATCCTGCTCGCGGCGGTTTTCTGCCTGGTGCGCTGGCGCCGCCTGCCGGCCCCCGCCGTGTGGCTGGCCGCGGTCGGCCTCGGGTGGTTCATCACCTACTTCCTGCTGAACAAGTGGTCGCTCTACAACCAGCGCTACTTCGTGCCGGCCATCCTGGTGATGAGTCCTTGCGTTGCCGCCGTGCTGCAGGCCGGCTGGGACCAGCCGCGGCCCGGCCGCCTCCTCCGCAACCTCGTGGCCGGCCTCGTGCTGTGCACCCTCTGGCTCACGGGCGTTTACCTGTTCCAGAACACCAGCCGGCCCTACGCCCCGCTGTGGGCCGGTGATCCCGCCCCGCCCGCCCTGCCCACCCTGCCGCCGTTGATGGTGCAGCGCCTCGCCGGCCAGTCCCGTATCAACATTCACACCACCGACGGTAACGAGCGCATCTTCCTGCTCATGACGCACGGCCGGGGCCAGCGCTTCACTTCCTTTGCCCGGCCCGACCCGGCCGCCTACAACGTCTATTCGCACTGGGGTTTCGTCCGCAAGGTCGCCTACAGCAACATCGAGCAGCTCTCCTCCTACACGATCGTGGCTGTCCCGACCAAACGGACCGCGGGCGTCGAATTCCTCGGCACGATCAACTCGGGCCAGCCCGCGCTGGATTATTACGGCCTGGTGCCCCATGCCGACCGGGTGGCCGCCGGTGACGGGAACCGGAACGTGCTGGTCATCTTCTCCTACGCGCCGCGTGAGCCGAACCGCTACATGCACCTGCGCCTTGACGTCGTCGGCCTCAACGCGCCGGACCGGGCCCGCCTGCTTGTCGGCGTCGATTACACCGACGGGACGAGCGAAACCCTCGGCACCTTCACCGCCACCGGCCAGGCCCCCGCCTCCGTCACCCGGCCCTTCCGCCGCTTCACCATCCGCGTGGAGTCGGCCGAAGACGGCAAGGAACTCGGCGCCATCAACCTGCCGTATCTGCCGCGCGAGCTGCCGGGTGAGATCGAGGCCCCGATGAATCCCGCAACCATCATGGTCGATGAGCTGGTCACCGCCGAACCCCGGTCACTGGTCGTCACCGAGGGCCTCGGCGTCCCCGAGGGCCCCTACGCCCAGTGGAACCTGCCCCTGGTGCGCTGGGCCAAGGCTCCCGTGGTGCGCCTCGGGCTACCCGCCATCGCCGGGCTGGAGCAGCTCGACCTGTCCTTCAGTCTGCGGGCGCAGGCGCGCGACGCCGCGGCCGTCGACGTCGTGTTCAACGGTGAGCTGGTGGAGACCTGCCTGCTGCTGGGCCGCAACGCGTGGTCGGACCACCAGCTCACCCTCCGCCCCCGCCCGGGCCCGAACGTGATTGAGTTCCGCAACGTGTTCGTCAGCGGTGCGCCGGATTGGCTGGATTACCTCGCGCGTTATCCGGACGTGAAGGCGTATGTGCTCTCGCAGGGCATCCCCCTTGAGCAGGGCGCCCGCGCGCACTACGAGATGTTCGGCAAAAACGAGACCCGCACGCTGCACTATCAGCGCCGGGTCGAGCCGCTCGCCGGCGAGCCCTTCTAGTAGGTCTTTCGCCACCTGCGGCTGGAGGGTTTCCGGAAACCATGAACACGATCCCGCCCCCGCCCGCCCCGGACCGCAACGCCTACATCGACACGTTGCGGGGCTGGAGCATCGTGGGCGTCGTCTGCGTGCATTTCGCCGGCAGCTTCGTGACCACCGACATCCATGCGTGGAGCCCGTCTTTTTGGCTGGGCCTCACCCTGAACCAGGTGTTCGGTTTCGCCGTCCCGCTCTTCCTTTTTCTTTCCGGCCTGCTGGCCGGTGCCTCGTCCAAGGTGGTCCCGCTGGGCGACTACTATCGCGCCCGGCTCTGGCGGATCGGGTTCCCCTATGCGCTCGCCAGCCTCGCCTCGTTCTTCCTGCTCAACCATTATGCCACTTGGCAGGCGCTGCCGGATATCGGGGCGAAATTCACGTGGCTCTGGCAGCACGTGTTCTTCTACGGCGTCGAGCCCACGCTCTATTTCATCCCGCTGATCCTGCAGCTGTATTTCCTGCAGCCGGCCCTCAAGGCGCTGCCGCGCTGGCTCAACCGACTCGTTCCCGCGCTCAGCCCCGCGCACGGCGTCCTGCTCCTCACCGGCCTGCTGCTGGCCTTGCATGTCACCCTCGGGCTGCTGTGTTACCACGGCACCCTAAATTATTATGTGTGGGGCCGGCCCAACGCGCTCTTCTGGGTCTTCTATTTTTTTGCCGGGCTCCACTTCCGCACGCTCGCCGGCCTGCTGTCCCGGCGGACCCTCGCGATCAGCGCCGGACTCACGCTGCTGGTCGCCGCGGTGACCATGGCGTGGAACGGCCTCCAGCTCGCCGACCCCACGCTGGTGGGGCTGAATTTTGAGCGCAACCGGCTCGACTTCGCCTACGTCCGCCCGGAAATGCTCATCTATGACCTCGCGATGGTCGCCGGCCTGGCCACCGGGATCGCCCTGGGCTGGGCTCCGCGCGCCGGACTCGTCGCCTACCTCGGACGCTACACCCTGGAAATCTACCTCTGGCACATCCTCGTTCTTTATTTTGGAGTCTGGCGCTACGCCGGGGCGCTGGATTCCTGCCGGCAGCTGCCGGAGATGATCGTCCTCATCTGTCTTGGCACCGCCGTGCTGATCGCCCTCGTCACCGACGGTTTTCACCGGCTGCGGGCTTTCATTCGCGACCACCGCTTGGTGCTGGTCAAGTCCAGCTGACCGACGCCGGGCCGGCGGTCCCGGCGCTTAAATCGCTGTGGACATGCCCTGTGAAAACAGGCTCTTTGGTGGGCCAAAGACCGTCCTTCCTCACCCGTCCACGTCTCCATGGCCCTTCCCAGTCCTCCCCGCACCCCGAGCCTCGCGGTCGCCATCCCCTGCTACCAGGAGGAGAAGACCATCGCGCAGGTCGTCGCCGACTTCAAACGCGAGCTGCCCGCCGCCGTGGTGTATGTGTTCGACAACAACTGCACCGACCGCACGGCCGAGTTCGCCCGCGCCGCCGGCGCCATCGTCATCCGCGAGAAACGCCAGGGCAAGGGACACGTCGTCGCCACCATGTTCGAGGTGGTCCGCGAGGACATCCTCGTGATGGTGGACGGGGACGGCACCTACGATCCCACGGCGGTCCACCGGCTGCTCGCGCCTATTCTGCAGGGCGACGCCGACATGACGGTCGCCGCGCGCCTGCAGCAATACAGCGACAAGTCGTTCCGCAAGTTCCATGTGGCCGGCAACCAGATGGTCTGCTGGATCATCAACAAGATTTTTCACGCGGACATCTCGGACATCTTTTCCGGCTACCGCGCCTTCACCCGGGAGTGCATGCTCGCCATCCCGATCACCTCGCGCGGCTTCGACGTGGAGACCGAGCTGACGGTGCAGAGCCTCTACCGCGGCGCCGTCCTCCGGGAGATCGAGGCGCCCTATGGCGAGCGCCCGGCGGGCAGCTTCTCGAAGCTCCGCACCCTCCCCGACGGCATCCGCGTGCTGCTCCGCCTCTTTCTCCTGATGCGGGCCTACAAGCCGCTGACCCTGTTCGGTTCCCTCGCGATCGCCTGCTTTCTCGCCGCCCTGGCCTTTGCCAGCCTCCCGCTGATCGAGCTGGTCGAGTATCACCGGGTCATCAGCCGCGCGAGCGCGATCATCGCCATCTCCGGGTTCATGCTCGGCAGCCTGTGCCTCGCCCTCGGCCTGGTGCTGAGCTCGGTCAACCAACGCCTGCTCGAGCTCGAGCGCGTCGTCATCAAGCGCATCCAGAATTCCCGGCCGGATTGACGCGACTCCCCGCATGGGCACGAAGGATTTCAACGCGCTCGACCTGTTCATCTGCCGCTGGCGCTCGGGCATCGTCCGGCGCGCGCTCCGGCCCGGCGCCACCCTGCTGGACTTCGGCTGCGGCCACCAGGCGCTGTTCCTGCAATCCGTGGCCCCGGCGCTCACGCGGGGCATCGGCCTCGACTACGACGCCAGCCCGGCCCGGCCCGCGGCGAACCTCGAGATCCAGCAATTCCACTTCACGGACCGCTTTGCCTTTGCGGACGGCACGTTCGACCACGTCAGCATCCTGGCTGTGCTCGAGCACATCCCGCTCGACCAGGTGGACGTCCTGTTCCGCGAGTTTCATCGCATCCTCCGGCCCGGCGGCAGCGTGCTGCTCACCACGCCGACGCCCGCCTCGCGGCCGCTCCTCGAGTTCCTCGCCTTCCGGCTGAAGATCATTTCCGGCCCGGAGATCGCCGACCACAAGCACTACTGGAACCGGGCGGATATCCAGGCTCTGGCGGCGCGGGATGGTTTCACACTGGAGACCTACCAAACTTTCCAAGTCGGCCTGAACAGTTTTGCTGTTCTCCGAAGACTTCCCGTTACCTAGCGATTGCAAGGACGCGCCCTGCAACATGGACATCTTCCTTGCCCATAGTCTCGGTCTAATCTGGATGTCTCTCGGTGCGGCCCGGTGCCTGACGACCCGGCTGACAGACCAGCTCCTCGCAGCTGCGCTGCTCGGCTGGGGCAACCTCGTGGCGACCAGTTTGCTGCTCTCGCTGGCTCAGCGGCTCGGAGATCCATTGTGGAATCTGGGCCTTTCCGGGCTGCTCGGAGGATTGACCTGTCTGCTGGTGGCCAGACTGCCGCGTGAACCGGCCGAAGCTGAGACGTCGAGAGACCTGCCCCATAGTCTGTTGCTCAGCGTGTTCGTGGTGACCATTGCGACTCTAGCCGTCGGCGGTGGAGCGATCGCCTACACCTATCAGCCGAACAATCCAGATGCGCTCACTTGGCAGTTGCCGCGAGCCCTGTATTACTTGGGGCAGGGCAATCTAGCTCACTTCGACGCGGTTGACCTCCGGCAGACCCACCTGCCTTTTAATCTTAGTCTGCTACAATTCCCGGCTCTGGCCTACGCCGCTCCGTTGCAATGTCTCAACCTCTTCAATCTAGTCGCATGGATGCTCGCCGGCATGGGCGTCTACCGGCTTTGCCGCTTAGCCTCGTTCAGCGCGAATGCTTCCCTCGTCGCCTGCTGGCTGGTGCTCACCGCCCCGCCGACGATCGCCCAAGCCGTTTCGCTGACCAGCGAACTCCCGGCCGGCGTCGCCCTAATTTGTGGGCTGATATTCGGATTGCGGTGGCAACGGGCTCGACACGCGCGCTATGCCGCTCTAGCGGGTCTCGCGCTGGGTTTGGCCGCGGGTAGCGATTTGAACGTCATGCTCGGCGGCCTAATGGCGACCTGTATGTTTTTCGTTCAGGCGCGCCAAGCGGCACCCGCCGGGCACCGCACTTGGTGGGGCGCGGCCGGGTTAACGGGTGCCCTCGTGCTGCCGTTCGCCTTAATCAATTTTGTGCAAAATCCCGGCTGGATTCGCACCTATTTCGCCTTCGTGGCTGATCAGCTGCAGAACCCCGCCGGCCCGACCTGGTTGGGATTGTGGCCGCTCCCTGCAACCCCTCCACCGTTGTTCGCCCTGAATGAAAACTGCGTCGGTTTCGGTTTCACGGGCCCCTTGTTCCTGCTAGCGGCCATCTGGTTCATAATTCGGCGGCGACAACTGGCCTGTGCCGCTGGCTGGCTCCGATGGATTGGGCTCGGCTGGTTTTTCATCACCAGCCTTCTGCTGTGGGGTGGACTGGCTGGTGCCAGAAATTTTCTGCCGGTGCTGCTCGTGCTGAGCCCGAGCGTAGCCGCGCTTATTGAATCGGTCCGGATCAGCCGTTGGATTATTCTGGTGGTAGCACTATCCTCCGTCTGGTCTTCGGGTATCTATTTGCTCCGGAATAACAGCCGACCGCTGCTCCCTCTGCTGAACTCCGCCTTCGCTCCACCAGCGCTACCGACCCTGCCCCTACTGTTGGAACATCACCTGTCTCGCCAATCTCGCATCAACATCGACACCGATGGGGTCGATGAGAGCATCTTGCCATTCATGGTGCAGGGGCGGCACCAGCATTTCACGGCCGACCATGAGCTCGTGATCGGTGCCTACAATCTCATGTCCCGCGCCACCACCTCGCGGAACGCAGCTTACCTCCAACCCACCCGTCCGCCTACCTACACTCTGATTTCCCTGCCAACCAAACCCACCGCCGGGGTGGAATTCCTCGGGACAATCGGACGCGGGCCCGCCGCGCGCGATTACTTCGGAGTTGCACCCGACGCGGGCCGGACCTCCCCGATCACGACGAACCGGAACGTGCTGGTCACCCTGTATCACGGAGACAAGCCAGCCGCACCAGAACGGATCAGTTTGCGGGTGGCAGGGCTTAACTCCGAGGATCACGCCCGGTTGACCGTGCTCGCGGCGGATCGCGCTGGCGGCAGCGTCCCCGTAGCCTCCTTCGACGCCGATGGCACCGCCACGGTCCCGATCACAACGCCTTTCCACCAACTCATTTTCCGGGTGGTCGGCACCACTACCGGCGCTGAGCTGGGCTCCACCGCCATCGCCTACCTGCCCTCCGAGGAAAAACCCGGCAAGCCCCTTGACGCCAGTTTGCCGACCGACACCAGTTCAATTTTTGTGACCGATCTGGTGCTGACCAAAAACCCGCAACCCATTTCCGTCGACGGCCTCCTACCGGTTGAAGGACCGTTCCCCCAATGGGACCTTCCCTATCTTCGCTGGCAACGGCAGCCCGCCGCCGTGATCACGATCCCTCCGACGGGCGGATTGGACCGTCTTCAGCTCTCCTTCAGCGTCCGCCTGAACGTGCGCCGGAAGGCCGCCCTCGATGTGCTTTTCAACGGGCAGCTGGTGCAAAACTACCGCATCGACGATCACACCGCCTGGCTGGACCAGACCCTCGAACTTGCGCCACAACCGGGTGCGAACGTCCTGGAATTCCGGGATGCCCCCCTCAACATCGAACCCGACTGGCTGGACTACCTCGAACGATATCCGGACGTAAAAAAACATGTGACCACCACCCGCGTCTCCCTCGAACAGGGCGCGCGGGAACATTACGAGACGCATGGTCGCGCGGAAGGCCGCACCATCCAGATCATCATGAAGCCGGAGCCGGCGCCCGATGGGTATTATTTCATGTATCGCAACATCCGCCTGGAGGGCTTTCGGGCACCATGAACGCACCGGCCCACCATCCCTCTGCCTTCCCGTGGCAACGGCTCCTCGCGCTCATGCTCGCGTTGTTTTCCCTCGGCATCGCCTGGGCCGGCATGACGGCCATCTCGCGCGACGATCCGTGGTATCGGAACACGGACATGAACATGCACAACATGGTCGATGCCTTGGCGATCAACTCGAACATCTCGCCCAATCCCTTTGCCCAGCCCGCCGTGCCCCTGAAGTATCTTTTGGCACTCGACTATCGCGTCCGGCACCAGCTTGGCATCCTGCCCGTCTGGAACATGGAAACATTCGGGGACAGCGCCGACCCGCTGCGCGAAATCCCACGCCTGATCCGGATCGAACGCATGCACAGCCGGGTGCTGGTCATCGCCCTGATCCTCGCCGCGGCCGCACTGACGTATGCGGTCGCCCGCGACCTCGCTGCGACCGGCCTCGGCATAATCCTGCTGTGCGGGAGCGCGGGACTGCTCTTCCAAGGTCTCCTCGCCCGGCCCGAACTTCTCTGCGTGGGTTTCGGCAACGTGCTGGCCTTGGGATGCACCTGGCGCGCCACTATCACCCCACGCTGGCCGGCCAAACATGCCTGGCTTTTCCTCGCCGGGTTCCTGGGCGGGGTTGCCTCCCTAGAGAAAGTGCCGGGCGTTTGCTATGTCGCCCTGTGCTACGGCTGGTGCTGGCTGGCTGCCTGGATCGCCCGACGGGAGAATCCTGCGGCCGGCCCCGCCGTCCAGCCTGATTTCTGGAGCGGGCTGCTGCCCGCCGCGGCGGGCATCTCCATGCTTTGGCTGCTATTCCGGCTGGATTCGTTCCATGACGACCTCGGGCCGGTGGTGCTCGGACGGCTGCGTTTCGCCGCGATTGTGATCACCGTCCTGCCGCTCCTGGCCCAGGGAGCAGCCCGCCACCGGCGGGGAGCTTTCTTCGCCGAGCGGATGCGCGAGCTGGCCCTGCTCGGCGGCGGTGCCTTGGCCGCCCTCCCGCTCAGCTATCTTTTGCTGCGCGGGGTGATGTCGGAACAACCCGCCTCCCGCTACATGACCGGCGTGTTGCATTTTCTCGCCAATCCCGCCCCCTACGTGGAGGGCTTTCTGGGCGGAAAGGAAACGACGCGCCTTGCCTTGCTGTCCTCCCTGAAGGATGCCCCGTTTCTGTTCGGCGGCGCAGTTCTCTTGTCCGGGTGGGTCTGCCAGCTCCGGGGAGTGCCTCTCCGGCTCAAGGGTTTCATGGGGCTGCTGCTGGGCGGAGCATTGGGGCTGACCTACCTCATGAGCAAACGGCATTTCTCGCACCAATACAGCGTCTTCCCTCAAGTGCCGTTGCTGCTGGTTTGGACCCTCGGCCTGCACGCCGTCCTCCTCTGGTGGAGGGCCCGCCGCCCCGGCCCCGGCATGCCTTGGCCCGCACTCCTCGTGCTCCTCGCCTCGTTTGCCATCATGCTGACGGCCCAACGGCGCGTTCAATCCCGCTATTATTTCTATCAGGACGATGTCGGTTTGCCGGTTAACCACCTGACCCTGACCTTTCTGTTCGATCACGATGCCCACGCCGCCGCCTATTTGAAGCTCATGAAGGATCGTTACGGGGATCGCGAAAATTTCGCCAAGGAACTCGACCGCTACCTCTCCGATCCCGCCCACCGCGACTGACACCTGCGCCCTTCCGCCCTGCGCGCTGGCTTGCCAAGCGCATGGCTTTCGGTCACATCCAACGCCTCCTCCAGCCAGCAATGCTCAAGACCAAACAGAAGATCAAGCTGGCGCGCCTCGTCCAGATCGTGGTGCTCGGCGCCCGCAAACTCGCCGGACGGAACGCCCGAACCCAAGTCACGCGCAAGCACATCGCCTGGGAGTTGGATTTGAACGAGGGCATTGATTTTTCCATCTGGCTGCTCGGCTCCTTTGAGCCCGAGACCGTCCGCTGCTACCAGCAGATCGTCCGGCCCGGCGACGCGGTGCTGGATATCGGAGCCAACATCGGAGCACACACCCCGCATCTCGCCCGATGCGTGGGCCCCCAGGGCCGCATCCTGGCGTTTGAGCCGACCGACTACGCCTTCGCCAAGCTCACCCGCAACGTCGCCCTGAACCCGGAACTCGCCGGCCGTATCCAGTGCTTGCAACTGCTGCTCGGCGATGCCGATGCCCCGGCCGGACCGACCGCCTCGCTCTACTCCAGCTGGCCGTTGAAGGATGAGGCCGGAACGCATCACCTGCACCAGGGCAAACTCATGACGACGACGGGCGCACGTGCGCTCACGCTCGACACCGCCCTGGCCACCTCCGGCCTAAACCGGCTCGATTGTATCAAGCTTGACATTGATGGCGCCGAGTGCGCGATGCTGCGCGGCGCCCGCGCGACCCTGACCCGCTGGCACCCGCTTATTGTCATGGAACTCGCCCCTTACGTTCTCGATGAGAAGGGCGCCAGCCTCCGTGAACTTGTCCAGTTGCTGCAGGGCTATGGTTACAGTCTTGCCGACGCAGCCAGCGGTCAGGCCCTCGTCATGGATGCCGCGGTGCTCCAGGCGGCCATCCCGCCGGGTGCGAGCCTGAACGTCGTGGCGCGTCCGCACTCCCGGCCGGCAAACTAACCCGAGCGATGGAAGCGGAAGCGACACAACCCCACCGACCGATCCATCCCCCGGGTGCAACGGACCACCGCGGCCACGCCGCACTCGTGATCACCTGTTTCCTGATCATCGCCACCTACGTGCTGCTGTGTGACCTCAAGGGAGTAAACACCGACGAGGGCCTGCGGCTGGGCATCATCAACGGCGGCCAGCCGTTCCGCCACGACACCCCGCCTGTCCCGTGGGAAGACGTGCTGCAAACCGGCAAACCCTTCGCCTACCAGCCGCTCTACTTTCTCCTGCAGCGCACGGTCATGAACGTGGCACAATCGCACAGCGAGGTCCTGCTCAAACTCGTCAACATCGGCTTCCTCTGGCTTTCCCTCCAGGGACTGCTCGCGTTGTCGGTCACCTGGCGGCTCCTGCCCCGCCTGTTTCTCCTCGGCGCATTCTCCTTCAACGCCTATCTGCTCATGCATGTGCTGCAGATCCGCGAATACATCCTCGGGGTCACCTTCTACATCTGGTCGAGCTGGCTCGTGCTGCAACTGCTGGAGCGAAAGTTGCAACGAATCTGGTGGGACACCGCTTGGTTTACCGCCTATGGGCTCCTGTTAATTCTGGGCTTCTATGTGCAAACCTGGGTGGTGTTTGTGGCCGCGGCCCAGGGCCTGTTCCTCGTGGTGCGACGCCACCGCGACCGCTGGCGTTTCCATGCTCATCTCGCCCTCAGCTATCTGATGGTGGTCGCCGCAACCCTCCCCTTTCTTCGGGCCAACCACCAGCGCGTGGACGTTGGCCGATGGGGGACGGAGGGCACCGATTTGTGGCCCCAGCTCTCCAATGGATTTCACCTCGTGCTTACCGGCCATATCGCCGGACATGCAGCCTTCACGGAATTCCTCTTCTGGCTCTGGCCCGTGTTCATTGCCGCCGCCGCCATCATCATGATGGTCATGGCCCGCCCAGCAGATCCCACCACCGCTGATGCCCGCAGCGCATTCTGGCACCAAGGCCTGCTCATGATCCTGTCGATGACCTTTCCGTTCGCCTTCCAGGTCGTCTATTTTTTCCGGCTCGATAATCTTTCCGTGTGGCCGCGTTATTTTGTCATCCACTATTTCTTCGTGTTCTGGTTGCTGGCCCTCGCCGTCCGTTACCTGCATGCCTTGGCCAGCTCCGGCGAGCTTTCGCTGAAGTGCCGTCGCCCCCTGCAAGCCTTGGTCGTCACAGCGATGGCCATGATGCTGGGTGCCGGCGTTTACCAGACGGCGAGCTACTACCGGGCTCCTTTTTTTGATACCAGCTTGAGCCCCACGTCCAACTGGCGCCGACTGGCTGTGGAAATTTCCCGCGTGCTCCGGCCCGACGATGTCATGGTCGTGCATGAACTGATCAACCAGTCATCCCTCACTTTCAGCCGGCCCCTGCCCAACCGGGTGCTGATGCTGACCGATCTGGAGCGCGCCGATCTGGACTCATCCAAACGCCTCGTTTACCTGGAATCGGTCAGCAGCCTCCCTCAGCGGGATGCCCTTGCCGCCCGAATGGCGGCGCTGGGTTACATCCACCTTCAGGAAGTCCGGCTGCATGCGCCGGATGGCCAGCACTTCATCCCGGATTGGCGCCTGCTCGTTTTCCAGCGTTAGGCCGCCAGCCCGGGGTCGCCCGCGCACATTCTCCTCGACGCAAAAGCCAAAAAACGGCTGCCTTTTGTCTCATTTTGGACCTGATACACCCGTCCCGGTCACTGCCGCCCTTCTCTCCCTCTGCCCACTCGCAGGCTTCAACGCTCGTGTCATGAAATCCGCCCAAGCCCTGCCGCTCGAGCAACACAACATCGAGATCCAGCGGAACCGCGCGGCTTGGGCGCGCAAGCCCATGTTGCGGGAGATCTACCATGATTTCTACCGGCGGATCGCCGCCTGGATCAATCCCGCCATCCCCGGCCCGGTGGTCGAGCTCGGCTCGGGCATGGGGCGCATCAAGGACGTCATTCCGCAATGCGTGACCACCGACCTGTTTCCCAATCCCTGGCTGGACCGGCGGGAAAACTGCTACGCGCTGAGCTTCGCCGACGGCTCGGTTTCCCACCTCATCCTGTTCGACGTCTGGCACCACCTGCGCTATCCCGGCACCGCCCTGCGGGAGTTCCACCGCGTGCTCGCACCCGGCGGCCGGTTGATCCTGTTCGAGCCCGCCGCGAGCTGGGTCGGCCGACTGGTCTATCATTTCTTCCATCACGAACCCGTCGCCGTCCGCGACCCGATCACGTGGCTGGCCCCGGCCGGCTTCTCCGCCGCCGACGCCGACTACTACGCGGCCCAGGGTTCCGCCACCCGCCTGTTCTGGTGGGGCGAAGGCCACGCCCGCCTGACCGGCTGGCGCCTGCGCGAGGTGCGTCCGCTCACCTCTTTTGATTATTTCGCCTCCGGCGGCTTTTCCGGCCCGCATCTCGGCGGCCGGTTCCTGCACGGCCTGATGCGCGCCCTCGATTGTGTCACCTCGCCCCTGCCCCGCGTTTTCGCCGCCCGGCTCCTCGTGGTGCTCGAAAAGGAGCCAGCCTGACATGTCCGCCGCCTCCACCCTCACGCAGCAGCATCTCGACCGGATCCGCGCCTTCTACGAAGAGGCCCCGGTCTCCCCCGGTCGGCTGGCCCGGCATTACCGCGCGCAGCTGGCCCATTACTACAACCTCCTGATTCCCGCCGACGCCTCGGTCCTGGAGATCGGCTGCGGGTCGGGCGAACTGCTCGCCCTCATCCAGGCCGGTCGCAAGGTCGGGGTGGATCTTTCGCCCCGCCAGATCGAGGCGGCCCGCGCCCGGGTCCCGGATGCCGAATTTCACGTGCAGGCCGGGGAAACCCTCGATCTCGATGAGCACTTCGACTGCATCATCATCTCCGAGACCCTGAACCAGGCGGCGGACGTGCAGCAATTGCTCGAGCGGCTCCATCGCGTCTCGCACCCGCACACGCGGCTCGTCTTCAATTATTTCTCCAATGTCTGGCGACCGGTCCTTGCCGTCGCCACCGCCCTCGGCCTGCACGCCCGCCAGCCGCAGAGCAGCTGGATCAGTTCGGCCGATGTCCGCAACCTGCTCAATCTCGCCGACTGGAGGCCCATGGTGCTCCAGACGCGCATTCTGGTCCCCTTTCCCTGCCTCGGGCTCGACGTCCTGCTCAACCGCTGGGTGGCCCCTTGGTTGACTTGGTTTTGCCTCACCGTGTTTTGCGTCGCCCGCCCGGGGCGACCGGGAGCGGCCGCGCAGCCGACCGTCTCCGTCGTCATCCCCGCCCGCAACGAGGCCGGCAACATCGAGGCCGCCGTCCTCCGCACGCCCGCCATGGGCGCCGGCACCGAGCTCATCTTCGTCGAGGGCCACTCGAAGGACCACACCTGGGCCGAGATCCAGCGCGTCGCCGCGAAATATCCGGAGAGGCGGATCAAACTCATGCAGCAGACGGGCAAGGGCAAGGGCGACGCCGTGCGCCTGGGCTTCGCCGCCGCCACCGGCGACATCCTCATGATCCTCGACGCCGACCTCACCATGCCGCCCGAGGAACTGCCGAAGTTCTACGCCGTCCTGGCCGAGGGCCGCGCCGACTTCGCCAACGGCTGCCGCCTGGTTTACCCGATGGACGAGCAGGCGATGCAGTTCCTGAATCTCTGCGCGAACAAGACCTTCGGGATCATCTTCACCTGGTTGCTCGGTCAGCCCGTGAAGGACACGCTCTGCGGCACCAAGGTGCTCAGCCGCGCGCACTACGGGCAGATCGCCGCCAACCGCGCCTACTTCGGCGACTTCGATCCCTTCGGTGACTTCGATCTCCTCTTCGGCGCCGCCAAGCTGAACCTCAAGATCGCCGACGTGCCGATCCGCTACAAGGAACGCACCTACGGCACGACGAACATCCAGCGCTGGAGCCACGGCTGGCTGCTGCTGCGCATGGTGCTGTTCGCCGCGCGCAAGCTGAAGTTCGTCTGATGGGCCCGCCCGCCGTGTCGCTGCTGTCCTACATTGACCAGCCGGCCGATTGGTCCGACCCGTCGCGCTGCGTCATCATCCGCGGCTGGTGCTTTGTGGACGACGGACGGACCGTGACCGGCATCCGCCTGCGCACCGCCGACCGCGAGTTGCACGGGGTCGTCGGCCTGCCCCGGCCCGATGTGCGGGCCGCCCTGCCCGCGGCGCCGGATGAAAACACCGGCTTCGAAATCCGCGGCACGCTCCCCGCCGGGCGCCAGCACCTTGTCATCGAGGCCCGGCTCGCCGACGGCACCTGGGCCACGATCATGGACCGCCAGGTGCGGATCAGACGCCTGCTCCTGCCGCTCTGGCTCGGTGGCGGCGACTGGACCGAACTGATGTTCTTCCAGATGCCGGCCCACATGGCCCACCCGCCGCATCCGGTGAGGCACGAGACCTTCCCCGCGTCGCGTCCCGGCCTGGTCCGGCCGAAACTGTCCATCGTCACCCCTTCCTACCAGCAGGCCCGCTACCTCGGCGAGACCATGCGCAGCGTGCTTGAGCAGGATGTGGCGGTGGAATACGTCGTGCAGGACGGCGGCTCGACCGATGGCAGCGCCGAACTGATCGAGCAAATGGCGAAAGATCATGGTCCTTCCTCCCGCCTCCCGCCTCCCGCCTCCCGCCTTGTCGCTTGGACCAGCGCCCGCGACGGCGGCCAGGCCAACGCCATCGCCCGCGGCTTCGCCCAGACCAGCGGCGGGCCCGACGATGTCATGGCGTGGCTCAACTCCGACGACTACTACCAGCCCGGCGCGCTGGCCTTCGTCGCGGACTACTTCGCGGCGCATCCCGAGGTCGATGTCCTCTACGGCCACCGCATCGTGGTCGACGAGGAATCGCGCGAGATCGCCCGCTGGTTCCTGCCGACGCATGATGCCGGGGTGCTGCGGCTGAATGATTTCGTTCCGCAGGAAACCCTGTTCTGGCGCCGGCGGGTCTGGGACCGGGCCGGCGGCCTGGATCCGGCCTACAATTTCGCCATGGACTGGGATCTGCTCCTGCGCCTCGACGCCGCCGGCGCCCGGATCGTGCGGGTGCCGTATTTCCTGGCCTGCTTCCGGGCGCATGCGGCGCAAAAAACCGCCGCCTTCATGCACAGCTCCGGCCAGGACGAGATCACCCGCCTGCGCGAGCGCACCCACGGCCGCCGCTTCCCCGCCCACGAGATCGAGCGCCATCCCCGCCTGATGGCCTACCTGCGCCGGAGCGCGTTCCTCCAGTTCCTCTGGGGGCTGGGTTTCCGGGCCGGCTGACGGCGGCGTGCCAAGGATTGATTTTATTGGTCCGCTCCGCGATGAATAGGGCGATGCTGTTGTCCATCATCGTCCCCGTCTACAAGGAAGAGAAGAACATCCCCGAGTTCCTCCGGCGGCTGCAGCCCAGTCTGGCCCCGATCACGGCGGACTATGAGATCATTTTCTCGCTCGATCCCTCGCCCGACCGCACGGAGGAGGTCATCCTGGAACACCGCGCCAAGGATGAGCGCCTCAAGCTCCTGAAGTTCTCCCGGCGCGTCGGCCAGCCCATGGCCACGCTGGCCGGCCTCGAATATTCCCGCGGCGACGCGGTCATTGTGATGGACGTGGACCTGCAGGATCCGCCCGAACTCGTGCTCGAGATGGTCGCAAAATGGCGCGAGGGCTTCGACATCGTGCTGCCGCAGCGTCGCCAGCGCACCGGCGAGCCCTGGGTCAAGCAGGTGGTCTCCCACGTCGGCTACAAGGTCATCAACAAGATCGCCGACGTCACGATCCCGCCCAACACCGGCGACTTCCGCCTGATGTCGCGCCGGGTCGTCAACGAGGTGGTCAAGCTCAAGGAGTCCCATGGCTTTCTGCGCGGCATGGTCGCCGTCGTCGGCTTCCGCCAGATTCTCCTGCCCTTCGACCGCCCGGCCCGGCACGCCGGCGAGACCAACTACAACCGATTCTTCGGTTCGTTGCGCATCGGCTTCAACGGCATCTTCTGCTTCTCCACCTACGCGCTCCAGCTCAGCACCATGCTGGGCTTCGCCATCGCCGGCTTCTCCTTCCTGCTGATGGGCATCTATCTTTTCTACAAATTCATGGGCTGGCAGATCCTCTGGGGCAACCCGACCCTCGTGATCCTCATCTCCTTCCTCGGCGGCATCCAGCTCATCAGCGTCGGCATCCTCGGTGAATACATCGGCCGCATCTACGAGGAGGTGCGCGGGCGCCCCAAGTTCATCGTCGACCGCTCCGCCGGTTTCGAAGCACCCCGCTGATCTCCGCCATGCCGACTGTCCCGTGGCCGAAGATCCTCCCGCCGCTCACGCCCGAGCAGCAGGCCCGCAATGACCAGTTCATGAAGATCTGGCACGAGGAACTGGCCCGCCGCTCGCGCTACGGGCTGGTCGAGCGGTTCAATCACGAGTGGCCCGTCCGGCACTCGCCCCCCAGCTTCCGCACCACCCTCGAGATCGGGGCCGGCCTCGGCGAACACCTCGACTACGAGCACCTGACCCCGGAGCAGGCCCGCGGCTACTACTGCAACGAATACCGCGAGAACATGGCCGCCGACATCCGCCGGCGTCACCCGCAGGTGCAGACCGTCGTCGGCGACTGCCAGCAACGGATGGATTTCCCCGACGGCCATTTCGACCGGATCCTCGCCATCCACGTGCTTGAGCATCTGCCGAACCTCCCCGCCTGCCTCGCGGAAATGCACCGGCTCGTGAACAAGGCCACCGGCCGCCTCCTCATCGTCATCCCCACCGAGGGCAGCCCCGCCTACGGCTTGGCCCGCCGGCTCTCCGCCCAGCGCGTCTGGTATCGACATTTCACCGCACCCTACGTCGAGTTCTACGGTCGTGAACACCTCAACCTCGTGCCCGAGATCCTAGCGGAACTGGACCCTTACTTCACCATCGAACGCCGCTCCTGCTTCCCCCTGCCGTTCCTGCCCTTCGTCTTCTGCAACCTCGTCATCGGCTACGTCCTGAAGCCGCGCGCGCAACCGCCGCTTGGCGCGGCGGAGTGAAAGGGAAAGTGAAGGTGAAACCCGCGCGAATGCCTGAAACCTCAAAACTCCACCAGTTCGGGGCCCAGCAAAAGTCCCTCGCGCTTTTCGATCTGGTCGTTGGAGACCTTGCCCTCCTCGCCCATGAACCCGCTTCCCCGCGTCTGGTTTCCCAGCAGATCGCCAGCGCTGACCCGATCGCGACGAACATTGAGGAGGGATATGGTCGCGGCTCAAAACGCGACTACGCCCACCTCCTCCTCATTGCCCGCGGTTCCGCCCAGGAAACCCGCGGCCGCTATGGCCGCCTGAAGCACTGGCTCGCAGCCGGTTTGATCACGCAACGGATTGCGTTATGCGACGAAATCATCGGTATTCTCACCGCCACAATCAGTCGCTTGAGGGAACAAGAAACGCCCTAGGTCAGTCTTGCCCTGCTCTCTTCCCCCTCACCCTCACTCTCACCCTCACTCTCACTTTCCCTTGAAACATGCTTTCGTGACCGGCGCCGCCGGCTTCATTGGCTCCACCCTCACCGACCGCCTGCTCGCGGACGATATCGCCGTCACCGGCTGGGACAACCTCTCCACCGGTCAGGAACGGTTCCTCGCCGGCGCCCTCGCACACCCGCGCTTCCGGCTCATCCGCGGCGACAACCTCGACCTCCCCGCGCTCACCGCGGCGATGCAGGGCGCCGACTTCGTCTTCCATCTCGCCGCCAACGCAGACATCAAGGACGGCTGGAACCACCCGCGGAAGGATCTCGAGCAAAACACCATCGCGACCTTCAACGTCCTCGAGGCCATGCGCGCCACCGGTGTGCGTCGCATCGCCTTCTCGTCCACCGGCTCCGTCTATGGCGAGGCGCTCGTCACCCCCGACCGCCCCACGCCCGAGACCGACGCCTTTCCCATCCAGACCTCCCTCTATGCCGCCTCCAAGGCCTCCGGCGAAGGCCTGATCTCCTCCTACGCCGAGGGCGGCCAGCTCGACGAGGCCTACCTCTTCCGCTTCGTCTCCATCCTCGGCGAGCGCTACACCCACGGCCACGTCTTCGACTTCTACCAGCAGCTCGTCGCCCATCCCGACCACCTGCGCGTCCTCGGCGACGGCAAGCAGCGCAAGAGCTACCTCTACGTGCAGGACTGCATCGACGCCCTGCTTCACGTCACCCGCGCGCACACGGCCCGCGACGCGAAACACCGCACGCAGGTCTACAACCTCGGCACGCCGGAATACGTCGAGGTCAACCAGAGTATCGGCTACATCTGCGCCGCCCTGGGACTCAAGCCGCGGCTGGAATACACCGGCGGCGACCGCGGCTGGATCGGCGACAATCCCTTCATCTTCCTCGATACAAAAAAAATCTCGGCCACCGGCTGGCAGCCGAAGCTGACCATCGAGCAGGGCATCATCCGCACCCTGCGCTGGCTCGAGGCCAACCGCTGGGTCTACGAAGCGCGGACCGCCGGCACGCCGCCGTCTTGATGCCGCCCGCCGCCAAAATTTCTCTGGGCCGTTGGATGTGGGCGGCCGCCGTGCTGCTCATGCTGGGGGAGTTCCTCCTGTTCGACCGGATGACGTCCCGGCACCACGCCTCGGTCTACCCGCGCTGGAACGACCAGATCCAGTATCTCACCGAGGCCTACACCGCCTACGAACACGCCCAGGTCCACGGCCTCGTTGCCGGGTTGAAAATGGCCCTGAGCAAGACCGCCCTGCAAGGCACCCTGCACGACACCGCCGCCTTGTTCGCCTTCCAGGCGTCCGGCTCGGCTTCGCGCAGCGCGGCGCTCAGCCTGAACATGTTCGTCTTCCTCGCCTGGCAGGCTGCACTGCTGTTCACCGTCCCGCGGCTCACCGGCTCGCGCACCCTCGCCTGGATGGCGTTCGGGCTGCTGCTCTGCGTGGCTTGGCCGTGGTCCGCCGAGGCGGGCTCCGCCGTGGACTTCCGGCTCGACCACGCGGCGATGTGCCTGATGGGCGTGACCTCCTGCCTCGCGTTGCTGACAGATGGATTTCGTTCGCTGCGCTGGTCGCTTGCCTTCGGCGTGGGCGTGGGCGTGACCCTGCTGGAGCGCTTCCTGACCGGCGCCTACTTCGCCCCCATCTTCGTGGTCACGGCCCTCGCGCTGCTCGGCACCGCCGACCGCTGGCGCCGCCTTCGCCACCTGACCCTCGCCGGTGCTGTGGCGGCCGCGCTGGCCCTGCCTTTTTTCTGGATGAGCCGCACGGCCATCTACACTTACTACTGGGTCGGCCACGTCACCGGCGCCGAAAGCACCGCGCGTCTCCGCGGCTTCGACCCCGCGCAATCGGCGAAATTTGTCTTCGGCCACCTCGGCGACATGCACCTCGGCGCCTGGTTCGGCTGGACGGTGGCGGGCCTCACCGGCCTGCTGCTTGTCCTGCTCGCCGTCGGGCCGCGCCGCGCCGGAACCGGCCTGGCCCGCGACTGGCTCTGCACCAGCCTCGCCTTCCTGCTCCTGCCCGCCGCCATCCTCACCCTGCACAAGCAGAAGTCGGAGTTCGTCCTCGGCGTGCTGGTGCCCGGCGTCGTCCTGCTCGTGCTCTGGCTCTGGCAGGTCCTGTGGAGCCGGCTCGATCTTCCCGCGGTCCCGGCCTGGCGACGCTGGCTCCCGGTCCTGCCGGCGCTGGCCGCCTTGTGGGCCGGCGGCAGCTACTTCGTCCAGCGCCAGCTCTGGTCGCCGCACCACCCGGAGTTCCGCGCCAGTGCCGCCCAGGTCAACCGGATGGCCGACCTGATCTTCGCCTCCGCCCGCGACCGCGGCCTCACCCACCCCTATATCGGCATCGACCAGGTGGTCGACTTCATCGACGCCCCCATTTTGCAGGTGATCTGCTACGAGCAGCAGAAAACTTGGATGCCCTTCGTCATCCAGCTGCCCGACAGCATCCTCGCCGACAAGGAGGAGGCCATCTTCTACCGGCTCAACCTCTGTGACTTTGTCGTCCTGACCGACGAGATGCCCGGGGACGGGCACTGGCCCTACGACAAACAGATGCACCGCCTTTATCCCCGGCTGAAGGAGTGGTGCGAGGTGAACCGCCAGCGGGCCGAGACCTTCTCCCTCTTCAGCCGGCGGATGTCGCTTTACCAGCGCCCCAAGGTCCCCTGAGAGTCATCACCCCCTGTCCCATGTTGCACGTCACCATCCTCGGCCTCTGGCATCTCGGCACCGTCACCGCGGCCTGCCTGGCGCGGCACCATCGCGTCACCGGCCTCGATTTCGAGGCGCCGGTGATCGACGGCCTGCGCGCGGGGCGCGCCCCGTTGCACGAACCCGGGCTCGACGCCCTCCTCGCCACCGGCCTCGCCGGCGGCAACCTGTCCTTCACGACCGATCCGGTCGCGGCTGCGGCCAGCGACGTCCTCTGGGTCTGCTACGATACGCCGGTCGACGCCGATGACCGCTCGGATGTCGACTGGGTGCACGCGCGCCTCGCCCGCGTGCTGCCGGTCCTGCGGCCGGGCACCGTGGTGCTGATTTCCT
>JAQSDJ010000077.1:36477-42308 GCA_029945855.1 Lacunisphaera sp.
CGCCCGGCTGGCCGCCGCGCACCCCGCGCTTCAATTCGCCTGCTCGCCCGAGAACCTCCGGCTGGGCAAGGCGATCGACGCCTTTGAGAAACCCGCCCGCATCATCGTCGGCGCGTCCCCGGCGGCCCGCCCGGTGCTCGAGGCGCTGCTCGCCCCCCTCGGCGCGCCGCTGGTGTGGATGCGGCCCGAGTCCGCCGAGATGGTGAAGCACGCGCTCAATTCCTTCCTCGCCCTCTCCGTGGCCTACATCAACGAGATCGCCGTCCTGGCCGAGACCGTCGGGGCCGACGCCCAGGAGGTCGCCGCCGGCCTGAAGAGCGAACCTCGCATCGGCCCGCGCGCCTATCTCAGTCCCGGCGGCCCCTTCGCCGGCGGCACGCTCGCCCGCGACGTCGTCACGCTCACCAGCCTCGGTGCCGCGCAAAAGCTGCCGCTCGCCCTCATCCCCGCCATCAAGGAGAGCAACGACCGCCACCGCGGCTGGGCCTGCCGCAAGCTGCAGGGCGCCCTCGCCGGCGTGTCCCAGCCGGTCGTCGCCGTGCTCGGCCTGGCCTACACGCCCAACACCAGCACGCTCCGCCGCAGCGCCGCGGTCGAACTGTGCCGGCAGCTGGCCGCGGCCGGCATCCGGGTGCAGGCCTTTGATCCGCTCATCCGCACGACCGACGCCGATCATCGCGACCTGACGCTGGCCGCCACGGCCGCCGACGCCCTGCGCGGCGCGCATGCGGTCGTCATCTGCACCGAGTGGCCCGAATTCCGCGACCTGCCTTGGCCGGCCCTGCTGGCCACCATGGCCCGGCCGGTCGTGGTCGACGCCAACCGCCTCGTGGAAAAAGCGGTGACTCCGGTCGCCGGCCTGGTCTATCTCACGGTCGGACGCCCATGAAACTTTCCGGAAAAAACACCCTCATCACCGGCGGCAGCCAGGGCTTTGGCCGCCACCTCGTCGAGGCCTTCCTCGCCGAGGGGGCCAACGTCGTCTTCTGCGCCCGCACGGCGACGGATGTCTCGTCGACCCAGGCCGCCCTTCTCGCCCGGCTGCAGTCCGGCCAGCAACTCATCGGTGTGACCTGCGATGTCGCCGATCCCGCGAGCGTCGCCGCCCTCTTCGCCCGCGCCGCCCGGCTCGGGCCGTTGCACGCCGTCGTCAACAACGCCGGCATCTACGGTCCCATCGGCCCGACCGAGGACGTGGCCCTCGCCGACTGGACGCAGGCCTGGTCGGTCAACGTCACCGGCACGCTCCTCGTTTGCCAGCACGCCGTGCGCGCCATGAAGCCTGCGGGCGGTGGCAAGATCATCAATATCTCCGGCGGCGGCGCCACCAACCCGATGCCGCGCTTCGTCGCCTACGCCGCCACCAAGGCCGCCGTCGTCCGCCTGACCGAGACCCTCGCCGAGGAATACCGTGCCGACCACATCGCCGTGAACGCCGTCGCCCCCGGGGCGCTGCACACCCGGCTGACCGAGCAGGTCCTCGCCGCCGGCCCGGACAAGGCGGGCGCCGACTTTTTCGCCAAAAATAAAAAGTGGGCCGACGAGGGCGCGGTCGATCCCCGGCTCGGCGCCGCCCTCTGCGTCTACCTCGCCGGCACCGAGAGCGACGGCATCACCGGCAAGCTCATCAGCGCGCAATGGGATCCCTGGAAGGATCCCGCCAAATTCCGCGCCCTCGCCACCGGCGATGTCTACACGCTCCGGCGCATCGTGCCCGAGGATCGCCCAAAGAAATGACCGCCGCCCCGATCCAATTCGCCATCGTCGGCTGCGGCCTGATCGGCCGGAAGCGCGCCGCCAGCCTCGCGCCCGGCCAGCTGCGCTACGCCTGCGACCTCGACGCGACCCGCGCCGCCGACCTGGCCAGGACCCACGCCGGTGCCGTCGCCACGACGGATTTCAAGACGGTCCTGGCCGATCCCGCGGTCCAAGCCGTCATCATCGCCACGCTCAACGGTTCGCTCGCGCCCCTCGCCCTCGCCGCCGTGCGCGCCGGCAAGCACGTGCTCGTGGAAAAACCCGGCGCCCTCAACGCCGCGCAATTGCGCACGGTGCACGCCGCCGCCGAATCGGCGAAAGTCTGCGTGCGCATCGGCTACAATCACCGCTTTCACCCCGCGCTGCAAAAGGCCCGCGAACTCGCCGACGCCGGCGTGCTCGGGCCGATGATGTTTTTGCGCGGACGCTACGGCCACGGCGGCCGCAAGGGCTACGACCGCGAGTGGCGCGCCGACCCGGCGCTCTCCGGCGGCGGCGAACTCATCGACCAGGGCGTGCACCTGATCGACCTGGCCGGCTGGTTCCTGGGCGACTTCCCCACCGTCGCCGGCCACGCCGCGACCTACTTCTGGGACATGCCGGTCGACGACAACGCCTTCCTCTCGCTCCGCACCGCCGGCGGCCAGACCGCCTGGCTTCAGGTCAGCTGCACCGAGTGGAAAAACCTGTTCTCCCTCGAGCTCTACGGCCGCGACGCGAAGATTGCGATCGACGGGCTCGGCGGCAGCTACGGGCCGGAAAAGTGCACCTACTACAAGATGCTCCCGCCGATGGGCCCGCCCGAGACCACCGTCTGGGACTACCCGGCCGGGGACGGTTCGTGGAAGCTCGAACTCACCGCGTTCGCGGAGGACATCCGCACCGGCCGCACCCCGACTCCCGGCTTGCGCGAGGGCATCCGCACGCTCGAGATCGTCGAGCAGATCTACCGGTCAAGCGGCTATCCTGTCTCCACCGCTGGCTTCTGACCCTTCCGCCTTCCTCCTTCCGCCTTCCGCCTTTCGCCTTTCGCCTTTCAGCCATGATCATCACCCGTTCCCCCCTGCGCATCTCCCTCGGCGGCGGCGGCACCGACCTGCCTTCCTACTACCGCGAGCACGGCGGCTTCCTCGTGGCCGGGGCGCTCGACAAATATGTCTACCTCACCCTCCACCGCACCTTCGTGCCGGACCTGATCGTCAAGTATTCCAAGCTCGAGCGCGTCGCCACCGCGGCCCAGCTGGAACATCCGATCATCCGCGAGGCCTTCGCCCTGTTGGGCATGGACGGCCGTTCGCTTGAGGTCACGTCCATGGCCGACATCCCCGGCGGCACCGGCCTCGGCTCGTCAGGCAGCTTCACCACCGCGCTGCTCAAGGTCCTGCACGCCGCCAACAAAAACCTCATCGCCCCCGCCGAGCTCGCCGAGCAGGCCTGCCACATCGAGATCGACAAGCTGGGCGAGCCCATCGGCAAGCAGGACCAGTATATCGCCGCGGTCGGCGGCATCACCGCCTTCACCTTCCACCCCGACGGACGTGTCGAATACCGCCCGGCGAAGATCTCGGAGGAGACGCTCTTCAACCTCGAGGACAACCTGCTGCTCTTCTTCACCGGCTATTCCCGCAGCGCCTCCGGCATCCTCAAGGACCAGAACGACCGCTCGAAGCAGCACGACCGGGCCATGCTGGACAACCTGCATTTCACGAAGGATCTCGGCCACCAGTCGCTCGCGGCGCTCGAGGGCAGCGACCTCGAGGAATTCGCCCGGCTCATGGACGTCCACTGGCAGCGCAAGAAGCAGCGCAGCTCCGGCATGAGCAACGACCGCATCAACGAATGGTATGACTGCGCCATGGCGCACGGCGCCCTCGGCGGCAAACTCATCGGGGCGGGCGGCGGCGGCTTCCTCATGTTCTACGCCGCCGACAAGACAAAGCTCCGCCACGCCATGCGCGAGCAGGGCCTGCAGGAGGTCCGCTTCCGCTTCGACTTCGAGGGCACGAAGGTCGTCGCGCAGAACTGAGGCAGAAAGGCGAATTGCGGAAGGCGAAGGGCGAACCACAAAAACGTGAAAAACGAACCCGAAGGTCGCACGCTTCAATTCGCCCTCAAGGTGATTACCTTCGTCGAGTCGCTTCCACGTAGCCCGGCCGGAGCGGTGCTCGGCCGGCAATTGCTGCGCTCCGCCACTTCCATCGGCGCCAACTATCGCGAAGCCCAGCGCGCCGAATCCAAGGCCGACTTCATTCACAAGGTCGCCGTGGCCGAGAAAGAAGCCGCCGAGACGGAATATTGGTTGATCCTTTGCCGCGAAAGCCGGCTCGCTGCCCCGGAGGCCGACAAGCTGCTGGCCGAGTCCCGCGAACTTCTCGCAATTTTCGTCACCATCGGCCGCAACACAAAGCGGAACCAGAAATAGCCACCTCCGCCCTCCGTCCTCCGCCTTCCGCCCTCCGCCCTCCGCCTTCCGCCCTCCGCCTTTCACCTTCCGCCCCCGTGTCCTCTTCCGCCTTTCGCCTTTCGCCTCTTCCCGTGGCCATCCTCGCCGGCGGCCTGGCCACGCGGTTGCGACCCGTCACGGAAAAGATTCCCAAGTTGCTCATCGAGGTGGCGGGTGAACCTTTCTTCAACCACCAGCTGCGACTGTTAAAGCAGGCCGGCCTCACCCGCCTCGTCCTCTGTGTCGGCCACCTGGGTCAGATGATTGTCGACCGCTACGGCGACGGCGCCGGGTGGGGCGTGTCGATCGACTATTCCTTCGACGGCCCGCAGCTGCTCGGCACCGGCGGCGCGCTCATCCGCGCCCTGCCGAAGCTCGGCGACGCCTTCTATGTCCTCTACGGCGACTCCTACCTGCCGGTCGACTACCAGGCCGTGGGCCGCGCCTTCCTCGCATCGGGCCAGCCCGGCCTCATGACTGTGTTCGAAAACCACGGGGCCTACGACACCAGCAACGTGTGGTTCGAGGACGGTCGCATCCGGCTCTATTCGAAAACAGAAAAGCCGCCGCAGATGAAACACATCGACTACGGGCTGGGGGTCTTCCGCGCCGCGGCCTTGGCCGATCAGCCGCGCGACGCCGTCGTGGACCTCGCCGCCGTGCAGTCAGCCCTCTGCGCGCGCGGCGAGCTGGCGGGCTACGAGGTGAAGGAGCGCTTCTACGAGATCGGCTCGCCCGCCGGCCTCCAGGAGCTTGATGAGCTGTTGAGACGGAAGACCTGACTATCCGCCCGGGCCACCCGGCTTCCGGCTCGCCTCCCGGCTTTTCCCCCTCACTTTCACCCTCACTCCCCCTCTCCCTCCCTTCCGCCCCCATGTCCTACGCCATCCAGCACCTGAAGGAAACCGCCGAGATCGTCGCCCAGCTCAACCCCGCCGACTGCGAGCAATGCGTCGCCGAGCTCCGCGCCACGCGTGACCGCGGCGGCCGCCTCTTCATCCTCGGGGTCGGCGGCAGCGCGGCCAACGCCTCGCACGCCGTGAATGATTTTCGCAAGATCGCCGGCCTCGAGTGCTACGCCCCGACCGACAACGTCTCCGAGCTCACCGCCCGCACCAACGACGAGGGCTGGGCCAGCGTCTTCGCCGAGTGGCTGCGCGGCTCGCGGCTCACGGCGAAGGACTGTCTCCTCATCCTCTCCGTCGGCGGCGGCAATCTCGAAAAGAACGTCTCGCCCAACCTCGTCCTGGCGCTCCAGCTGGCCAAACAGATCGGCGCCCGCGTGATCGGCATCGTCGGCAAGGACGGCGGCTATACCGCCCAGGTCGCCGACGCCTGCGTCATCGTGCCCACGGTGAATCCCGGCAACATCACGCCGCACTCCGAGGCCTTCCAGGCCGTCGTCTGGCACCTCTTCGTCTCCCACCCCGCGCTCAAGGTGAACCAGACGAAATGGGAATCGGTCACGCCGCCGAAGGCGTGAGGGATGAGGCCTGAGGCATGAACCAGGGATTCCGCAACCTCCTGGCCGCGATGATCCGCGGCATCATCAAGCACCGGCAAGCCTGACCTTCTTGTCCTCAAACCTCCCACCTCAGGCCGCAGGCCTCCCGGTCCAGAAACACGGCCG
>JAQSDJ010000077.1:42416-46216 GCA_029945855.1 Lacunisphaera sp.
CCCCCCGCGACGGCACCCTGAATGCGCCGGTAGTGAAAGACGGCCGGCCCTACCCGCCCGCAACCGTCGCCGAATTCCAGCTGCTGCCCGGCGTCGCCGACGCCTGCCGGCGGCTGCACGCGGCCGGCTACGTGCTGGTCGTCGCCACCAACCAGCCCGACGTCGGCCGTGGCACGCAGGCCCGCTCCACGGTCGAGGCCCTGCACGCGCATCTGCAGCAGCTCCTCCCGGAAATCGCCCGTATCGATGTCTGCTACGAGGCCGGCGGCGCCACCGCGCCCTCGGAATTCCGCAAGCCCGCGCCGGGCATGCTGCGCCGGGCCGCCGCGGACCTCGGCCTCGACCTCACGCGGAGCTGGATGGTCGGCGACCGCTGGCGCGACATTGACTGCGGCGCCCGGGCCGGCTGCCGCACCGTCTTCCTCGACTGGGGCTACGCCGAGCCGTTGCGACACCAGCCCGATTTCACGGTGCGCGATCTGGCCGGGGCCGCTGCCATTATCCTTGCCGAGTCGCGCCCGATTAGCTGACTGACCCCATGCCGACGCTCAATACCCTCAAGATCCAGATCTACGCCGACGGAGCGGACAAGGCCGGGATCCTCGACCTCTACGCCAAACCCTACATCAAGGGCCTCACGACCAACCCGACCCTCATGAAGAAGGCGGGCATCCGGGATTACGAGGCCTTCGCCCGCGACATCCTGCAGACCGTCACGGCCAAGCCCATCTCGCTGGAGGTCTTCGCCGACGATTTCCCCGAGATGAAGCGGCAGGCCCTGAAGATCGCCGGCTGGGGCCGGAACGTCTACGTCAAGATCCCCATCACCAACACCCGCGCCGAATCCGCCGTGCCGCTCGTCCGAGAACTCGCCGCCGAGGGCGTGCAGCTCAACATCACCGCCCTGCTCACGTCCGCGCAGGTCCGCGCCGTCGCCGCCGTCCTCCAGCCGCAGGTGCCGGCCGTGGTCTCCATCTTCGCCGGCCGCGTCGCCGACACCGGCGTCGACCCGATGCCCATCATGCGCGAGAGCCTCCAGCTCCTCGCCGGCCAGCCCAAGGCGGAGCTGCTCTGGGCCAGCGTCCGCGAGGTGCTGAACATCGTCCAGGCCGAGCAATGCGGCTGCCACATCGTCACCGTCACCCACGACATCCTCGCCAAGGCCGCCAAGCTCCTGAGCATGGACCTGGACGCGCTGTCGCTCGACACGGTGAAGATGTTCGCCCAGGACGCCGCCGCCGCGGGCTACAAGCTCTGAGCCAACTCATGCCGTTGGCCGGCCCATCTCCACTGGAGAGCCGCGCACTAAATGGTGGAACCCGTCCTCCGGACGGGTTGTTGGACGCACGCCGAGGCAAACCGGTCACGGAGGACCGGTTCCACCCACAGCAAAAGCATGATCCCGGCTCAGCGGCGCCCGCCGCCGGACTATAGGCTTCACATCCTCCGTCGCCCGGGCTTGATGTTGCCTCAGCCATGCCGTCCGCCCTTCCGGAGCCGCCCGACCTTGTGATCCGCCTGCGCCAGCAGCTGATCCTGGCCCAGGTGCGCATCATGGAGCTGGAGGACGTGCGCGAAAGCCTGACCCCGCAGCTGGCCGGAGTGGAGCAGCTCCTCCGGCAGGCGCAGACCCTCGCCGACGCCAAGACCGGGGAGGCCGCCCACCTGGAGCGGGTCCTCGCCGACCTGCAGGTGCAATTCACCCGGTTGAACGAGGCGCATCAACAGGCCGCGCAGGACCTGGTCGCCATGCGCGCCGCGCGCGCCGAGGCCAACGCGCAACTCGCGCGGCAGGCGGAAGCCGCCGCCGCCCTGACGGCCACCGGGCAACATCTCGAAGCCGAGCTCCGCGCCATCCGGTCCTCGCGCAGCTGGCGCTGGACGGCCTGGCTCCGCAGCCTGGCGGGAAAATGAGCGCGCCGGTGCTGCATGGCGAGATCGAGACCCCGCGCCCCTTGCGCGTGGCCGAGGGCAAGGTTTCCCTCCGCGGATGGTGTCTGATCGCGGGCGTGCCCGAGGCCCCGCCGGTCCGCCTCGTCACCGCCGCCGCCACGCTGCCCATGACCGCGCGCCAGGCGCGCGCCGACTTGCCCGGCCTGTTCCCCTCCGAAGCGGCGGCCGCCCGGTCGGGCTTCACCATCGAAGGAGAGTTGCCCCCCGGGTTGCATCACGCCCGTTGCGAGGCCCGGCTGCCCGACGGCGACTGGATGCTGTTCAAACACCTCACCCTCGCCACCGGGGCCGCGCCGTTCGTCGCGGCGCTGGACGAACCCATCAGCACGGGCACCTTGCGCGATCGGGTGAAGGTCGGCGGGTGGGCGCTGGATCCCGCCCAGCCCGTGGCCGAACTCCACCTGCGCTACGGCCATCGCCGGATACCCTGCGTGATCAACCAGCCGCGCGCGGATGTCGCCGGCGCGTTTCCCGCCGTGCCGCATGCCGCCCACGCCGGTTTCACCAGCGAGGATTACCTCGTCGCCGGCCACGGGCCCGTCCGGGTGGAGGCGCGGCTGGCCGACGGCCGCATCGTGATCGTTCCCACCCCGGTCACCTTCAGCATCGCCACCGACGAAAATCACGGGCCGGAGCTGGAGCTGACCGCGGCCCGGATCGCCCTGGCCGGCGATCGCACCCCGCGGGCCATCACCCCGCCCGCCCGCACCGACCGGCCGCTCAACGTCCTGTTCATTTTGCCCGGCAGCTTCGCGTCCAACAGCGCGCTGCATGTCGCCGCCCTCGCCGACGAACTCGCGGCCGCCGGCCATGCCTGCGCCGTGGCGGTGGCGCACGACCCCGGCACCCTCGCCCACCTCGACCGGCCGGCCTTCCGCGGCCTGACCCACGCCCAGGCGGAAAACGACCCCGACTTTCCCGACCAGCGCGGGCCGGACGTGGTGCATGCCTGGACCACCCGCGAGAACGTGCGCCTGCTGGCCGAAAAGCTCCGCTCCCGGCACCGCTCGCGGGTCATCGTGCACCTGGAGGACAATGAGCAGCAGGTTCTGGCCCTTTCGCTGGGCCGCCCGGTGGCAGACCTCGCGTTGCTGCCCGACGAGGAACTCGACCGCCTGGTGCCAGCCGACCTGTCGCACCCCCGGCGCAGCCGCGGTTTCCTCGTCCGCTGCGACGGGGTCACGGTCATCATGGACCGGCTGCGCGAATTCGTGCCCGCCGGGAAGCCGTGCGTCACGCTTGCGCCCGCGATGGATGCGCGCTGGTTCCACCCGCAGCCCGTGCCCGCCGCCTTCCGCGCCGCCCTCTGCCTGGCCCCGGACACGACCGTCCTGTTTTATCACGGCAACGTCCATGCCGCGAACGCCGCCGAGATGCGCGAGCTTTATGCCGCCGTGCTCGAGCTCAACCGCACCGGCACGCCCGTCACGCTGCTCCGCACCGGCCTGGATCGCGTGGATTTCCTGGGCGACCTCGCCGCCGCGGTCGCGCCCTTCGTGCTTTCCCTCGGCCAGATCCTGCACCACCGGCACCTGCCGCCCCTGATGGCGCTGGCGGACATCTTCGTGCAGCCTGGCGGGCCGGACGCGTTCAACGACTACCGCTTCCCCTCCAAGCTGCCCGAGTTTTTCGCGCTCGGCCGGCCGGTCGTGCTGCCGCGCACCAATCTCGGCGTGTCCCTCCGCCACGGCACCGACGCCTATGTGCTGGACCGCGCCGACCGGGCCGGCATCGCGGCCGCGGTGCGCGCCCTCCGCGCAGATCCGGCCCTGGGCGAACGGCTCGGCCGGGGGGCGGCGGCCTATGCCGCGGAACATTTCAACTGGCGGCGCAGCGCGGCCCCGCTT
>JAQSDJ010000077.1:46231-48055 GCA_029945855.1 Lacunisphaera sp.
AACGTCCTGAGTCCCGCATGCCTGATTCACCGCATCGCCTGTTCGTCACCGGGGGCCGGGGCCGCCTGGCCTCGCTCGTCGCGGACCATTTCCGCGCCCCGGCGCACGAGGTGCAGCTGTTCTCCCGCGTCGCCGGCCATGGGTTCCACGCCCTCGATGAACTGACGTCGGGCCGGTGCTTCGACGCCGGCACCATTTTGCACCTGGCCTGGAGCACCCTGCCGGCCACCTCGGAGCAGTCGCCGGGCACGGAAGCCCGGCACGACCTGCCCTTGCTGGACAACATGCTGGAATCCCTCGCCCGCTCGCCGGCGCGGGACCGGTCGCATTTCGTGTTCTTCTCCACCGGCGGCGCCGTCTACGGCAACGCCCCGGGCCGGCCCAATGTCGAGAGCGACCCGTGCCACCCCGTCAGCTGCTACGGCCGGGCCAAGCGCGCCGCCGAGGAAATGGTCGAGGCCCACGCCGCGCGGCTCGGCCTGGCCTGCACCATCCTGCGTATCTCGAACCCCTACGGCTATCCCGTCCCGCAGAGCCGCGCGCAGGGCCTGATCCCGCACGCCCTGCGCTGCGCCGTCGAGGGCCAGCCGCTCCACCTCTGGGGCGACGGCTCCGCCCGGAAGGACTTCCTCTACTACACGGATTTCCTCTCGGCCCTCGAACTGGTCATCAGCCGCCGCCTCACCGGGCTCTACAACCTGTGCGCCGGCGAATCCCATTCCGTCCACGAGGTGATCGGGCTCGTCGCCGCGCACACCGGCCGGCCGGTCCGCCTGCAGCCCCAGCCCGCCCCCGCCTGGGACGTGCACGACAGCCGGCTCGACCCGACCCGGTTCGCCGCCGCCACCGGCTGGCGCCCGCAGGTGTCGCTGGACGAGGGCATCCGCCGCGCGGCCGCCGGTTACGCCGCGACCTGACCCGCCATGCCGGACGAGAACAATTCCGCCCCCCGCCCGGCCCCGCCCGGGGCCACCGGCCTGGTGCTCGTGTTCCTCGGCATGCTCGGGCTCGTTCTCTGGATGGTGTCGAACCGCTGGCACGCCTCCATTCTGGATCGTTACGAATTCCGCCAGGTGCAGACGGCGCTGACCACGTTCTGGATGCAGCAGGAGGGCTTCCGCCTCGACTACCTCACCCCGCTCTTCGGGCCGCCGTGGTCGGTGCCGATGGAATTTCCCACCTACCAGGCCTGCGTCGCCGGGCTCTCGACGCTGACCGGCTGGCCACTGGAGCAGACCGGACGCCTCGTCAGCGTGCTGTTCTACCTGGCGACGCTGCCCGCGGTCTACGGCCTGCTCGGTTTCGCCGGGCTGGCGCCCTCCCGCCGGCTGCTGGCCCTGGCCGTGGTGCTGAGCACCCCGGTCTACTTGTTCTACACCCGGGCCGTGATGATCGAGACCACGGCGCTGTGCTTCTCGGTGTGGTTTGTCCATGGCCTGCAGCGCACGCTGGCCGCGCGCAGCTGGGGCTGGCTGGCCGCGACCTGCGCCTGCGCCCTGCTCGGCGCCCTCACCAAGATCACCACCTTCGCCCTCTACGCCGTGCCCGCCGCGATCCTCGCGCTGGCCGCGCTGCGCCAGACCGGGCGCAGCGACGGCGGCTTCCGCCCGGCCGGCGCCTTGCGCCCGGCGCTGCTCGCCGCCCTGCCGGTCGCCCTCGCGTTGCTCGCCGCCTGGTGGTGGATCGCCCGCGGTGACGCCCTCAAGCACTCGAATCCCTTCACCGGCTTTCTCGCCTCCACCGAGCTGCACCAATGGAACTACGGCCCGTGGTCGCTCCGGTTGGAACCCTCGTTCTGGCAGCATCTCCTCGCCAACCTCACGC
>JAQSDJ010000078.1 GCA_029945855.1 Lacunisphaera sp.
AGCTTGCTCGCGCTCTGAAGGGCGCCCGCGAGCGGGCTGGCCCACCTTGACTCCATTCAGTTCTCCCATGACTAGAGCGGGAAATCTGGCCAACTGCACGAGTTCGGCCGAGTCCGGGCCGCGTGGCGGTCGAGGTGGCAATCCATCCGGCGGTCTGGCAGGCGGAGGCTAGGGCGCGGCCGCGGTCCAACCGTAGGCGGACATCATGACGTGGAACAGGTCCGTGTTCTTGATGAAGCCATGCACCTTTTCCGCCCCGGGGCCTTGGGCGGCGACCAGCACCTGTTCGCCGGTGTGACCGTCATCAACGCGCACGTTGGGCTTCGCGGCCGGGGCACTGGCCGCGGGTTCCGCGGGCAGGAGGGGTTCGCCCGGCTTGCCGCCGCGCGTCCGCAGGTCGAACGAGTGGTCCGCGGTAAAGATGATCAGCGTGTCGTCCTTCACCTGGGCGGCGGTCTGGCGCACGATATCGTCCATCTGCAGGACCCGGTCGAGGCCGCGCCGGAGCTTGGTCGGGTGCATGTCCCATTCGACCATCAGGAAATAACCCTTGGGATTGCGGGACAGGATCTCGATCGCCCGCGCCACCACCGGCCGCGGGTCAAAGTCGCCGTCGTCCGTGAGGGCGGCCACGCGCGGGGCTTCGGCGGAAAGCGCGGCGGGTGAGTCCAGCACGACATAGCCCTGCGTGCGCAGCCGGGCCTCGATGTCGATCCCGAGCTCCCGCGTGCCCGCGAGCACGGCCTTGCGGCCGGCCCCGATGACGATGTCGACCCCGTCGCCAAAGCGCGGCTGCGCGAGCTGGGCAAAGATCTCGCCGGTCTTCTTGCGGTAATTGGCGTGAGCGTAACAGGCCGCGGGCGTGGCGTCCGCGATGGACATGTTGGTGATGACGCCCGTGGAAAGCCCGCGCTGTTCGGCGTGCTCGAGGATGGTCTGCAGCGTCTCGCCGTCGCGCTGGTCCTTCACCGCGGCGGCCGATTGCGAGAGGACCCCGTTGTTGGTTTTTTGGCCGGTGACGATCGCGGACATGCCGGCGGCGGAATCGGTCACCCAGGCATCGGCCGCCGAGGTGTCCATCAGCCCGAGGTGCGGCAGGTGCTGGATGAAGAGAGCCTGCGGCTGGCCGTGACCGTGGATGCTCGCCGCGTGGAGCGTCGGGATGCCGCCGGCGTCGCCGATGAACAAGATGACATTGCGCGCCGTCCCGGCCGCCGCAGCGGTCGCAGCCAGGAGCGCGAGAAGGAACAACGGGGCTTTAATCATGAAAGAGGGGGCGGACATCAGCCGGCCGGAGCGGATCCGGGCAACGCGGGGAGGAAGATGATACAACGGGTCCAACCCTGGTCAGACAACCGGCTAGTGGCCACAGCCGGGCGATAGAAGATGCCGAAGCCGAGGACCGAGCCGGCCTTATCCGGGTGGCCGGTCTTCATTCGGGACGTGACTGGCCGGCCATCTGTGCCGTTGACCTGAATGGGTAACTTAGCAATTTGGGCTTTTCCGTATCGGAGAGGTGGCAGAGTGGTCGATCGCGGCGGTCTTGAAAACCGCTGAGCCGCAAGGCTCCGGGGGTTCGAATCCCTCCCTCTCCGCCAATTTTCCCCTCTGAGGGGAAAGCCCAACAGCCGATTTGCCAGTTGACGTGGCAAATCGGTCATGAAGCCAAAAAATCCGTTCGTCATCTCATCGTTCACGAATCCCTCCCGGGATGTCGTTTTCCGCGTTTCCGGCTGGTTGGACGGCAAGCGCGTCCGTAAAAACTTTCCAACGCGTTCCGAGGCCGAAGCCGAACGCCAGCTCTTGGAGATCCAGCGCCTCCAAGGCGAAACCGGCATCCGGCCGGCCGTCACCCGCCTGACCGAGGATCAGCTCCACGAAGCCGAGGCGGTCTTCCGCCGGCTGGCCGGCCACCTGCGTCCGCTGTCGTTCTACGTCGAATTCGCGCTGGCAAACTACCGGGAGCCCACGACCCAGAAAGTCCTGGCCGAAGCGGTCGCTGACTACGTTGCCACGAAGCAGCATGAACACGAGCAGGACCTACTCTCCGAACCGCACCTGACGCGTTTGAAACGCGACCTGGAGCGATTGAAAAAGCATTTTCCTGAAACAACGGTCGCCGAGTTGACCGGGCCCCGGCTGATCGAATACTTCGAGGCGCGCCGAGCGGGACTGAAGACGTTCAACAACCGCCGGGGCATTGTTTCGACTTTCCTTAAGCATTCCCTCCAACGCGGCTGGATCGTCGAGAACCCATTGGACACAATCCCGCCGCGTCGCATCCGCCGTCGGCGCGGCGGTGCCATCACCTTCGATGCAGGGCAGGCAACGGCGCTCATGGCGCACGTCGAGACGCATTACCCCGCTGCCGTGCCCTTCTTCGCCCTATGCCTGTTCGCCGGCATCCGGCCCTGTCTGCGCACCGGCGAAATTCTCCGGCTCAAGCCCGAACACGTGAAGCTCGCCGAAGGCGTCATCCGCATCGATGGCGAGGTTTCCAAGGTCCGCGAGCCGCGCAACGTCACGATCCAGCCGAACCTCGCAGCCTGGCTGCGGAAGTATCCGCTCGAAAAATTCCCGATCATTCCCGCGAACCTCCAGCACCTCCGGGAGAAGGTGGCGCTCAAGTTCCCGCTCGCGCACGATGTCATGCGGCACACGTTTATTTCCATGTTCGTCGCGAAGTTCCGTTCGCTCGGCGAGGCGGCGCTGCAGGCGGGCAATTCCGAGAGCATCATCCGCCGGCACTACCTCGACCTTAAATCTACGGCTGAAGCGGAAGCGTTTTTCGGCATCCGTCCCAAGCGGGCCAAGGGTTCCGCTGCCGTAGTGCCGATGCCGGCCCCGGCGCTACGCGTCGCGGTCTGAACCCTTCGGTTGACACGCCACGAAGGGTATAGACACGCCACCAGATCCTCTCATAAAAAATCGGCTGACGGATGTTCTCGGGCTCCGCGGGTGCGGGATATTCCCGACCGGCAAAGAGCCCTCGGTCCGCACCCTGCGCGAATGGACGAAGCTGCGGCGCATCCCGTATCACCGCGTCGGTCATTTCGTCTATTACGACCCGATCGAGGTCGAGACTCATATCCGCACCAAGCTGAAAGTGCCTGCCCGTAACTGATAGGATATTCGGGAGAAACCTAATTGGCCTGAATATCGCGTGGCGGCGGTGAAGAGCTGCCGAGGGCACGCGCGCGGACCGCATCGATAAAATCCGTGAGGGGTTGGATCTCCTCCAAGGCCGACCGGGCGGTGCCCGGAGACCAGCTCCGGCAGAGATTGCGATGCTGCACGACCACCCGGCAAGCGGCGCGCAATTCCCGCATCATCTGGAAGGTTTCCACGGACCGCAGCGCCCCGGCGGCAGCCGTGGACCGATGCCGGCGGGCCAGGTGGGCCCGGATGCGCTTGCGGAGCGCGGCCGTCGATAGCTTTTCCGCCTCGGCCTGCGCCAGCCACCATTCGATCTCGTTGGGATTGGCGAAAGCTAATCCCACCTCGCAGTGATGGGTCCAGCTCAAGGCGTCATGGCGACATGACACAGGAATGCGGGAACAGACCATCT
>JAQSDJ010000079.1 GCA_029945855.1 Lacunisphaera sp.
GCACTTGAGGAGGCGTTTCAACGCCGGGTGGATCTGGTCACGGAAGACGCCTTGATCTATGTCGGCGGCATGGAGTCAGGCGCTTGAGTCTCTTCGGGTCCGTGGCCCGGGGCGAAGAGCGGGGAGACAGTGATATCGATTTTCTGGCCGAGTTTGAGGCCCCCTCTCCCGACCACATGGCGGATCGCTATTTTGGATTCATCGAGGATGCCAGCCGACGGTTCGGCCGTCCGGTGCAGGTGCTGACCCCGCGCATGGTGCGTAATCCTTTCCTCAAGCGTAGTATGGAACGGGATCTGACGATTGTGCATGGATGAGATTTCCTTAAAGCATTATTACGATGCGCGGGAGGCAGCCCGGGCGATCCGGAACTTTGCGCCCGGTCGGAGCTACGAAGAGTATTGCACCAACGAAATGCTGTCGTCCGCCATTGAGCGTAAATTCGAGATCATCGGTGAGGCGCTGGCCCGCATTCGTCGCCAGCGGCCGGACGACCTGCGCTTGATCGGCGAGTGGCCGGCCATCATCGGTTTTAGGAACATCCTGGCCCATGCCTACGACCACATCGAGGACGCCGTGTGGGGGATCGTGACGGAACAGTTACTGCGCTTCATCGAGCAATTGGAGGCGATTCCGGACCTTGACTCGCTTACCGGGCAGTGACCGGCAGGGTTCTGTTTCGCCCCCGGAAGATGGGTGGGCCGGCAGGTCCCTCTGCCGGCCGGGAGGAGCCCGACATCAACATCCGCAGCCCGACCCCTTTTGCCCCTCCCCCATTTTGATTCCCGATTGCGGCTGATTGACAATACAAACAACCGCGCATTCATTACGGTTATCATGAAAACACTTCAAGTTCGCATTCCTGAACAATTGCGCGCCGACGCCGATTCCGTGTTGGCCGACATCGGCCTGGACCTGCCGACGGCCGTCAGGCTTTACCTCACCAAGATCGTCCAAACCCGGGGCATACCGTTTTCATTGGAGGCATCGCCAATCCGCAGTGAACCAATCGCCGTCGATGCCGAAACCCAGGCGCAGATGGACGCCATCGCGACCGCGTGGAAACAGTCTCGCCCCTGACATGGCCATCATCATCTCCCACCGGATACGGGACAAGGAGTTTGGCTCCGCCATTCCGGAAGAGGTCAGGGATATCCTGCAACGCACCGCCCGCGTTGCCCTCGCCACGCCCATTGCGAGCCGAGGGCTGCCCCCGGGCACGCGCCTGCTCAAAGTCTATGCCACTTCAGTTCGCGGCCCGCGCCGGATCGTTTACCTGCTCGCCGTGGAGCCGGCAGATATGTTCCTGCTGTTCTATCGGGACAAAAGCGACGCCGTCGGGGCAAACGTCAGTCCGAAAAACCCGGCGTTCAGTGCGCAGTTGAAAAAGCATCTCGCTCTGTTGCACGAGGACATCAAGGCGAACCGTATCGAGGTGATTGAGGTGAAAGACCAATCAGCCTGACAACAGATGACGGACGACAGGCGACAGGCGGCGGAAGGAAATTTGCCCACGAAAGGACACGAATAAAACGGATGAGTCCAAGCCGCCGTCTGCATCACTCTCGGCCGAGGGTGGGCCGGCAGGTCCCTCTGCCGGCTAGGAGGATACCGACATCAACATCCGCAGCCCGACCGCATTTGATTGCCCCCCTCCTCCCGGCTTGCGCCACCACCGATCAGGCCGAATCTGAATCCATGAGCACCTCAGTCGATACCATCACCTCCGAAGCCATGCACCTGCCAGAAGACCAACGTCTTGTCCTGGCGCACCGCATCTTGGCGAGCGTTGAGCCGGTCGGCGATCCTGAGGTTGAAGCGGCTTGGGAGCTGGAAATCCGCGAGCGGATTCGCCGCTACGATGCGGGACAATCCGAGGGCATTCCCCTTGCCGAAGTTTTTGCCGGTTTGGATCGCAAGCTGGCGCAATGACCCTTCACTTCCTGCCCGAGGCCCGGGACGAATTCCATGAAGCGGCCTTGTATTATGAGTCCAGGGAGCCGGGTTTGGGCCTGCGATTGTTACATTGTCGGCAGGTATCCCCCTGGCTAGATGTCTGCCGGACCGCCTGATAGCTGTTTGACAATATATCTTATAACCATATCCAGACCTGTATGAAAACTATCACGCTTAATGTCAGTGAACCGGTCTATGCGGATTATCAACGCTATGCCCAGGAGCAGGACCGGCCGACCGCGGAGCTCTTGCGTGAGGCCATGGAGGCTTACCGCCAGGCCAAGATTCGACCCCCGCGTTCCCTGCGGGATCAGCTGCCGGCCTCAGTCGGGGGCGTGCTCGAAACCTGGACCGGCCGCCAGGACCTGTTGGATGACGTGATGGACTCCCGCGCATGATCCACGGGGTAGACACGACCTTTCTGGTTCAGGTCGAACTGCTCGAATGCCCCGGCCATGCCGCCGCCCGGGCGTGGCTCCATGCCGCGATGACTCAGGGCAGCCAGCCCTTTGCGCTGGCGCCGCAGGTGCTCACGGAATTCGTGCATGTGGTGACAGATCCCCGCCGTTTCAGCCAACCGCTTTCGATGGATGCCGCGCTGGACAAGGCCCAAGGCTGGTGGGAAGCCAGCGAAGTGCGGCCGGTTTATCCGACCCTCGATTCCACCCGGCTGGCGCTTTCCTGGCTGCGCCAGCACCGGCTCGGTCGCAAACGCCTGCTCGATACGCAACTCGCGGCCACCTACTATTCCGCCGGCATCACCCGGCTGCTCACGCTCAACTTCGCCGATTTCGAGATCTTCGGTGTTTTCAAGGCCGCCCGCTGACCGGCGGCGCTAAGCGAACAAGCCGTGCCGGAATGTTCATCGTTCAATTTTCAATGTGCAGTTTCCCTTGGATTTCGTTTCGATTTCGGCACCGGCCGTGAGGGTAGGGGCCGTTGCCCTCAACGGCCCAGGGCGATCGTGGGGGAAGGGGCCGGACGGTATTCCGCCGGGGACCCGAAGGTAAACGGTAAAGCATGACCCCATCCACCTCCTTCGCCCACCGGATTGCTGCCCCTCTCGCTGGCCCCAGCCCCGAGCATTCCCCTTGCGCCGGAGCGTTGGTTGACGAGATTGCCCCCCATGAAGCTCGAACTGGAACTGCCTGACAGCATACTCGCGGCGCTGCGCCGGAGCCCCGGCGAATTTTCGCGGAATCTTCTGCTGGCCGCGGCCAGCAAGTGGTATGAGGCGGGCGTATTGAGTCAGGAGCGTGCGGCGGAGCTGGCCGGTTGCTCGCGCTCGGAGTTTTTGACCGGCCTGGCTCGGTTTCAGGTCAGCCCCTTTCAGGAAACATCGAGCGATCTACAGAACGCCACCAGATGGTGACGACCCTCATCGTCAACGCCTCGCCGCTGATCAGTTGCGGGAAGATCGACGGACTGTGGGTCTTGGCGAATCTCTTGTTTGACATGCATGTGCCCCGGCCGGTGGCTGGTGTCCATGGCAGGCCTGGTCGTGGTGCTATTTGCAGCGGTTTTTTTCCCTAGGTTTGGCCGGAAACAAGACGCCTAGTATCCCGTAACGTCTATAATTTCGGATAAAGTCTGAGGAGTTTGATACGA
>JAQSDJ010000080.1:0-26472 GCA_029945855.1 Lacunisphaera sp.
ACCCATAACCATCAACCTAAACATGCCTCGGTCCCCAAACTTTGGTGTAGACCCGTGTAGACCCCTACGGACGGCAGCCTCCGTCCTCGCTTTGCTCGGCGGAGGCTGGTGGGGCGACTGGGATTCGAACCCAGAACCAAAAGCTTAAAAGGCTTCTGCTCTACCATTGAGCTATCACCCCGTGCCAACCGTAAGGGCGCATATTTTTTCGCTTGGGCGGCAACGCAAGGATTAATTGCGGGGCCGGGGCCGGGGCGGTGACGGCAACCCGGCATTGACCGGCGGGCGGGGGCGGTGCAAGGCTGCCCACAACTTACGACATTCGTGGGAACAATCCTCAAATTTCCGGATCAGAACGAGCCTGAGCAAATGACTGCCAAGGCCCAAGAAGTTGCACTGGATCGCATGCTGGTTGACCGCTTCAAGGGTGGCGACGCCGCCGCTTTTGACCAGCTGGTCACCCGCTACTGGGACCGGATCTACGGCATGGTGAACCAGCTGCTGCGCAACCAGCAGGACGCCGAGGAGGTCACCCAGGATGCCTTCATCCGCGCCCACCGCGGCCTGGTCAACTTCCGCGGCGACTCCGCCTTCTCAACCTGGCTTTACCAGATCGCGACCAATCTCGCCCGGAACCGCTATTGGTATTGGTGGCGGCGCAAGCGCGACAAATCCATCTCGTTCGACGCGCCCGTCAGCGGCGACAATGATACGACCCTGGCCGAGCTCATCCCGGCCGAGCAGGAGACCCCGGAGGACGCGACCGTCACGCAGGAATTCGTCAACCGCGTCGCCGAGTGCATGGAGAAGCTGAACGAGAAGCACCGCGAGATCCTGATCCTGCGCAACGTAAGGAATCTCGCCTACGAGGAGATCGCCGAGATTCTCGGGATCAGCGTGGGCACCGTGAAGAGCCGCATCGCCCGCGCCCGCGAAAGCCTGCGCGCCATGCTCGGGGAGGATTTTAACCATGAAAGATAGCCGATTCATTGACCTAGTGAATCTCTACATCGACCGCCAGATCACCGCGGCCGAAACCGCCGAACTCGAGGCTGAGATCCAGAGCAATCCGCGTCACCGCGCGGTCTACCACCAATATTGCCAGATGCACCGGGCCACGACGCTCGTCTATGAGAGCTTCCGGGCCGGCGCCCCGGCCCAGGAGGCCGCCGCCGGCGAAGGCACCATCGCCCGGTTCGAGCGCGACCGCCGCACGCACTGGGGCTATTACGCGGGCGGCCTGGCCGCTGCTGCCTGCCTGGCCCTGGTCTTTGTGCAGTTGAACACCCGCAGCACCGTCGCGGCGGACTTGCTGGCCACGTCCGATTCTCTCCCGGCCGTCCAGGTCACCGCCCCGGCGCCTCGCGCCGAAGTCGCCGCGCCGGCCGCGCGGGAGCCGAAGGCCGGTCTCGTCAGCCTGCGCAACAATGTGGTGACGGAGCAGGACTATGTGGCCCTGCTCACGACCCTGCGCCAGGAAGAGGCCCGGGCCTTTGCCAACGGGCAGATCCAGCCCGGCCAACTGCCCTCGCTCTTTGATGACGGCGTCTTCGAGTCCCGGCAGGTCATGCCGCTGAACAATCAGCGCGTCTATCGGAGCCGGCAATCGCCCGCGCAGCAGGCGGAATTCACCGCCTTCCAGTTCCAGCGCTGAGGAAAATCCAGAGGTGGAGTCCGTCCTCCGGACGGGCTTTCCTTAAAATAACCGCGTCCGGCCTGTCCGCCATAGGCTTGGCGACGGCGGAAGGTCGCGTTCCACCTTTGCTTAGCCCAAGGCTTTCTTGATCAAGGCCTCGGTCGTGGCCGTCGGGCCGAGCGCGACCAGTGACTGGCGCACGGCCTTGTCGGCATCGGGCGCCTTGTAGCCAAGCGCCACCAAGGCCAGGACGGCATCGCGGATCTTGTTCTCGCCGGCGGCAGGCGCAGGCGCGCCGGATTCGGATTTGGCCGGGCTGACAGTGCCGAGCAGGGCGGCGTTGAGCTTGTCGCGCAGTTCGATGACGAGCCGCTCGGCGGTTTTTTTGCCGATGCCGGGGCATTTGGCGAGCAGGCCGACATCGCCCGCGGCGATCGCGCCCTGCAGGGTGGCGAGGGAAAGCTTGCTCAGGACGCTGAGCGCCATCTTCGGGCCGACGCCGGTGACCTTTTCGACCATCAGCCGGAAGAAATCGCGCTCCTCCTCGGTTGCGAAACCGTAGAGCGTCTGGGAATCCTCGCGATAGACGGCGAGGGTGTGCAGCTTCACGCGCTGGCCGGGCGGGGGCAGCCGCTCGGCGGTCGTGACGGGGATGTGGACCTCGTAACCGAGCCCGCCCGCCTCGATGATGGCGCTCAGCGGCGTGGCCGAGACAAGGATGCCGGTGACGCTGGTGATCATTTCAGGCCGAGCACGTCCTGCATGTCGTAGACCCCGGGCTGCTGGCTCGCGACCCAGGCGGCGGCGCGCAAGGCCCCGCGGGCGAAGATGGCACGGTCCGTGGCCTTGTGCGTCAGTTCGAGACGTTCGCCCAGGCCGGCGAACATGACGGTGTGCTCCCCGACGACATCGCCGCCGCGCAGGGCGTGCACGCCGACCTCGGTGGGCTGGCGCTCGCCGGTGATGCCGGAGCGGCCGTGGCGCAGGGCATCGGCGCCGAGCTTGCGTTCCTCGAGGATGATTTCCAAAAGACGGGCGGCGGTTCCGCTTGGGGCGTCTTTCTTGAAGCGATGGTGCATCTCGATGACCTCGGCGTCGTAGTCGGAACCCAGCACCCGGGCGGCGCGCTGGGTGAGCGCATAGAGCAGGTTGACGCCCACGGAATAATTGCCAGCCCAGACGCACGGCACCTGGGCGGCGAGGGCCAGCAGGTGCTTTTTCTCGTCGGCGGCGTGCCCTGTGGTGCCGATGACGACGGCTTTTTGGTGGGCAGCGGCGACTTCCAGCACCTTGGCGGTGGCCTGATGCGAGCTGAAGTCGATGATCACGTCGCAACGGGCGATGTGCGCGGCCAAGTCATCACCAACGTCGAGTCCGGCGCGGATGATGAAACCGGTTTCGCCGGCGAGACGGGCGATCGTCTGGCCCATGCGGCCCTTGGCGCCGTTGAGTAAAATCTGGAGAGCCATGGGTCAGCGATGGTAGCTGGCGAGCGCCGCCGTCAGGGTCTTGCGGCTGGCGGCACTGAGCGGGCTCAGCGGCAGGCGCACCTCGTCGGAACCGATGATTCCGGCCTTGGCCATGGCGAACTTTATCGGCGTCGGGTTCGACTCGATGAAAAAGGTCTTGAAGAGTGGATAAAGCCGGCGGTGCAGCGCGCGGGCCTTGGCGTAGTCGCCGGCCAGCGCGAGGGCCGTTAGTTTCGAGACCTCGCGGGGAAAATAGTTCGAGGCGACGCTGATCACGCCCTTGGCGCCGACCGCCATGAAGGGCAGGGTGAGGCTGTCGTCGCCGCTCAGCACGGTGACGGAGTCGCCCATCGCCGAGACGATTTGGTCGACGCGGTCGACGCTGCCGCCGGCCTCCTTCACGTGGGCGACATGCGGATATCGGGCGCGGAGGCGCTCGATGACGCCCACGCCGATCTCCACACCGCAACGGCCGGGGATGGAGTAGAGGATGATGGGCTTGTCCGTGACCTCGGCGACGGCGCAGAAATGCTGGAAAAGCCCCTCCTGCGTGGGCCGGTTGTAATACGGCGCGACCAGCAGCATGCCGTCGGCGCCGGCGGCGTCGGCCGCCTTCGTCATCTCGATGGCCTCATGCGTCGAATTCGAACCCGTGCCGGCGATGACCGGCACGCGGCCGCGGGCGGCCTCGATGGTGCAGCGGATGATGTCGAGATGTTCCTCGTGGGACACGGTGGGCGATTCACCGGTGGTGCCGACCGGCACGAGGCCGGAGATGCCGCCCTTGATCTGGAATTCCACCAGCTGGCGGATTTCATCGTAGGCCACGGCGCCGCGCCGGAAAGGTGTGACGATCGCGGTGTAGGAGCCGGTGAACGGGCGGAGACGTTTCATGGGATTGTTACCTTGATCGATACAAGGTTAGGCCTTAGGCAAAGCACAGCTTTAAGGACGGTTCACGCATAAAATTCCATGAGCACGACACTTCACACCGAAATAGTCAGGGATCTGTTGAAGCTGGCCGTCGAAAGCGGCGCCAGCGACATCGTCATCAAGTCCGAAAAACCCGGTTACGTGCGCATGGGCGGACGGCTCCGTCCGGTCGAGATGGACCCCATCACCTGCGATCATGCGCAGGCCTGGGTCGACGAGCACGTGCCGCGCGTCTTCAAGGACAAGTGGGACAAGGACGGGCAGGTGGACTTTGCCTACGCGGACGAGGTCGGCCGTTTCCGCGTGAACGCCTTTCACCAGCGCGGTCTGGTCAGCATCGTCATGCGTCATATCAAGAGCCGGCCGCCGACCTTTGAGGAATTGAAGATCGAGTCGGAGACGCTGATCAAGATGTCGCAGGCGAAGGACGGCATCCTGCTCATCTGCGGCGCCACCGGCTCCGGCAAGAGTTCCACGATGGCCGCCATGCTCAACTGGATCAACCAGAACATGGACAAGCATATCGTGACGATCGAGGACCCGATCGAATACACTTTCAGCGACGACAAGTCGCTCTTCCAGCAGCGCGAGATCGGCCTGGACGTGCCGAGCTTCGAAATGGCGATCAAGTCCGTCCTGCGCCAGAATCCCGACATCATCCTCATCGGTGAAATGCGCGACAAGGAGACCTTCGAGACGGCCATCTCCGCGGCGGAAACGGGCCACCTGGTCTTCTCTACCATGCACGCGGCCACGGTCGCCCAGTCGCTGACGCGTCTGTTTGAATTCTTCCCGCCGGAGCAGATCGCGCAGGCCCGCCGGCAGATCGCCGGCTCCCTCCGCGGCTTCGTCTGCCAGAAGCTGATCCCGGCCCTGGAAGGCGGCGGCCGCTTCGCCGCGCACGAGATCCTCATCGCCGACGCCACGGTGAGAAACCTGATCCTCGACGGCCACAACGACAAGATCCAGCAGCTGCTCGAGGCCAGCAGCGACTCAGGATCAAAATCCTTCAACAAGGATCTCTTCCGGCTCATCAAGGAGGGCAAGATCAGCAAGGCCGATGGCCTGCGCTTCTCGCCGAACCCGCCCGCCCTCGAGATGAATCTGAAGGGCATCTTCTTCAAGACCTGATGCGTCACCGCCCGGTCACACTGATTCTCCTCCTGCTGGTGGCCACCGCCGCCGGGGCGGACGGGCAGCAGGGTGGGGCGCCCCTGGAAACATCCAAGAAGGCGCTGCAGGAACTGCAGGCGGACCAAGCGACGAAAAGTGACCTTAATGCCACCGGCAAAAGCATCGCGGACGGGCTGCCGCAGTTGCGGACCCCGGCGCCGGGAGTCGTGGCCCCCGAGCAGGGCCAACCCGGCAATCGCCGGGCCGGCGACAACGACCTGAAGAAGAAAAAGGCCGGCCAGGCGAACTGGCTGCTCGATGGCGTGGACAAACTCGGGCGTGAAACCAAGGACCGGCGTCAGGCGGGACGCGATTCCCGGAACGATTTGCCGGCGGACGAAGAGGAAAAGCCCGACAGCTCCGATCCCGACTATGTGCTGAAGCTGTATGCCCAGCAAAAGAAGGAGGCGGAGGAAAAGACTGAAGCCCGGCAGGTCACGAGAACGCGCACGGACCCGATCGCGCCTTTTCTGCAGGACTGGCTGGGGAACTCGCCGGTGCGCGGGAAATTCTTCGATGAATATGTGCGGAAGTCCGAGGCGGGCGCCGGGCCGGCGTCGGCCGGCGGGCCGGCCGATATCGGTTCGAACCAGCTCTCGATTCATTCCCCGGCGACCATGGATCGCCCAGTCGCCGCTCCGGTCGCGCCCCAGCCGAATCCCTACCTTGCCGGACTTGAATCCCCGGCAAATTTCGAGTCCGGGACCCGCGGCCTAGACCTGTTGCCCAGTGGTCCGGCGGCCTTCGGCGGCGACCCGTCCGGCCCGTCCCGGGGGCCGGCCATGGAGCCGAATCCGGCGCCCCGGGCGGTGGAGAAAAAGCCGACTTTGCTGGCGCCTTTGGACAACGAAAAATACTTCCCGCAGCAGAAGAAATTTTAGGGCTTGGTTTTTAGGCGGGGGACCGGTTTAACCGCTCCTTTAAGCTATGTCACTCGCACTAATTTTCTCCGGTCAGGGTGCCCAAAAAGTGGGCATGGGAAAGTCACTGTATGACGGTTCTGCAGCGGCGCGCGACCTCTACGACGAGGCTAACCGTGTGCTGGGTTGGGACTTGGCCAAGTTATGCTTTGAGGGTCCGGAGTCGGATCTGACCCAGACCAAGAACTGCCAGCTGGCGCTTTTCGTCCACGGGCTCGCGGTGGTCGCGGCCTTGAAGGAAAAGGGCAAGCTGCCGGAGGTGAAATTCGTCATGGGCCTGAGCCTGGGCGAAGTGACGGCGCTGACCTTCGCCGGGACGTTCGATTTTGCCACCGGCCTGAAGGTCGTGGCCGAGCGCGCCCGGCTCATGCAGCAGGCCTGCGAGAGGACCACGGGCGGCATGGCGGCGATCATCGGCGAGGAGCGCGCGAAGATCGCGGAACTCTGCCGGGATTTCGACGTCGAGGCGGCTAATTTCAACGCACCCGGCCAGATCATCGTCTCGGGCGACAAGGCCAGGATCGACGCGCTCGTCGCGGCGGCCAAGGACCGCGGCCTGAAGCGAGTCATGGCGCTCAATGTCGCCGGCGCCTACCACAGCCGCCTGATGGAGCCGGCGCGCGCGGCGTTTGCGGAATACCTTGCGGGGGTTACGTTCAACCGTCCCATGTTCACCGTCTTCAGCAACACCACCGGCCAGGTCGTCAGCGAACCCGCCCAGATCCGCGAGGCGCTGGTCAGGCAGGTCGTCTCGTCCGTGCTGTGGGAAGATTGCATGCGCGCGTGCGTGGCGGCCGGGGCGACGGAATTCTGGGAGTGCGGTCCGGGCGGCGTGCTCGCCGGGCTCGCGCGGCGCACCGAGAAGGCGTGGGTCGTGAAAAGCTTCGCCGAGTTCGCGGAGGTATCCGCCTGATGTCGTCCGCGCCTCTCACCCGCAATTTCTGCATCATCGCTCACGTCGACCACGGCAAGACGACGCTGTCCGACCGTCTGCTCGAATACACGAGCACGATCACGAAGCGGAACATGACGGACCAGCACCTCGACTCGATGGATCTCGAGAAGGAGCGGGGCATCACCATCAAGATGCATCCGGTGGTCATGAACTATCCGGCCAAGGACGGGAATATCTACAAGCTGCACCTGACGGACACCCCGGGGCACGTGGACTTTTCCTACGAGGTCTCACGGTCGCTCGCGGCGGTCGAGGGCGCGCTGCTCCTGATCGACGCCGCGCAGGGCGTCGAGGCCCAGACGGTGGCCAACGCGCACCTGGCGTTTGCGCAAGGCCTCAAGGTCATCCCGGTCATCAACAAGATCGACCTGCCCAGCGCCAACCTCGAACTCTGCATGCGGCAGCTCGAGGACATCCTGACGATTCCCGCCGAAGAGGCCATCCTCGCCAGCGGCAAGTCCGGCATCGGCATCGAGGATATCCTGGAGGCCGTGGTGACGCGCATCCCGCCGCCGCGGTGGACCGACTACCCGACGTTGCGCGCGCTGGTGTTCGACTCGAAATACGACGCCTACCGCGGGGTGATTTCCTATGCCCGCGTCTTCTCCGGCACGGTCAAGGCCGGCGAGATGATGATGCTCATGAGCACCGGCCAGCGCTCCGAGGTCAAGGAGGTCGGCGTTTTCCGGCCCGGCATGGAAAAGATCGAGACCCTGGGGCCCGGCGACGTCGGCTACATCATCAGCAGCATCAAGAGCACCGACGACATCAAGATCGGCGACACCGTCACGCACGCCAACAAGCCGGCCGCGGAGATGCTGCCCGGCTACAAGGAAGTGCACCCGATGGTGTATTGCGGCCTGTATCCGCTCGAGTCGAACGACTACGAGAAGCTCAAGGTCGCCCTGGCCAAGCTGCGGCTGAACGATTCCGCGCTGATCTATTCGAACGAGACCTCCGTGGCGCTGGGCTTCGGCTTCCGCTGCGGCTTCCTCGGCCTCCTGCACATGGAGGTCGTCCAGGAACGCATTCGCCGCGAATACGACGTCGAGATCATCTCCACCTATCCGAGCGTGGTCTACAAGGTGAAGAAGCACGGCGGCGACGTCATCGAGGTCGACAATCCCATCAATTTGCCCGACCCGGGCACGATCCTCGAGATCTCGGAGCCGACCATCAAGGCGTCCATCCACATTCCCAACGAGTTCATGGGTGACATGATGAACCTCATCATGGAAAAGCGCGGCAGCGTCGACCACACCGACACGCTCGACGGCGCGCGCGTCATGCTGACGAGCACGCTGCCGCTGAACGAGATTTTGGTGGATTTCAACGACCGGCTGAAAAGCATCACGCGCGGCTACGGCTCGATGGATTACGAACTCGGCGAATACCGCGTCTCCGACCTCGTGAAGATGGACATCATGGTCAACGGCGACCCGGTGGACGCCTTCGCCAGCATCGTGCACCGCAGCAAGGCCGAAGGGCAGGGCCGGACGATCTGCGAGAAACTCGCCGACATCATCCCGTCGCAGATGTTCAAGATCGCGGTGCAGGCCGCCATCGGCGGCAAGATCATCGCCCGCGACAACGTGCGCGAGATGCGCAAGGACGTGACGGCGAAGTGCTATGGCGGCGATATTTCGCGCAAACGGAAGTTGCTCGACAAGCAGAAGGAGGGCAAAAAGAAGATGAAACAAATCGGCCGCGTTTCGATCCCACCAGATGCCTTCATCCAGGTTTTGAAAACCAACAACTAATCCCGACGCGCATGTTCAGTTTCCTTTATTCGCAGGAAAAGAAGATGCGGCAGAACGCGGAAAACTGGCTCGAGGTGGCCGAACGCGTGCGGCATTTCCGGCGCGACCTGCTGACGGACACCCAGAACCAGCAGCTGCAGACGACGGCCGGGGAACTCCGGCTGCGGCTGAAGGAGAAGGCCGACGCGGGCCGGATCAAGCTGAGCATCGAGGCGCTGGAGCGGGTGCTCAAGGACACGGGCGGGCGCATTTATCCGTCGTCGTCGCTGGTCGAGAACGTGGAATTCTTCCTCGTCGCGGCCCTCGTGATCCTCGGGTTGCGGGCGTATTTCATCCAGCCGTTCAAGATCCCGACGAATTCGATGTGGCCGAGCTATTACGGCATGACGGCGGAAGTCTTCAAACCGGGCGAGGAGCCCGGGTTTTTGCGGAAAACCGCGCGGCTGATCGGCCTCGGCGCGACCAATTACTCGGTCGCCGCACCGGCGGCCGGCGAGGTGCTGATCCCGGTGTTCGGCGATCTGCGGCCGGCCTTCACCGAGCGACCGGGCCGCAGTCTTTGGATTTTCCCGACGGTGCTGCGCGACTACACGTTCAAGGTCGGGGGCGAGCAAGTGAAGATCACGGTGCCGGCGGATTTCCAAGGGGAATTCGACCAGGTCCTGAACGAGGCCTTCATGGGTGAGGCTCCGAGCCTTAACGCGGCGTTGCGGGCGGCGGCGACCAAGGCCCAGCCGCTGGAGCGATCGACCTTCATCGTGCGCGGCGGGGCCCGGCCGGTGGAGGCGACGGTTTATTGGATTCCGCTGGGGAAGAAGGTGCAGAAGGGCGAAAAGATCCTTTCCTTCGACATCCTGACCGGCGACCTGCTGTTCGTGGACCGGATGAGTTACCATTTCATCCAGCCCAAGGTCGGTTCCGGCTTCGTTTTCCGGACCGGGAACATTGAAAACCTCAAGGCCGATGAAGGGGACAAGTATTTCGTCAAGCGCCTGGTCGGCGTGCCGGGAGACATTTTGGAGATCAAACAGCCGGCGCTTTATCGCAACGGCAAGCCGATCGAGGGCTCGGAGGCTTTTGGCAAGAATGCCCGCCGGGAGGGCAAGTATCCCGGTTACACCAACACGCCGCCAACGCTCGCCACCGGCGGCGATCTGCAGGCGATCAGCGACGGCCTGATGCCGCCGGGCGGAAAGGTGACCGTGCCGGCCAATTCCTTCTTTGCGCTCGGCGATAATTCACCGCGCAGCAAAGACAGCCGTTACTGGGGGTTCGTCCCGGAGAAGGACGTCGTGGGCCGGCCGTTGTTCATCTATTATCCGCTGACCAGCCGCTGGGGCCCGGCCAAGTAAGCTGGTCGGTTCTGCCCGCGGATCAGCCCGAAAAGCTGCACAATGAATATTATGTCTATAATACATATCTTTCACCGTGTGGCATTAACATTATTTCTGGTGACTAGTATCTGCCACTGAACGGTTCGCCCTCCTCTGCCTGACTCGGATTACGCCCTTAAAACTGCAGATGCTGCCGGATTTCGGCGAGGCAGAGTTCGGCGGCGTCCTCCAGCACGTAATGTCCCGCGGCATCGATATAATCGGCGTTGGCCCCGGGGAGCAGCACCTTCCAGCGGTTGTAGTAGTGCCGGTTGAAGCAGAAATCCTGGCCGCCCCACAGGATCCGCACCGGGTGATCGCGCAGCTGAGTGAGCTTGGGTTCGATCTCAGCCAGGGCCCGGTCGCTGGCCCGGCCGTGGCCAGACGGGATATCCACCACGAAACGATGCGTGGCGATCCGGTTGGCCCAATTATCATAAGGATAAAGAAAGCCCCGTTTCACGTCGCGCGTCAGGGGTTTGGTCACGGACATCCACGTGGCCGGCCAGGCAAAGCCGTTCAGTCCGCGCACGAGCCACTCCCCCAGCCCGGGCGCGCGGCACAACCGGATGCGCCATGGCACGACGGTGTCCGCAAAGGCGGCCGTGTTGAGGATCACCACGCGGTCCAGCTGCGCCGGCTTCTGCCCCACCGTGCCGAATCCGATCGGCCCACCCCAGTCATGCACGATGAGGTGGATTTTCCGCAGGTTCAGGCTGTCCAGCAGGCCGCGCAGATTCCGGATGTGCTCGCTCAGCGTGTAATTGAAATCCTGCGGCTTGTCCGACAACCCGCAGCCGAGGTGGTCCGGCACGATGCAGCGGATCCTGTCGCGCAGACCCAGCACGAGGTTGCGGTAATAAAACGACCAGGTCGGGTTGCCGTGCACCATCACGACGGCCTCGTCGCCGGTGCCTTCATCGAGATAGCTCATCATGCCGCGACCGGTATCGAACCGCTTCGGTTCGAAGGGATACAGGGTGCGCAACCAAAGGGGGACGGAAATCATGGTTGAATCATTTGGTGGAGCGCGGCCTCCGGACGTGCTCGAAACCCGTCCGGAGGCCGGGTCCCACCTTGTATGGTCGCGTCGTTCATCACCATTCCACCGCCAGCATCAGGCTGTTGATGCCGCTGCCGATGCCGAGCAGCGCGACCTTGTCGCCGGTCTTCACGTTCCCTCGGTCCACGGCGAGCGCCAGGGCGGTCGGCAGGGCCGCCGAGCCGGTGTTGCCCAAGGTGTCGAAGGTCGAGAAATCCTTCGCCAGGTCGAGGCCGACGGTCTCGTAGAGCTTGCGGCGGTGCGTGCTGCCCACCTGGTGGCAGATGAGGTGATCCGGCGTGGCGCGCGTCCAGCCGGTCTCCTGCTCGAACAGCCGCCACGTTTCCTTGGCAACCTCCACCCCGGCGAGCAGCAACTGCTCGGAATCGGTCTCCATCTGCAGCCCCTGCCCGGAAGTATCGCCCTGGCAAAGCTCGCTGTGCTGGGTTGCGGCCAGACAGGCGCCTGCGCGCAGACGGTGTTTCGGTCCGGCCGGGAGCATATCCTCGTGGCAGAGGATGGCCGCCACGGCGCCCGAGCCGATCGTGAGATTGGCGAAGAACGGTTTGATGGCGTTCCGATCGAGCGGTGCGGTCAGGAGATGTTGAATCGTCTGGTCGACCAGCGGCCGGCCGTTTTCCCCCGCCACGACCATGCCGCAGCGGATCTGGCCGGCATCGATCATCGCGCCGAGGGTCACCAAGCCGTTGAGGAAACCGAGACAGGCGTTCGACACGTCGAAGAGGTGCGCGTGCGGTCCCAGCCCGATCATGTGGTGGGCGAAGGACGCCGTGGCGGGCTCCAACATGTCGCGCGACACGGCGCAGTGCATGAATGCCTCCACCTGGTCGGGCTTGAACGCCGAGCGCTGCAGGACGGCCCGGCCGGCCTTCGCGCTGGCCTCGGACGGACGCGTGCCCGCGGCCCACATGCGCCGCTCCTTGATGCCGGTCATCAATTCCAGCCGACCGGCCGGCAGCTTCAGGCGCTCATAGAGCGGCCGCAGCCGCTCCTCGATCTGGGCGGAGGACCAGATCTCCTCCGGCAGGACGGTCGCCAGGGACTCGATGCAGGCGTGGGCGAATTTCATTCGCAAATCTCCAAAGGCCAAATCCCAAACTCCAAATACAAGGCATCCTTGGGCGGGTTCATTTTGGCGTTTGGACGTTGGGCTTTGGGCTTTGCGCCGGCAAAGCCGGCGTTTCGGGCCTCATCGCCAGCCGGATGATGTCCTTGTCGAAGAAATTGGAGCCGAGGCCCGCGTCCACGACCAGCGTCGTGCCGTTGAGGCCGCTGCTGCGCTCGCTAAGCAGGAACAGCGTGGCGTTGGCGACCTCCTGCGTCTCGAGGTTGCGCTTCCTAAAAGTCAGCTTCTCGGCGTAAAGGTAGCTCTCGATGTAGCCGGGGATGCCGGCGGACGCGCTCGTCTTGAGCGGGCCGGAGCCGATGACGTTGAAGCGCACCTCGGTGTCGGCGCTGAAGGATTTCGCCAGGAAGCGGCTGCACGATTCCAGCGCGGCCTTGATCGGGCCCATGTAGCCGTAGTTGTCGGGCGTCACGCTCAGCGACGAAATGCCGATGGTGACGACCGAGGCATGGCGCGCCAGATGCGGTTTCAGGGCGTTCGCCAGCTCGACCAGAGAAAAAGCCGAGATGGACGCGGCCTGCAGAAAATCATTCCGCTTGGTTTCCTGGAAGGCCTTGAACCCCTCGCTGTAGTTGGCGAAGGCGATGGAATGCACCACGCCGTGCAGCGGGGCCAGCCCGGCCTGCGCCACCGCAGCCGCGAGCTGCGCACACGCGCCCTCCTGCTCGACGTCGCAGATGAATACCGGCCGGCCGGCCAGCAGGGCCTCGAGAGATTTTTTTCGGACCTCGGAACGGACGCTGTAGACGACCCGCGCGCCCTGTTCCTCGAGTGACCTGGCGATGAACCAAGCGACGCTCTTCTTGTTGGCGACGCCCATCACCAGGAAGGTCTTGCCGGAAAGATTGAGGAAATCGCTCATGAGGTAACCTGCCCCTCGGGTTTCTTCCAGGCGACGGAAAATTCCAGGTTCAGCACGCGTTTCTCGCCGTTCTTCATCGTGCCGGTCATGAAATGGAAGTCGCCCAGCGTCTCCTTGCGCCGCACCTCGATCGTCGTGGTGTCGCCGGGATAGACCGGCAGCCGGAACCGCACGTCGGTCACCTTCGTCAGCAGCGGCACCCCCTGCCCTGAGCCTGTCGAAGCGGCGCTCTGTCCGCCGGCGCCGCTCATCAGCTTGGCCATCAGCAGCGCGCCGGTCTGGAACACGGATTCGCACAGCAGCACGCCCGGGGTGATCGGGGCGCCGGGATAATGTCCCTGGTAGAAATCTTCCTCGGCGCGCCAGGTGCGCTTCGCGACGAGCACGTCGCCCTCGTGGGAGACGATCTCGTCCACAAAGAGGAACGGCGGACGGTGCGGGATGAGTTTTTCGACTTCGGTCACGGGCAAAGGATTCAACTCAGGCGACGGCGGCGGCAGCGCGTTTCCGAGCAGCCAGCGCCTTGTCGATCTGGTTGGCGACGATGACGCCGTAGTTGATGGTGCCGAGCCAGCCCGACATGATGATGCCGACGGAACCGGCGTGGTAAAGTCCGGGCAATTGCGCCGGGAGATCCATCGAGACCTTGAGGCCCTCGAATTTCGTGCCGAACGACGTGCCGGCCCAGTGGCGCGTGTAGCGCTCGATGGTGCGCGGCGTCGCGGCCTCCTTCCACTCGATCTTGGCGCGCACGTCGGGAATGTATTTCTCCAGCGCCGTGATCGACTCCTCGATCAGGCGCAGCTTTTCCGTGGCGTAATGTTCGGGCGTGAGGTTGTTCCAGTCCTCGTATTTCGCGTTGATCGAGACGACCACGGTGTAGCGGTCCGAGCCCGGCCGGGTGTCCGGGTAATACATCGAGAAGGTCCGGCTGGTCGTGTGCAGGTCGACCAGCTTCTCGCTCGAGAATTTCGGCTCGGCGGACGTGAACACGAGGTCGCCGATGTGCGGCAGGGTCTCGCCCTTGCGGATGCCGAGGTAGACCTGGCAGGAACTGGTGTTGACGCGCACGGCCTTCGTCTGGGCGACAAATTCAGGGGAAAAGTTATCCTCGCCCGCGAGGCGCAGGACGGTGTTCTTGATGTTGGAATTCGACAGGACGACGTGGCAGCGGATGGTGCGGCCGTTGGCGATCACGCCGGTGACATGTTTCCGGCCGTCGCGCTCCTCGGTGAGGATTTTTTCGACGACCACATGCTTGCGGACCTCCACGCCGTTGGCCTTGAGCTCGGCCCCCATCTTTTTGATGAGCACGTCGGAGCCGCCCTGGAAGGTGTAGACGCCCTTGCTCATGAAGTTCGAGAACACGATGCCGAAGGTGATGGCCGGGTCGTCGAGGCTCGAGCCGTTGGCGTAGGCGATCGGCTCCATCAGCAGGCGCTGGACGTCGTCCCGGCCCGGGAAATACCGCGCGAACATCTGCCCGGTCGTCTCGGTGTTGTTGTCGTAGAAATTCATCGCCCGGAGGTCGGTGAAGAACCGCTCGACCGTCTCGGCCGGCACCTGGAACTTTTCGACCAGCTGCCGCGTGAAGTCCTCGCGGTCGAACGTGGTGTCGATCGAGAACTGCGGGTTGATGAACCGCACGCCCTTCAGCTGGATGATCGAGTCGGCGATGTCCTGGCTCCAGTATTTGCGGATGGATTTGATCATCCCGATCGGGAAACCGTGCAGGGAAATGTCGAAGATATGCCCGCCCTTGCGCGTGAACCAGGTCGCCAGGCCGCCGAGCTGGTAATGGTGCTCCAGCAGCAGCACCTTGTGGCCGCACTTGGCGAGGACATTGGCGCCGGTGAGACCGCCCAAGCCGCTGCCAATCACCACGATGTCGTAGTGGTCTTCGATGCCTTTGAGCCAGTCGTAAGCCATGGGAGCCGCCCAAGTAAGTTTGCCGTCGATCAAAGCGCAACGCGGAATTGTAAGTGCCTTGATGGGAGGGCGAGTCGTCCCCGACGAGCCGCGGCTCCACGACAGGCCCGGGACCTTTAGCCGCTAGTCGAAACGGCTCATCCGGAGGATTCGCCCTACCCTTTGCCCTGCAGCACGTGATAATTCGCCATCGAGATCCCGCTGAGCATGGCCCCGACGATGCCCAGGAATCCCTGGTCGGTGCCGCAGAGGTAGAGATTGCTCAGGTGCGTGCGGCCGTTGCGGATTTTCCGCGGCGCGCCGTAGATGGCGCCGTTGAAGTGGCCGGTGAATTTCTTGATCGTGCGCGGCGTGAACATGTCCGTCGCCAGCTGCGCGGACGCCAGCACGGCGTCGTCCACCGGCGGCAGAAAGCGCCGGGCGCTGCGGGTGGCCGCGGTGAACCAGCGCTGCTTGTCCGCCTGATATTCCTCCTCGGGCAGGTGGGCCCACTGGTCATAATTGGCCAGGCAGGTCACCCGGAAAAGGCCTTCGCTCAGTGTTCGGTCGCCGTAGGCGAAATTGTTGGGCAGGCAGATGACGCCGCTGCGGACATCCACCTGGCCGCGGGCGCGCACATAATCGAAACGGTCGGAGTCGTTGAAGAAGACGATCGTGTCGTCGCCCCACCCCCACTCTGCCGGCTGCCGGTTGAACACGGTGATGGTCTCGATGAACGACAACTGGCCGATGTTCTGTAGGTCGGGGTTTAGCCCCGACATGTCGGGCGTAAAGCCCGACCTACAAAGGGCGAGGGTTTCCGCCACACCGATGGAGGAAATGACATGCTCGGCGGTCAGCTCGACCCCGTCGTCGAGCACCACGCGCGCCGCCCTGCCCTGTTCCTCGATGATCCGGGCGACGCCGCACTGCATGCGCCGCTCGCCGCCCGCCGAACGGTATTTCTCCAGCAGGACGCGGATGATGACGCGCACGCCGTCGAGGGGCCGGGCAAAGCCCTCGAGGAAGAGCGCCTTGAACATGATGACGAACTGGCCGAACTCCATGTCCTGCTCCTGCGCACTGCCGTAATACATGACCGGGCAGAAGATCATGTCGGTGAGCAGCGGGTCCGTGATATGCCGGCCGACGACCTCGCGCGCCGATACCGGCTGCGCGTCGAGCGAGACGTCGTCATAGGTCCGCACCACCCCGACGAGCCGGCGCCAGCCGTCCGCCTGCGCGGGGAATTTCGCCGCGACCTCCGCGTCGAGCACGGCGAAGTCGTTCGTGAACCTCAGCCCGCAGTCGCGGAAGGCGATGCGCGATTGTTTCTGGGGACACAGGGCGAATTCCTCCCGCTCGATGCGGAGCTGACGGAGCAATTTGCCGAGCGGCGTGCCCTTCACGCCGGGCGCCACGTAATTGGTCATCGCGTGCAGGCCGACGTCGTATTTTCGGCCGGCGAAGCTGTAGAAACTGTTCAGGCCGCCCGGTGCGTTGTGACGCTCCAGGATGCAGACCTTTTTCCCGAAATGCGCCAAGCGGATCCCCGCGGCCAGGCCGGACATGCCTGCGCCGATGATGATCGCGTCGTAATGGGTGTGCTTCATTGGCGCCGGGTAGCGTTCAGTTGTAGGGCGGGGTCGCCGCACCCCGCCACAAAAATGTCCGCAAAAAAGGCGGGATCAGCGATCCCGCCCTACAGGTGACCCGCGGGCCTCAGGACTTTTGGGGGAACTTCGGCGTCAGATACTCGGCGCAGCTCTCCAGCGAGGCGAGCTGGCCGTAATCGGTCTCCGGCACCTCGATGCCATGGCGCTTGCGGAGTTCCATGACGATGTCGAGGAAGTCCATCGAGTCCAACTGCAGCTGGTCGCGCAGCCGGATTTCCGGCTTGATGGCCGAGAGATCCTCGTCCGGGGCGATGTCGGAAATGATGTCGATAACCAGCTTCTTGCAGTCGTCTTTTGTCATGGGATGAGAGGGAGTTAAGCCACAAAACGCTTAATGACCAGCGTGGAGTTGATGCCGAGCATACCAAAGGAATTGTTCAGGATTACGTCAATGCGTTTTGCGGTCCGCGGCTGGTTGAGGACCAGGCCCGGTATATCGCACTGCGGGTCAAGCTCATCGACATTGATGCTCGGGTGGACGACGAGATCGTCGAAGCTCGGCAGGTTGCCCGCCAGTTCAAGGGCCCCGGCGGCGCCCATGCAGTGGCCGATGAAACCCTTGGTGTTGTTGATGGCGGGCGGGGTGCTGCGGCCTTTGAACACCTCGGCGATGGCCACGCACTCCTGGATGTCACCCAGGGGCGTCGAAGTGGCATGGGTGTTGATCAGGTCGATGTCCTCGATGGTCATGCCGGCGTGGGCGACGGCCTTGCGGATGCATTCGGCCTGGCGCACGGGATTGGGCAGCACGGCGTCCGTCGCGTCTGAGTTGACGCAATACCCGGCGATCTCGCCGTAGATCTTCGCGCCGCGGGCCTGGGCGTCCTCCAGCCGCTCGAGGGTGTAGATGCAGCCGCCCTCCGAGATCACGATGCCGTTGCGGGCCTTGTCGAAGGGCCGACTGGCCTTGGTCGGGTCGGCGTGCGCCGCAAGGGCGTTCTGGCTCTTGAAGCCGGCGAAGATCCCGAAGGTCTGCGGGCTCTCGCTCACGCCGCCGCCAAGGGCGAGGTCGATCTCGCCCAGCCGGAGCATCTGCGCGGCGTGGATCAGCCCCATGTTGCCGGCGGCGCAGGCGGCCCCGATGGTGTAGGCGGGCCCGGTGATGCCGAGGTTCATCGACACCTCGCCCGCCGGGTTGTTGGCCACCGTCCGGGGGTTGTGGTGGTGCGTCCAGAACTTCACGTCGTAGTTGAACTTCGAGATGTTGAAGACCTCGTTCTCGGTCTCGACGTTGCCGTGCTCCGTGATGCCGAGATAGATGCCCACCCGGCCCTTGTCGCGGCCGTCGAGATTCACGCCGGCGTCGGCCAGCGCCTCCCGGGCGCAATAGATGCTGATGCCGCCGGCGCGCGTGCCGATGCGGACGTCCTTTTTCTTCTGGTATTTCAGCGGGTCGAACGTGCACATGCCCGCCGGGTGGCGGCCCATGTAGCGCACCTCCACGGTGGTGATGCCCGACACGCCGGTCAGGAGGTTTTTCCGGAACTCGGCCAGGGTGTTGCCGTTCGGGGCGGTGAGCCCGACGCCGGTGATGACGATGCGCGTTTGCTTCATGCGGGTGGTCAAAGGGAACCGATTTGCCTAGCCAACGGAATTCGAAAGGCAATACAAGTCTAGGCTATGAAAGTGCTCGTCGCCGGCGGAGCCGGATACATCGGCAGTCATTGCGTCCGCCAGCTCATCGCGGCGGGCCACGAACCTGTCGTCCTCGACAATTTCGCCTACGGCCACCGCGGCGCGGTGCCGGCCGGCGTGAAGCTCCTCGAGGCCAGCCTCGGCGACGCCGCGGCGCTCGACCGCATCTTTGCCGCGGAACGCATCGACCTGGTCATGCACTTCGCCGCCTTCTGCTACGTCGGCGAATCGGTCACCGACCCGCTGAAATACTACCAGAACAATGTCGCCGCCACCCTCACCCTGCTCGAGGCCATGCTGAAGCACGGGGTGAAGAAATTTGTCTTCTCCTCCACCTGCGCGACCTATGGCGTGCCGGAGAAGATGCCGATGACCGAGGACCTGCCCCAGGCGCCGATCAATCCCTACGGCCAGACGAAGCTCGACGTGGAGAACATGCTCAAGGCCTTCGCCCGGGCCTACGGGCTCAGCTTCGCGGCCTTCCGCTACTTCAACGCCGCCGGCGCCGCCGAGGACGCGACCATCGGCGAGGCCCACGATCCCGAGACCCACCTCATCCCGCTCGCCATCTGGGCCGCGCAGGGCAAGCGCGCGGCGCTCGAGGTCTTCGGCACCGACTACCCCACCCCGGACGGCACCTGCCTGCGCGATTATGTGCACGTCGACGACCTGAGCCGCGCCCATATCGCGGCGTTCGATCATCTCGCCCAGCCGGGCACCGCGCTGTTCTACAATCTCGGCACCGGCATGCCGACCTCGGTCCTCGAGGTCATCAAGGCGGTCGAGAAAGTCACCGGCCTGAAAGTCCCCGTGAAATATTCGCCCCGCCGCGAAGGCGACCCGCCGGCGCTCTACGCCAATTCCCAAAAAGCCCAGCGTGAGCTCGGCTGGCAGCCGAAGTTCCGGTCCATCGAGCCCATCGTCGAGACCGCCTGGCGCTGGCACCAGCAGCGGCCGGACGGTTACGCGGACTGACATGCCCTCGCGCCGGGTCCGGCTGGTTCTCGGTCTCGTCCTCAGCGGACTTTGCGCCGGGTATCTGATTTACGCCGGACTGTTCTACGCGCAGCAGCGCCGGCTGCTCTACCTGCCCACCCATCAGGCCACCGCGCCGGACCTGGCCCCGTGGCTGGTCGGAGGACAATTGACCGGCTACAGCCGCGAGTCGGTGGCGCCGCAGGCGGTGTGGCTGATCCTGCAGGGCAACGCCGGCCAGGCCGGCCCCCGCGGCTATTTCCAGCAGGTGCCCCCGACGGAATCGCTCTACATCCTGGAATACCCGGGCTACGGCCGGCGCGAGGGCGAACCGACGCGTGATACGGTCGATGCGGCGGCCATCGCCGCCTACCGCGAGCTGCGCCGCCGCTTTCCGAGAGTTTACGTCGGCGTGGTCGGCGAGTCCTTTGGCAGCGGTCCGGCCTGCGGGCTGACGCGCGAATCACCGGCGCCCGACAGCCTCACCCTCTTCGTGCCCCTCGCCCGCACCGACTTGATCATCGGCCGGTTCGTGCCCCTGCTGCCGATGCGCTGGCTGCTGCGCGACAATTGGGACAACGTCGCGGCGCTGCGCGGCTACTCCGGCCCCGTGACGATTTTCGCCGCGGAAAATGACGAGGTCATCCCGCGCGAACACACCCTGCTGCTGGCCGGCAGCGTGCCTGGCGTCCGGCTGGTGTGGCTGCCCGGCGGGCATGTCGGCCACAGTGAGAGTCCGCTCGTGCGGCTGGCCCGATAGCGACACCCGCGGCGGCCTCGTTATTTCTTCCGGGCCGCCGGCTTCCTGGGCTTGGCAGGCGTGGGCGCCGGTTCCGGACCGGCGGTCGCGCCGCGCTTACCCAGCGCTTCCGCCACGACCGCGAGCATGTCCTCGGGATGCGTGACCTTGAGCTGGGCGTAGAGCTGGTCGAACAGCGTCTCCAGCCCGACGGGCGTGTCGCCTTCGCCCCCCAGCCGGAGTTCGTCCGGCAGGTCCTTCGGCAAGATGGCGTCGCCCTGCACGATGACCGCGCTGCGGTAGATGGTGTTCTCCAGCTCACGCACATTGCCCGGCCAGCGGTGCCGGCAGAGGATGGCGAGCGCCTCGGGCGAGACGCGGCGGGCCTTGGTCTTCTTGCCCTTGGCCAGGTGCTGCAGGAAAAACTCCACGATCTGCGGCACGTCCTCCACGCGCTCCCGCAGCGGCGGCAGGCGGAGCCGCACGACGTTCAGCCGGTAGTAGAGGTCCTCACGGAATTCCTTGTCCTTCACCAGCGCCTCAAGGTCCTTGTTGGTGGCGGCGATGACACGGACGTTGACCTTGATGGTCTCGGACCCGCCGACGCGCTGGATCTCGCCCTCCTGCAACACGCGCAGGATCTTGGTCTGGGTGGCCGGGGTCATGTCGCCGATCTCGTCGAGGAAGATGGTGCCGCCGTCGCAGACTTCGAACTTGCCGAGCCGCTGCGCCGTGGCGCCGGTGAACGCGCCGCGTTCGTGGCCGAAGAGTTCGCTCTCGATCAGGTTCTCGGGAATGGCCGAGCAGTTGACCGCCACGAACGCCTTCGCGCTGCGGTGGCTGTGCCGGTGGATGCTGCGAGCGACGAGCTCCTTGCCCGTGCCGCTCTCGCCGGTGATCATGACGGAGACGTCACTGGCGGCGACCTGGCCGATGATCTTGAAGACCTGCTGCATCGGGGCGGAGGTGCCGACGATGCCTTCCTTGTGGTCCTCGGGATTGATGGCCGGCTGGGCGCTGCCCGCCGAGCGGCTGTCGGCCTGCGTGCGCAGCGCGCTCTCGACCAGGGCGATCAGCTTGGGTGGATCGAAGGGCTTCACCACGTAGTCGAACGCCCCGAATTTCATCGCCTCGATGGCCGTCTGCGCCGTGCCGTAGGCCGTCATGAGGATGACCAGCTGCTTCGGGTTGGCGGCGCGGATATGCTGGAGAGTCTCCAGGCCGGACATGCCGGTCATGCGGTTGTCGAGCAGCACGACGTCGGGCGGCTGACGTTTCACCGCCGCCACGCCTTCCTCGCCACTCGGGGACTCCGACACCTTGTAGTGCTGGGACGAGAGCACCCGGTTCAGCGAATACCGCACCTCCGTGTCGTCGTCGACGACCAGTATATGAGGAACTGCAGCGGTTTCGGGCATGACTAGGTAGGAATGGACAAATTGATTAGCGCTTTGCGCCAAGCTGGTTCTACTTACCGCCCATGTTAGGCTGGTCAATTAACTTGTTTAAGGTCTTCGGCATCCAACTCGCGGTGCACGCCAGTTTTGTGCTGCTCCTGGCCTACTACGGCTATGAAGGCTGGGTGGAAGGCGGGTTGCCCGGCCTGCTCTGGAGCGTGGGCCTTATTTCACTTTTCTTCGTCTGCGTCATATTGCACGAGCTTGGCCACTCGCTCACGGCCCGGCGCTACGGGGTGCGGACCGCGCGCATTTTGCTCCTGCCGATCGGCGGCATGGCGGAACTGGAGCAAATTCCGCGCAAGCCGTCCGCCGAATTGCTCATCACCGTAGCGGGTCCGGCGGTTAATTTCGTCCTCGTCGCCCTGCTGCTGCCTTTTGCGTGGCACGGTATCTTCAGCGAGGAGGAAGTGGCGCTTTATTCGCCCGCCGGCTTGGCCATCCAGCTCTGCATCGCCAATCTCATCATGGGAGTCTTCAACCTCGTGCCGGTCTTCCCGATGGACGGGGGCCGCATTTTCCGGGCCCTGCTGGCCATCCGGCTGCCCTACGTGCGCGCCACCTATTGGGCGGTCATGGTCGGTCGCGTGCTGGCCGTGCTGCTGGCCGTCTGGGCGCTCTACAAGGACAACTACATGCTGGCCGTCCTGTTCATGTTCATCTTCTTCGCTGGCACCGCCGAATACCGCCAGACGCTCCGTCGCGAGCAGGAGGACGCCTATTGGGCCGAGATGGCCCGTCGCGCCCGCCTGGTGGCCCCGGCCGGGGAGGAACCGCCCCTGCTGATCCACGGGCCGAATTGAAGGAGGGGTGGAGGAAATCCGTGAAAAATTCCTTGCGTTCGCCGGCCAAAAACTACTTTTAGGCCCTTCGCACGGGCTCTTAGCTCAGTTGGTAGAGCGCCTCAATGGCATTGAGGAGGTCAGCGGTTCGAACCCGCTAGGGTCCACCAATTTAAGAAAGCCACCTCTCGGGGGTGGCTTTCTTGCGTTAATCCTCCTCCCGCATCCGGAACGTGACCGTCCACGTGTCGGGCCGGCGGGTCGGGGTCGGCCCGATCGAGCGCATGCGCCGGAAGGCATCGAGCACCGATTCATCAAAATCCCGGTTGCCGGAGGTCTTGGAGATGCGGGGATTCAAGATCGCGCCGCTGGCCGTGATATCGAAGGTCACCTTCGCCTCGAGCTGGTCGCTCACGCCCGGGGGCAGTTCGTGGGCCTTCTTGAGTTCCTGGATCAACAGGGAAATGTAGGTATCAAGCTGGTTCTGCTGCTCACGCGACAGCGCCTTGCCGCCGCCGCCGCCGCGGGTGTTGGCGGTCGAGCCGCCGGCCACGCCGCCGATGATGCCCTGGGTGTCGATCTTCGGCACCTTGCCCGTCCGGGGCTTCGGGGCGGAGGAAATCTTGGGCGTGGGATGTTTTTTCAGGTATTCCTGATAGGACACCTTCGCACTTTTCTTCATGTCCTTGGCGATCGCCTTGTCCACCGGGGCGGGTTTGACCGGCGGGGCCTTCTCCTGGACGACCGGCTCGGTCACCGCGGCCTTTTCCTCCACCACCTCAGGCTCGGGCTGCTCCACGGGCAGGTTGACCTTCGGCACCTCGAGTTTCACCGGCTTCGTCGTGTTGCCCAGCGCCGGGGCGAACAGCTCGTCCGGGGCCGTGGGCGGCCCGGCAACCAGCTCGAAGATCACCGGCGGGATCTTGTCCGACTGCGCCACGAAGACCGTCGTCACGAAGATGACCGCCACCACGAAGGCGTGCAAAATCAGCGAGACGAAGATCGAACTGGGCGAATTCGCGTGCATCGCGTCACTTTGATTCGGTGTCGAAAGTGATCTTGGTGAGGTTGTGCTTCTTGATCTCGTCCATCAGCCGCACAACCTGCTGCCACTGCAGGGCGAGGTCCGCGCGGATGCGGATGACGGGTTGCTTCGTCCGGGCGGACAAACCGGCGAGCTTGCTGGACAATTCCCCGAAGGTGACGCGCTGGTTGCCGAAGTAGGTGTTGCCGGCGCGGTCGATCGAGATGGTCTGGAACTCGGTGTCGGGTGGCACCTGCGTCTGCGTCTTCTTGCTCTCGCCGGGCAGGTTCACCGGGATCGTCTGCTCCTGCTGGATGAGCGGCGTGGCGATCATGAAGATGATCAGCAGCGTGAACCCGAGGTCCACCATGTTGGTGACGTTGAGCTCCGCCACGGGATTGAGCGGCCGGGGTCTGCGGAATATCTTTGCCATGGGATTCCCTTACTTGGCCTCCAGCTCGATGCGGTCCGCCAGGTTGCTGGCGTAGTTTTCCATCTCGGTGATCATGGTCCGCACGTTGCCGAGGAGGATATTGTAGCCGAAGAGCGAAGGAATCGCCACGATCAGGCCGGCGATGGTCGTCAGCAGCGCGGCGGACACACCCGGGGCGAGGGTCTGGATGCTGGCGGTCTGCAGCACCGACACGGCGCTGAACGCCTCCATCACGCCCCACACCGTGCCGAACAGGCCCATGAACGGCGCGCCGGACACGACCGAGGCGAGGACGATCATGCTCGACTCGTAGCGCAGCGTCTGGCGCGCGAGGGCGCGCTGGATGGCGTTCTCCGCGTGCTCGAGCCGGCCCCGCTGGCTGTCATCGCCCTTCTCCTTGCCGATGGCGGCGGCGCGCCAGTAGGCCTCCAGCGCGTCGGCCAGCAGGTCGGCATACGGGATGTCGCGCCGGTTCTTGAGGTTTTCCGGCAGCTCGAGGATGTGGCCCTCCTGGCCGATCTTGCGTTCAAAGAGGAAATTCAGCTCGCGCAGCTTCTTCAGCTCGGAGTATTTGCCCATCATCACGGCCCAGGCGAAGATGCTGAAGATCGCCAGGAGGCCGATGACGACCTGGCCGACGCGGTCGGTGGTGGTGAAGACCTGCCAGACGTTGACGGTGGAAGCGAGGAACGGAGTTAAAAGGAAGGCGGACATGTGCGGCCAGTGTTGGCGCGTTTGCGCGGCGCAATCAACGGAAATTCCCGTGAATCTCCCGGCTAATTCTGGTTGCGCGCGCGCCCCGGTCCTTGTTCGTTGGAGACGGTCCTTTTTCACCATGCCCAACAAGTCCAAACCGGCCGGCAAACTCATCTCCTTCGAGGGGTCCGAGGGCAGCGGCAAGTCCACCCAGATTGCCCGCCTCGCCGCCCATCTCCAGAAAATCGGCCGCGAGGTCGTCGCCACCCGCGAGCCGGGCGGCACCGAGATCGGCGAGCAGATCCGCAACATCATCGTCCATAATTCCCGGGGCGACGAGATGTGCCCCGAGACCGAGCTCCTGCTCTTCACCGCCGCCCGCGCTCAGGTCGTGCGCGAGGTCATCGCCCCCGCCCTGCAGCGCGGCGCCGTCGTCCTGAGCGACCGCTACCTCGACTCCTCGACCGTCTACCAGGGCATCGCCCGCAACCTCGCCCCCGGCCCGGTCAGCGAGATCAACCAGTTCGCCGTGGGCAACGTCATGCCGGACCTCACGATCGTCATCGACGTGCCGACCGAGGTCAGTCTCGCCCGCATCCGCCAGCGCGCCTCGGACCTGCCCGATCGCATGGAACGCGAGAACATCTCCTTCTACACCAAGGTCCGCGAAGGCTACCTCCTGCTCGCGAAACAGTGGCCCGGCCGCGTCGTCGTGCTCGACGGCACCCTGACCCCCGACCAGCTCGACCAATTGGTCTGGGCCGCCGTGGAGCCCCGTCTGGCCTGAGCGCATTCCCTCTGGCTCCTTGCTCCACGCTCCCGGCTCCCCGCTCTGACATGCCCGTCGCCCCCACGCCCTGGCCCGCCGCCCTCGCCGGCACCCCGACGGTCGCCGTGCTGGAGCGCGCCATCGACCGCTCTCGCCTTGCGCACAGTCTCCTGCTCCAGGGCGAAAACCTCGGCACGCTCGCCACGGTGGCGCACGCCATCGCCGACCGGCTGCTCAACGACCCGCGGCACCCGACCCAGCATTTCCCGCCCAAGCAGCACCCGGACTTCCTTGCGCTGCGCCCGGCCGGCAAGATGCGCCAGATATCCGCCGAGACGACCCGCGACCTCATCGGCCGCATCCAGGTCTCGCCCCAGATCTCGCGCCGCAAGGTCGCCGTCATCTACGAGGCCGACCGGATGAACACCGCCGCGGCCAACATTTTCCTCAAAACCCTCGAGGAGCCGACCGCCAGCACGACGATCCTGCTGCTGACGACGCGCCCCTACTCCCTCCTGCCGACCATCCGCAGCCGCTGCCTGCACTTCCGTTTCACCGACGCCGGCAGCGAGGCGCTGGCCGAGGCCGACGAGCCGACGCGCGCCCTCTGGCATTCCACCCGCGCCGACTACATCAGCTGGCTCGGTCTGCTCACCGCCGGCGTCGTGGAGAAAAAGGCCGTCGCCGACCAGCTGCTGGGCGTCTACGGCCTGATCACACGCTTCAACGCCGTGCTCGCCGCCGCGACCGACCAGGTCTGGAAGCAGCAGAAGGAAAAACTTCCCGAGGATCTCGATGACGACGAGGTCGAGGCCATCCAGACCGGCATCACCAACGGCATCCGCCTGAAACTCTTCGCCGAGTTCGAGCACGCCACCCGCACCTTCGCCCAGGAGCACCTGCTCGCCGGCGACGAGAGCGTCCGTCGCTCCCTCACCGCGGCGATCGAGCGCCTCGAGCGCAGCGCCGGCCTCCTCCGCCTCAACCTCAACGAGGCCGCCGCGTTGGAGAATTTCCTGCTGGCTTCGCTGCGGCTGTGGGCGAAGCGGTAAGGCGGGGTTTCCGCCTTGCCCGCCGGGTGGGCCAGCGAGCTTGCTCGCGCCTGCCC
>JAQSDJ010000080.1:26482-39703 GCA_029945855.1 Lacunisphaera sp.
AGCTCGCCGCCCACAAAACAGCTCGCCCCGGCGCGCGGGTTCCCCACCTGACCCGCCCGTAATTCGGCTTTACTCGGCACGGCGTTGGTTGTGTCTCGTTCCTTTGCGCGGATGACACCGACTCCTCCAGTCAAGCCCACCCAGCCCACGCTCCTGACAATCGCCTGGCCGATCTTCATTGAGCAGTCGCTGCGCATTCTCATTGGGACGGTCGACACCTTCATGGTCAGCCATGTGTCCGACGGGGCCGTCGCCGCGCTGGGCGTGGCGCACCAGTTCGTGGTGCTGGCGCTGATCTGTTTCAATTTCATCGGCATTGGCGCGAGCGTGGTCATCACGCACCACGTCGGCGCCAACGACCGGGCCGGCGCCGAGAAGATCGTGACCACCGCCATCGCGGTGAACACCTGGATCGGCCTGGTCACCAGCCTGACCGCCTTTTTCTTCGCTGCCCCGCTGCTCCGGCTGATGCAGCTGCCGGAGGAGTTGATGGTCTATGCGCTGCCGTTCCTCACGCTGATGGGCGGCACGCTCTTCCTGGAGGCGATGAACACCTCCATCGGCGCCGCGTTGCGCGCGCACGGCTACACCCGCGACGCGATGGTCGTGACGGTCATCCAGAACATCCTCAACGTCGCTGGCAGCTGCGTGCTGCTCTTCGGCCTGTTCGGCGCGCCCCGGATGGGCGTCACGGGCGTGGCGCTGGCCAGCGTGGCCAGCCGCGTCGTCGCCAGCCTCATCCGTTGGGTGCTCCTCGACCGCCGGCTCCACCTGATGCTGAAGGCCCGCGATTTCTTCGACCTGCAGCTCGCGCGCATCAAGCGCATCCTCCACATCGGGCTGCCGGCGGCAGGCGAGCACATGAGCTATTGGGTGTCGCTCATGGTCATCACCAGCTTCGCCGCCCGCCTCGGCGGCGACAGCCTGGCGACCATGACCTACACGCAGAACGTCCTGCGCCTGGTCATTCTCTTCAGCATGGCGCTGGGACTGGGAACGGAGATCCTCATCGGCCGGCTCATCGGGGCCGGCGAGTTCGAGGAAGCCTACCGGCAGGTCCTGCGCAGCGTGAAGACCGGGCTGATGATCTCGACCACCGCCATCTTGCTGGTGGCCGCGGCCGCCCCGCAGTTGCTCGGACTTTTCTCGCACGACCCGGCGATCATCGCCGGCGGCATGCTCCTGCTGCGGATCTCCATCATCTACGAGCCGGGGCGGGTCTTCAATATTGTCATCATCAATGCGCTCCGGGCGACGGGCGACGCGCGGTTCCCCGTCCAGGTCGCGACAGCGTCGCAATGGCTCCTCAGCGTGCCGCTGTGCTGGTTCCTCGGTGTCCGGTTGCACTGGGGCCTGCCGGCCATCTGGGGTGTCATGCTGACCGAGGAGTGGCTGCGCGGCCTGATCATGTATCGCCGCTGGACCGGACGCACCTGGCTTAAGCACGCCCAGCACAGCCGCGACCAGGTCTCGGGGAACACCCTGCCGCTGATGCCGGAGACGTGAGTGTCATTTTGGTAGGGGCGCTTGCCCCCAAGCGCCCTGGAAAGGGCCGTTTGGGGTAATGGCCCCTACCCTCAACCATTTCCCACCACCAACCGCACAAATTCCTCGCGGCGGTCCATGTGCGGATTGTGTCCGGAATCGGCGATCACCTCGATGCGTGCCGCGGGAAAATGTTTCCGGATCAGGGCGTGGTCGCTCGGCTCGGCGTAGCGGGATCGCCCGCCGAGCACGAACAGGGTTGGCCCCGCGAAATGGTCGCCGGGCTTGAGGCAGTTTTTTTCCAGCACCGGCAACGCCTCGGACAGCACCGGGAGATTGATGGCCCAATGCCAGGGTCCGTGCTCGCGGCGGGCGAGGTTGGTCGCGAGGAATTTCCTCGTGCCGAGGTGCGGCACGCGCGCCTCGAAGCGCAGCTCGGCCTCGGCGCGGGATGACAGGCTGCCCAAGTCGAGTTCGGTCATGGCCGCGAATTCCGCGCGGTGGGCCGCCCAGCTGTAGTCCTTGGGCGCGATGTCGACGACCACCAGCCGTTCCACCCGGCCGCCATGCCGGCAGGCCAGTTGCATCGCCGTCTTGCCGCCCATGCTGTGGCCCACGATGGTCGCCTTGGCCAGGCCGTGCGCGTCCATCCAGGCGACGAGGTCGTCCACCATCACCTCGTAGTTCATCAGCGGCGCGTGCGGCGACCTGCCATGGTTCCGGGCGTCGAGCGCCAGCACATGGTGGTTCTTCGTCAGGTCCCGGCCCGTGCTCAGCCAGTTGCGCGCCGAGCCGAGCAGGCCGTGCAGGACGATCATGGGCGGGTGGCCCGCCCCACCCAGATCGGCGTGATGGAGTGTGACGCTCACGCGGAAAGGTGTGGTCAGCGAGTAGCGGCTTGCGAGTAGATTTTGGTAGCCAACTCCCGCCTGCTCGCTACTCACTACTCGCTACCCACTCCTATGGCCGAAAAGCTCACGCCGATGATGCAGCAGTATTTTGAGGTCAAACGCGGCCTCCCGGCGAACACGCTCCTGCTCTTCCGCCTCGGCGATTTCTACGAGATGTTCTTCGAGGACGCCGAGATCGGCGCCCGCCTGCTCGGCATCACCCTGACCAAGCGCCAGACGACCCCGATGGCGGGCATCCCCCACCACGCGGCCGACAACTACGTTAGCAAGCTCCTCGCCGCCGGCAAGAAGGTGGCGATCTGCGACCAGGCCGAGGCGGCCCAGGCCGGCAAGCTCGTCAAGCGCCAGCTCACCCGCATCCTCTCGCCGGGCACAACGCTCTCGGCCAACCAGCTCGACGCGGCCAAGAACCATTACCTGTGCGCGCTGGCCCTCGACAAGGCCGGCCTGCACGCCGCGTGGCTCGACCTGTCGACCGGCGAGTTCCGGGTCGCGAGCGATCCCCACCCCGGCAACCTGCTGTCGGTGCTCACGGCGCTCGACCCGGCCGAGATGGTGCTCATCGAGGGCGATTTGGCGAAATGGCAGGCCGCCCCGCACGAGCAGCACGAGATCCATGCCCTGCACCAGTTCTGCGCGCCGCGGCTCTGTTCCGAGCTGCCCGGCTACCATTTCGAGATCACCAGCGGCGCCCAGACCGTGATGGACGCCCTCGGCGTGCTCAACCTCCAGGGCTTCGGCCTCGCCAACACTCACCCGGCGCTCGGCGCGGCCGGCGCCGTCGTCCACTACGCCACGGAAAACCTCTGCGCGAAACCGGAGAACCTCCGCTCCCTGCAGGAATACCGCAGCGCCCGCACGCTGTTGCTCGATCCGGCCACGCTGCGCAACCTCGAGATCTTCTCGTCCACCCGCGGCACGCGCGAGGCCTCGCTGCTCGGCGCCATCGACCGCAGCACGACCGCCGCCGGCTCCCGCCTGCTCGAGCGCTGGCTCGCCGCCCCCACCCTCGACCTGCCCGAGATCCAGCGCCGCCAGAACGTCGTGGGCGAGATGATCGCCTCACCGACCCACCTGGCCGAATTGCGCGAACTGCTCAACCGCGTGCGGGACATTCCCCGCATCCTCGGCCGCCTGCAGAACCGCCTGCGCAACCCGCGCGAACTCGGCGGCGTGAAGGATACCCTCGCCCAGATCCCCGATCTGCAGGCCGTGCTGGCCGGTTTCGGGTCCGCGGCCATCGCGGAGGTGGCCGCACGCCTGACCGACCGGCCGACGCTGCGCGCCTTGCTGACGCAAGGCCTGGCCGACGAGCTGCCGAACGACCTGCAGGACGGAAACTACATCCGCGCCGGCCACGATGCCGAGCTCGACCGCCTGCGCGGCCTCACCTCGGGCAACAAGTCCTGGCTCGCCGAACTGGAGCGCAAGGAGCAGGAGCGCACCGGCATCAAGAGCCTCAAGGTCCGCTACACCTCCGTTTTCGGCTACTACATCGAGGTCACCAAGGCCAACCTCGCCAGCGTGCCCGCCGACTACATCCGCAAGCAGACGACGGTCGGCGGCGAGCGCTACGTGACCGAGGAGCTCAAGCTGAAGGAAAAGGAAATCTTCTCCGCCGAGGAAAACTCCCTCGCGCGCGAACTGGAGCTGTTCGGTAAACTCGTGGCCGCCGTGCTCGACGAATCCCTCAGCCTCAGCCGCACGGCCGACGCCCTCGCCGAACTTGACGTGCTGGCCGGCTGGGCCGTGCTGGCGCGCGAATGGGATTATTGCCGGCCGCAGATCGATGACGGGGAAAGCCTCGTCATCACCGACGGCCGCCACCCGGTCGTCGAGCAGATGATGAAGCAGGAGCGGCTCGGCCTGGCCGGCAGCCACAGCTTCGTGCCGAATGACACGGCGCTGTCCGCCACCGAGGCGCAGATCCTCCTGATCACCGGCCCCAACATGGCCGGCAAATCCACCTACATCCGGCAGGTCGCGCTCATCACGCTCATGGCGCAGATCGGCTGCTGGGTGCCGGCCAAAGCCTGCCGGATCGGGCTCGTCGACCGCATCTTCTCCCGCGTCGGCGCCAGCGACGACCTCGCGCGCGGCAACTCGACCTTCATGGTCGAAATGAACGAGACGGCCAACATCCTCAACAATGCCACGGACCGCTCGCTCATCATTCTCGACGAGATCGGCCGCGGCACCTCGACCTACGACGGCCTGAGCATTGCCTGGGCCGTGGTCGAGCACCTGCATCGCTCGGCCGAGCGCGGCCCGCGCACGCTCTTCGCCACGCACTACCAGGAACTCACGCAGCTGGAGAAACACCTGCCGCGCCTGAAGAACTATTCGGTGGCCGTGAAGGAATGGAACGACGACATCGTCTTTGTGCGGCGCGTCGTGCCCGGCGCCGCCGACCGCAGCTACGGCATCCAGGTCGCGCGCCTCGCCGGCCTGCCGCTCTCGGTCATCGACCGGGCCAAGACCATTCTGGGGAATCTCGAGTCCGACGACGTCAGCGTCACCCTCCCCGCCCCGCAAGCCAAGCCGAAGAAGAAAATCACCGTCGCCCCGGCGGACGATTCGCAGATGAATCTGCTGTAGGCGGGGCGGCCATCGAGAATCGGCCCGCAGAGACGCGAGCCCTCCACCAGCATATTGTTTGCGGGCCGCAACCATTTGGAGGGCCCGCGTCCCTGCGGTCCGTTGGGACATGAATATCGATTCCTCCAGCCATCATCCCACCCGCCGCCGACCGGTGCATCAAGCGATCGCGAACCTGCCGACAGATCCGTGATCATATTCCTGACCGTATGCACAGCAAACCGTCGGCCAATTCTTGCGACTCCAGAAATGCAGGAACTCCTGCACAAATCCTGGCGGCGAGCGAATCGCTGGCTGGTCGGGCGATACGTGATGATGCCTGATCACATCCATCTTTTCTGCGCACCGGGGGTCATTCCCCCGGAGTCCCTGCAATCATGGGTTGCTTATTGGAAGCGCTTGGCGGTCTTTGCCTCGGGTGGCGGTTTCTGGCAGAAGAATTTCTGGGATACCCAGCTGCGCCACCACGAAAGCTACGCAGCCAAATGGGACTATGTCCGCAACAATCCGGTCAGGTCCGGTCTTGTCGCAAGAGCTGAGGATTGGCCTTATGCGGGAGAGTTGAACGTGCTGCGATGGCACGATTGACGGCCCGCAGGGACGCGGGCCCTCCAATGATTTTTGCTGCCGGAACTGGGCCCTCCACCAGTAGGACAGACCGTTGCCGGGCCGATATCAGCACCGACCGTTGATTCATCGCCCGCCCACTCTCGCCCCGGCAAATAATTCTCGCGACCTTCCGCGAAATATCCTGCCATGGACAGATTGTTGTCCGGCCGGGCCAGGCCGGGCGACGCATGGCACCCACCCTTCACACCCAGAATGAACCTCCAGACGGCCAAGAAATATGAGGACTTGCTCACGGGGACGGTCGATCCGTCCCCTTTTGATTACGCGATGATGTTCAAGGCGGACGGCTACTTCGCCCGCCAGCGGGCCAAGACCCGCTTCAAGCTCCTCAAGGCGATCGAGCGCAAGCTGCTCGGCATCCTCCGGCCGCAGGAGCGGGTATATTGGGTCACGACCGGCACCACGGTCACCCTCGCCGAACAATTTTTCGTCGGTTGGATGGCCTATTACCTGAACCGCCGCGCGCTGGTTTTCTCCACCGAGCGGGTGCTCTTGCTCGAGATCAGCCGCGGTAACAAGCCCGGCCACCTCGTCTCGCAGATACCCTACACCGCCATCGCCAGCGTCAAGTCCACCTGGAACGGCCTGTGCCGCGTGAAGCTCCTCAACCAGAAATCCTACGCCTTCCAGAGCGTGCCGTCCGCCGACCGGAAGTTCCTCGCGGATTTCCTGCGCGACATCACCCAGGGCACCAACGCGCCCTTTGAGCGCATCCAGAGTCTGGAGAACATGTGTCCGCATTGCTACGCGGTGACCGCCGGCCATCCCGCCGGCTGTCCGTCGTGCGGCGGCCAATTCAAGTCCGCCGGGCGGGCCGCCCTCTTGTCGTTCGTCTTCCCCGGCACGGGGGACTGGTATATCGGCCACCGCGGAGTCGCCATCCTGGAAATGCTCGGGGCCTGCTTCTGGTGGCTGGTCCTGGTGATTTCACCGCTGCTGCTGCCGGCCGATCCCGAAATGCCGCCGATCACGGGGGAATATTGGCTGACCGTCGCGGTGATCTTGGTCATCGGCCACAGCATCGACGCCCTGATGACCTACAACTTCGCGCGCAAGGGACACTATCCCCTGGGCTCACGACTCCCCGCCGCGGACCTCCCGCCGCGGCTCGCCGCCGACTGATTCGCAGATAAATCTCCTGTGGGGGTTGTCGGCCGGCCAGGCATCCTTCCGACACCCGGCCTCAGCCAGCCAGCGGGATGCCCAGTTTTCTCGCCGCTTCCTTCATCCGACGATCACGGGTGAAGAGCGGCCCGGCGTCCACACTCAGATAAGTGGCGAGATGGATGGCGTCCAAGGTTCGCAGCAATACCTCCGGATGGACCTGCTTCATCACTTTCACCGCCTCGCGCACCACCAATCCGTTCAACGGAATCAGGCGCACGGTCCCGTCCGACACATGCTCATCGAACAGGGCCAGGATGGCTTCGCGCAGATCGGGAGTAATGATCTTGTTTTTCTCCTTCGCCAGCAATGCGCCGGTGATTTCTGCCCGCAACAATTCAGACGAGAAAAAGCCATCGCTATCGGCCGCGATGGCTTCGAATTTGTCCGAGTCGGCCTCGCGAGCGTAGAGCGAGACCACCACCGAGGTGTCGAGATACATGCTAGCAACGGTCCGCCCGGATCTCGTCGATGAGGGCGGCCGAGTCGGGTTGCATCGGCTGGGTCGCCCGGAATTCCGCGAGCGACTTCCACGGCTTGCCGCGCAGCACCGGACGGTAACGCACGATCATCGCCTTGGGTTCGCCGTCGCTGGTGATGACGATCTGTTCGCCGCGCGCCGCGCGCTGAAGCAGGCCGGACAACTGGTCCTTAGCCTCGCGCACACTGACAACATCGCGCTTGATGCCGTAGGCTGCAGCGGCTTCGCGTATCTGCTGCGGTGTCTCCCTTTGCCCTTGGTTGTAAGCAGGTAATGGCTTCTTGGGCTTCATGAGGCCACATGAGGCCACATCACCCTTTTAGGCAAACAATTTCCTCAATAAGTCAGCAGGAACTCCCGCGGCAACGGGGCGCTGGCCTTGAAGGGAAACTTCTTGCCGGCAAACTCGTAGGTGAAGCTGGTCTCGAGCGAGTGCAGGAAAAGCCGCTTGGTCTGGTTGGTCTTGGCGAAGGAGCGGTTCAGCGGAAAATTGCCGTAGGTCTGGTCGCCGATGATGGGCAGGCGGCGCTTGGCGCACTGCACGCGCAACTGGTGGCTGCGGCCGGTGCGCGGCTCGAGCCGGATGAGCGAGGTCGAAAAGGCCTTCTGCGTGTGCTTGATGAGCTGGAAGCGGGTTTCCGCCGGCACGTTGCCGATGATCGAGGTGCGCACCTGCCCGCCGTCCTTCCGCACCGCCAGCAGGTCGTGCCAGAGCTCGAAGTTCATCTGCGGCTTCCCGAAGATCAGCGCTTGGTAGGCCTTGTTCACCTGTTTTTTTGCGTAATGCTCGCGGACTGCCTTGGCGACCTTCTCGCTGCCGGCGGTGAGGATCACGCCCGAGGTGGCCGAATCCAGCCGGTTGAGCAGCCAGAGCTGCCGCAAGGCGCCGTCGGCGGCCTTCCAGGTGAAGCACTGGGTGACCTTGTCGTAGCGGCACATCAGCAACGCGCGGGCCTCGTCCTCCGAGCCGTTCGGATGCGAGAGCACCCCGGCGGGTTTGTCGAACGCGACCAAACCGTTTTCATCGCGCGTCAGCAGCTTGACCCCGTCGTGCAACGGCAGCGTGTCCCAGAAATCAGCCGGCAGCGTGCTCACTGGTAGTAAAAGCTGAAGGTCAGCTCCTGGGATTCGCCCAGCACGGCGATCATGGCGTCCGACCATTTGCCGTAGGGCTGCGGATAGGTGATGGCGTTCTGGCAGGCGAACACGCCCTGCCGGCCGGCGTCGGTGTCCTCCACCTTGACGATCTCGGTCTCGCCCTTGGCATTGACCTTGAAGGTGACGACGACATGCGAGCCGCGCGGCGGGGAGACCCGGCTTTCGGCGAGGATCTTATACCACTGGACCTGCACGATCTCGATGAGGGTGTTGAGGTATTCGCCGTATTCGCTCCAGCGCGCATCCCGGCCGACGATGCCGATGTTCGTCACCCCGGCGACGCGGTTGGTGAGGATCGACGAGCGGTTGAGCGAGGTCGAGGAAAGGCGCGGGCGCTGCTTCGGCTGCGCCTGGCTGCTGGAGGCGTCCACCGCCACGAGACCGCCGGTCGCATCCGTGGCGTTCGGCGCGCCTTCCAGCGCTTGGTCCGCCCGGTTGGTCGGCGACTTGCTCTTGGAAATGTTGGAGGCGATGCCGTCCTCCGACTTGCCCTCGACCTTTTCGAAACCGTCGATCGGCACCTGCTCGGCGCGCGCCTTTTGCTCGGCGCGGTCCACGGACTCGTCCTGGGACACTTCGGGTGTCGGGGCCGGGGCCAGCTGCGGCGGGGCCATGTCGCCGGAGACGATGGTGTCCGACTTGATCTCGTCCTGCCCCTTCACGCTCGGCCGGTTCTCGGGGTCCTTCTCGAGGGCCGCGATTTCCTGGGCGGACTGCTGGTTGCGGTTGCTGAAATTGGCCGTCTTGTCGGGAATGTTCTCGGGCGCGGCGGAATTGGTCTCCACGAACCGGAACGGATCCTTCTCCTCCTGCTGGGGGAAGGCGCCCGGGGCCAGCTGGAAATCGAAGGTCTTGCCGCGGTTGACGCTGGTGACGGCGATGCCGCTGTGGACCCCGGAGAACTTCTCAAAGGAGAAGTTCGGCGACAGCCAGACCAGCAAAATGTGGAACAGCACCGTGCAAGCCAGGCCGATGGCGATGGAGCGGTCGGCGGTGTCCCGCTCCGGCACATGGGCCGGGAGTGGATTCAGGTTGGTGGTCTGGGCTGGCAAGGGAGGAAAATCAACGCGTCAGACCCGCCTGAGTCAAAAGTTGTTTCATTTCTTCTACGGGCAGGCCCACAATATTGGTCAGCGACCCCGTGTAGCCCGCCACGATGAGGTCGCCGTGCTCCTGAATGGCATAGCCGCCGGCCTTGTCGAAGGTGTGCACGCGGCGCAGGTATTCCTCGATGGTCGCCTCGTCCAGGACCTTGAAGGTCACCTCGCTGGCCACGCCTTTTTCGAGCTGCAACCCGTCGCCCTGCCGGCACACCGCCAGGCCGGTGAAGACGGTGTGGGTGCGCCCGCTGAGCAACCGCAGCATGGCCCGGGCGTCGGCGGCGTCCCGCGGCTTGTTCAGCACGGTGCGATCGATGAAAACCGTCGTGTCGGCGCCGATGACCGTGGCCGTGGGGTGCCGCGCGGCAACCCAGGCGGCCTTGAGAGCGGCGTTGTGCCGCACCATCTCGCGCGGGTCGGCGTCGGGCGCCTCGTGCTCCGTCACTTCGGCGGGAATGATTTCGAAGGGCACCCCGAGGGACGCAAGGAGCTCCTTCCGTCGCGGCGAGGCGGAAGCGAGGATCAGGCGGGAAACAGGATGGGCGGACATGGCCCGGCACAGTAGGCGGTTATTTGCGCCTTGGGCTAGCGGAATCCACGGCTTGGGGTTGCAGTCCAGCACTTTGGCCTCATGTTGTGCCGTCCTCCCATGCGCATCGGCCTGGCCCAGATCAACACCATCGTCGGCGACCTCGCCGGCAACAGCCGGCTCATCCTCGACGCCTACCGCACGCTGGTCGCCCAGGGCGCCGAACTGGTGCTGTTTCCCGAACTCGTGGTCTGCGGCTACCCGCCGCGCGACCTGTTGTTCAAGAAGCGCTTCGTGGCCGACGTCGAGCAGGCCACGCGCGAGATCGCGAAGGAGATCGGCTCCGTGCCCGCGCTGATCGGCTACACCGAGGCGAACACCTCGGGCCTGGGCCGCACGTCCTACAATGCCGCCGCCTTCTGTCAGTCGGGCAAGATCGCCGCCTCCGCCCGCAAGTGCCTCCTGCCGACTTATGACGTCTTTGATGAGGACCGCTATTTCGAGCCGGTGAACGAGCCGCTGGTGGTGCCGGTCGGCGGCTGCCAGGTCGGCGTCACCATCTGCGAGGACATCTGGACGCATCCGATGATCTCCACGCGCCGGCTCTATAACGGACACGACCCGGTCAAGCAGCTGGCCGCCCGCAAGGTCGACGTGCTGGTCAACCTTTCCGCCAGTCCCTGGAACGCCGGGAAGGGCGGCTTGCGCCACTCGCTCGTGGCCGACGTCGCCCGCGCCTGTGGCTGCCCGGCGGTCTACTGCAATTCCGTCGGTGGCAATGACGAGCTGATCTTCGACGGCCGCAGCGTCGTCTGCGACGCGTCGGGCCAAGTCATCGCCGGCCTCGCCGCCTTCCGCGAGGAACTGCGGGTCGTGGATACATCCCTGGAGGCGGGACTATCAGTCCCGCGGGTTTCAGGCGACGCAGCCAGCAAATGCGGGACTACTAGTCCCGCCTCCCTTCACCCTACCTTCCAGCAGGAGGAACTCGCCGACATCTACGACGCCCTCGTGCTCGGCGTGCGCGACTATGCGCAGAAGACCGGCTTCAAGAAAGCCCTGCTCGGTCTCTCCGGCGGCATCGACTCCGCCCTCACCGCCGTCATCGCCGCCGAGGCGCTCGGGCCGCAGAACGTCATCGGCGTCAGCCTGCCGTCGGTCATCTCCAGCCAGCACAGCCGCGACGACGCCGCCGCCATCGCGAAAAATCTCGGCATCGAATACCAGACGCTCTCGATCGCCGAGGTCGTCGCCGCCGGGGAAAAGACGCTCGCCCCGCTGTTCGCCGGCCGGCCGCGCGACATCGCCGAGGAAAACATCCAGGCGCGCGCGCGCGGCCTGCTGCTCATGGCCATCTCCAACAAGTTCGGCGCATTGCTGCTTACCACCGGCAACAAAAGCGAGCTGGCCGTCGGTTACTGCACGCTTTACGGCGACATGTGCGGCGGCCTCGCCGTCATCAGCGACGTGTTCAAGACCCAGGTCTACGCCCTCTCCCGCTGGATCAACCGGAACAAGGAAATCATTCCCGCCAGCTCCATCGACAAGGCGCCGAGCGCCGAGCTGCGGCCGGACCAGACCGATCAGGACAGCCTGCCGCCCTACGACATGCTCGATGCCATCCTGAAGAGCTACGTCGAGGAAGGCCATTCCCGCCGCGACCTCATCGCCGCCGGTTTCGCCGCGGCCGTGGTCACCGACGTCGCCCGCAAGGTCGATCTCAACGAATACAAGCGCAAGCAGGCTGCCCCCGGCCTGAAGATCACCCCCCTCGCCTTTGGCGTCGGCCGCCGCATCCCGATTGTCCAGAAATACGTGAGCTGATTTTGTCACCACTAATCCACACTAATGGGCCACTAATGGAGACGTCAGATGACCACACCGACCGGACTGTATCAACAGGAGGGCTATGACTTCATGGCCGCCGTTTTTGATGTCTATAACGAGATGGGCCACGGTTTTCTCGAGGAAGTCTATCACGAGAGTCTTGAACTTGAGCTAACCCAGCGGGGCATTCCTTATGTCTCTAAACCCAAGCTCGCGCTTTTCTACAAAGGGCAGCTCCTGAAAAAGCAATACGAGGCCGACCTGATCGTGATCGGCGAGATCGTGGTTGAATTGAAGGCCGTCAAAGCCCTCCTCGCAGAGCACGAGGCCCAGCTCATCAACTATCTTCGCGCCACTGGGAAACAGGTCGGCTACCTCATTAACTTTGGCTCATTCCCCAAACTGGAATGGAAGCGTTTTGTGCTCTGAATTAGTGTCCCATTAGTGTGCATTAGTGGTTAAACAATGACTCCCTCCGAAATCCTCTTCGCCCGCGCGCTTCAGCTCATCCCGGGCGGCGTCAACTCCCCCGTCCGCGCCTTCCGCTCCGTCGGGGGCGCGCCGTTCTTCACCAAATCCGCCCAAGGCGCGAAGCTCACCACGGCCGACGGTCGCGAGCTGATCGACTTCGTCTGCACCTGGGGCCCGGCCATCCACGGCCACAACCACCCCCGCATCAAGGCCGCCATCGCCGCCGCCCTGGAAAACGGCACGTCCTTCGGCACGCCGAATCCCTACGAGGTCGAGATGGCCGAGCTCATCGTAAAGTTCTTCCCCTCGATCCAGAAGGTCCGCATGTGCAACAGCGGCACCGAGGCGACCATGTCGGCCATCCGGCTCGCGCGCGGGTTCACGAAGCGCGACAAGATCATCAAGTTCGCCGGTTGCTACCACGGCCACAGCGACTCGCTGCTCATCAAGGCCGGCTCCGGCGCCCTCACCCACGGCAATCCCGACAGCGCCGGCGTGCCGGCCTCGTTCGCCCTGGAAACCATCGTCCTCCCCTACAACGACACCGCCGCCCTCGAGGCCGCCTTTGCGGCCAATCCGGAGAAAATCGCCTGCATCATCGTCGAGCCCTACGTCGGCAACGTCGGCTTCATCAAGCCCGACGCCGGTTATCTCCCGTTCCTCCGCCAGATCACGGCCCGGCACGGCGCCCTGCTCATCTTCGACGAAGTCATGACCGGTTTCCGCCTCGCTCGCGGCGGCGTGCAGGAACTCGAGAAGATCACCCCCGATCTCACCACCCTTGGCAAGATCATCGGCGGCGGCCTGCCCGTGGGTGCCTTTGGCGGCCGGGCCGACATCATGGATTATCTCGCGCCCCTCGGCCCG
>JAQSDJ010000080.1:39713-45707 GCA_029945855.1 Lacunisphaera sp.
CGGTCTACCAGGCCGGGACGCTCAGCGGCAACCCTCTCGCCATGGCCGCCGGCATCGCCAGCCTCAAGCTGATCGAGGAACTCAATCCCTATCTCAAGCTCGACGCCCTCGGCCGGCAGGTCGTCACCGCTGCGACCGCCGCCGCGCAGGCCAAGGGCCTTCCCTTGCAGGCCCCGCAATGCGGCTCGATGTTCAGCCTGTTTTTCACGCCCACCCCGGTGCGCGACATGCCCACGGCGCTGTCCTCCGACGCCAAGCTCTTTGGCCGCTTCTTCCGTGCCTGCCTCGACGCCGGCGTCTACCTGCCGCCCAGCGCCTACGAGTCGTGGTTCCTGAGCACCGCCCACGAGGGCGCCGCCATCGACCGGGCTTGCGAGGTCATCTCGGGGGCCATTAAAGGTCTCTAATTCATAGAAAACTCGCTAAGAACGCCAAGGTAGCTTCGTTACACCACCATGCGGCCAGCCTTTAAATTCGCCTGCTTAGCGGTCTTCGCAACCTTGGCGCTGGACCTGTCGGCCGTCCCGGTAAATGCGCCGCTGATCCCGCTCGCCGAGCTGCAGCCGGGCATGAAGGGCGAGGTCTGGACCGTCTTCCAAGGCCGCGATTCCGAGCCGTTCACCGTGCAGGTCACCGGCATCCTCCGCAACGCCCTCGGGCCGGGCAAGAGCATGATCCTGTGCGAACTCACCGACCCGCGTGTGCAGAATATGGGCGCCGTCGCCGGCATGAGCGGCAGCCCGCTCTACATCGGCGGCAAGCTCGCCGGCGTGCTCGCCTACCAGATCCAGCGTTTCGAGACCGTCCGCTACGCCGGGTTCACGCCCATCAGCGACATGCTGGAGGTCAGCACCCTGCCGCCGGGCCGCGACAGCTTCGTCCCCACGCCGATCCCGGTCAAAGGCGATCGCGGCAACACGCGCGCCACCGGCCCCGTCGCGGCGCCCGCGCCGTTCACCGCGATCACGCCCGCCTTTTCCCTCGGCGGCCTCGCCCCCGACGTCGCCGCGCTGCTCGAGCCGCAATTCGCCGCCCTTGGCCTCAGCGTCAACGCCCTCGGGGGCAACGACGGCGGCTCCGACAACCCTGCGCCTGATTCCGCCCCGCCGAAATCGCTCCGCCCGGGCGATGTCGTCGCCGTGGCCCTCGCCGTGGGCGACATCAGCCTCGCCGGCACCGGCACCGTCTCCTACGTGGACGGCAACCGCATCCTCGCCTTCGGCCATCCGATGCTCTCGCTCGGCGCCACCGAGCTGCCCATGGCCTCCGCCGAGATCGTCACGATTTTGCCCAGCCAGTATAATTCCATCAAATTGAGCAACACCGGCGGCATCATCGGCTCCTTCAGCCAGGACCGCCTCTCCGGCATTTACGGCGAACTCGGCCGCAAGCCCGCAATGGTGCCGGTGGACATCGATTTCCCCGCGCGGCTCAACCGCAAGTCGCTCCACTTCGAGGTCGTGCGCAACGAGCAGGTGCTCCCGACCATTGCCGCCACCGGCCTCGCCCAGGCCGTCATGGGCTCGAACGAGTCGGGCCTCGCCCAGGGTTTCAAGGTGACCACCACGGTCAGCTTCCCCGGTTCCGCCCCGGTGGAACTGAGCCAGCTCTACCCCGGCCCGCAGGGCTTCCGGCAGGGTCTCGGCGATTTTGTCGGCAACCTCTCCCTCTGGCTCTTCAATCCCTATGAGCGCGTCTTCCCCGAGCGGATCCGCTTCAGCATCGAGGACACCCCCGAGACGCCATCTGGCACGATCGAGCAGATGCAGGTGTCGCGCGCCGAGGCTTCCCCGGGTTCTCCGCTGACCGTCACGATCGGCTGGCGTGGTTTCCAGAACGAGTCCGCGACCGAGACCGTCAGCTTCACCGTGCCGCCCGAGTGGGCCGGCAAGCAACTCGAGGTTGTCCTCACCACCGGGCCCGCGCTCGACGAATTCACCGGCCGGGCCCGCGCCGTGCCGGTCGCGCAGCTGCGCAGCTTCGAGGAATATATCTCCGCCCTCCGCGATTTTCGCCAGTCGGACGGACTCTACCTCGCCGTCGTCGAGAAGGCGCGGCTGATGACCGACCAGCGCGCGACCACGCCCGACATGCCCGGCTCGCTGGAGCGCATCGCCCGCCAGGCCGACGAAGCCCGCTTCCAGCGCAAGGAGGCCGTCGAGACCCTCTGGGAGCAGCGCGTCCTGCCCGGCCGGCTCTTCAACATCCTCGTCCGCCGGCCGCTGGTGATCACGGATTGAGCCGGCTGCTTCCCATGTTTGTTATTCTTCGCTTCGCTCAGGATGACAAATCCATCACCAATCATGTCCTTCCGCCCCTCCTCTCCTTTCGTGTATTTCGTGTGTTTCGTGGTGACCGGCCTCGGCCTTCGCGCCGACCCGCTCACCAGGTCCCTCGAGATTGATTTCGGCCGCGACGTGGCGAGCCGCAACCTCAAGGGCCTCGCCACCCGCTCCGACGGTCGCGTGCTCGCGGGCCCGGTGTTCACCGACCTCGACGGGCCGAAGCTCGGCGAGATCCTCTGGGTGCTCAAGCCCGCCGGGAAGAACCAATTCGTCGTCGGCACCGGTCCGGAAGGCAAGGTGCAGGAGGTCGCGTTCCAGCCCAAGGATGCCAGCTACACCGTGCGCGAGGTCGCCGACGTCGCCGAGACGCAGGCTATGGCCGTGCTGCCGCTGGCCGACGGCACCCTGCTCGTGGGCACCTCGCCCACCGCCGCGATCTACCTCGTCAAGGGCGGAAAAAACCTCGCCCGCGTCCCGCTGCCGGCGGACTCGGTTTTCGATTTTCTCCTGCTGCCCGACGGCGGCGTCCTCGCCGCCACCGGCAATCCTGGAAAAATCTACCGGCTTGACCTCAAGCTGCTGGCCAAGGCCGGACTAGGCGAGGGCAAGGCGGGCGACGAAAAGCTGCTCGCCGACAAGGGCGTCACCCTTTTCGGCGAGATCCGCGACCGCAACGTCCGCCGGCTGGCGCGCCTCACCGACGGCCGCGTCATCGCCGGCTCCTCGCCCAAGGGCAACCTCTACGCTTTTGCCGCCGCCGGAGGCGCGCCGCTCATCCTGCAGGAAAACCGCGACGCCGAGGTGGTGGACCTGCTGCCGCTGGACGACGGCAGCTTCTACGCCGCCCTGGTGCACACGCCCGGTGATGCCCTGCGCATCGGCAAGCCGGCCGATCCGAAGCCCGATCCCGCCAAGGAGAAGGAGACGCCCGTCATGCCCAAGCTCGAGGACAAACCTGCCTTCACCGGCCGCTCAAGCGTCGTGCGTTTTCCGCCTGACGGATTTCCCGAGGGCGTCGTCAGTAAAAGCGGCATCGCACTCTACCGCCTCGCGCGGCACCAGGACTGGCTGCTGCTCACCGCCGGCGAGATGGGTGACGCGTTCGGCTACGACCCGGTCGCGCGCCGCTCGCTGACCTTTGCGGGCAGCGCCTCGGCCCAGCTCAACGACCTCGCCCCGCTCGGTGACGGCCGCTTTCTGCTCATCCGCAACAACGCCCCCGGTCTCGCCCTGCTGGCCTTCGGTCCCGCCCCGGCGAGGGTGTTGGAAACCAAGCGTCTCGACCTCGGCCAACCCGGGGAACTGGGCGCCGTCCGCTTCGCCCGGCTGCGTGGGATTGAGGAAAAATTCCTGAAGCTCGAGGTGCGCACGAATTTCGGCAGCGACGAACTGGAGGGCTGGAGCCCATGGACCGAGCTCAAGCTGCGCGACGGCGCGTTTGCCGCGGACGGTCTCCGCGGCCGTTACGTCCGGCTCCGCCTCACGGTGTCGGGAGGCGCTCCCGACTTCCAGATCGACAAGGCCACCCTCTATTCCCAGCCGCAGAACCGCCGGCCCGGGCTGACGGATTTCCGCATGCTGGCTCCCGGCCTCGGCCTGATCCCCGCGGGTGAAACACCGCCCAGTGCCAGCACCACCCTCACCCAGGTGCTCTTCCCCGGCTCCCGCGAGGTCGATACCGCCGCCGACCGGCGCAAGGGACTGCTCAACAGCCAGATCGTGCCGCAGCCCGGCGTGCAGCTCGTCTACTGGACCGTCAGCGATCCGGACGATGACAACCTCGCCTACACCTTCTCCATCCGGCCGGACAATTCCGACACCTGGACCGATCTCGCCGTCAACACGACGGACACTTACGTCCAGTTCGAGACCGGCAGCCTGGCCGAGGGGCTCTATCTCACGCGGTTGGCGACCAGCGAGCAAAGCCCCCGGCCGGAGGCGCAGCGGCTGAAACACACGTTCGAGACCGACGCCCTCTTGGTGGACCGCACGCCGCCTGTGATCGGGGCGGCGCAGGTCAGCCGCTCCGACGGCCAGCTGCGGATCGCCATCGAGGGCACCGACACGCTGTCGCTCATCGAGGGCGCGGAATTTGTGCTCAACAACGGCGTCCGCGAGACGCTGGCCCATCCCGTGGACGGGATTCTCGACGGCCGGAAGGAGAAGTTTGTCGCCGAGTTCCCCGAGGCCCGCGCCGCGGGTGCGACCTCGGTGGAGATCCTGCTCTACGACAAGGCCGGCAACGTCGCCTCGACCCGCCTGCCGGTGAAGTGAGCTCCGGCCGCCGCGGTTCAGGGTGACCGCCCGGGATGGTCGAACGGCTCGAAGGTGTTGCCGGCGGCCGACGGCGCGGTGACCCGGCCGTTTGGCGCAAACACGGTGCGGACGATCTGCAGCATGCGGCGCGCGGAGACGCGGATCCGCAGCCGCCGCCGGAGGAAACCCCGGTTCGCCGGGTGCTCGAGGTAACTGCCCAGCGCGAGGGAGAAATCTTCCAGGCTGCGCAGGTTGCCAACGTCCTCGCAGAATTCGTAGTCGGCGATGAAATGACGCGGATTCAGCCAGCGCACCAGCCCGGCGATCAACCGGGCCGCGGGATACAGGGTCCGGAGGAACAGCACGCGGTTCAGCTCCGCCGGGGCCAAGCCCGTGCGCTCACCGTAGATCTCGGCAAAGGTCCGGCCTTTCATCGCGGGTCCTTCTCCTCCCGGGCGGTCGGCACGGGTCCGCCGGACGCGGGTTCGGCGTAGGCCGGCAGGGAGACGACGAACGTCGTCCCCTGTCCGGGCAGGCTGGTGATTTCCAGCCGGCCGCCGAGCCGGCGGACGATGAACAAGCCCAGGCCCAGGCCCTGCTGCTCGAAGGTCGGGCGCTCAAACTGCCGGAAGGCCCCGATGGTCTTGAGCTGGTGCGCGGTCATGCCGCGGCCGCAGTCGGTGACGGTCACCTGCAGGTCCGCCCCGTGGCGCTGCGCAGCCAGGCGCACGGGGGTGCCGGGCTTGGAGAAGCTGAAGGCGTTGTCCGCCAGTTCCTCGACCAGGAGCGTGAGTTCCTGCGGCCCGCCCGAGAGCGACGTGGGCGCCAGCTCGAGGGTGAGGTCCGCCCGGCGGTCCGGGTGCCGGTCAAGGGCGGCCCGGGCGCCTCGCTCGAAGAGCTGGACCACGGTGGCCGTTGAGAGCACCGGGAACGGCACGCCGGAATCCGGATTGAGCCGGTCGAGGGTGAAGAGGTAGTTGCGCAGCGTGCGGTGCAGCCGGCGCCCCGACAGGAGAATGCCCTGCACCGACGCCCGCATTTCCTTCGGCGCCATAGTGGACAGATCCTGGTCCAGCATCTCCGCATAGCCGAGGATGCCGTTCAGCGGCGTGAAGAATTCATGCGGCATCGACTTGTGCAGCGTGGCGCGGAGCTCGTTGACGATGATGGCCTCCTGTTGCTGGCTGATCTCTCGGCGCCGCAGCCGGGCCGAGATGCACGCGCGGAGGGCCTCCAGGGTGAAAGGCTTGAGAAGAAAATCGTCCGCGCCGAGATTCATGCCCGCCCGCGGATGGGCGAAGACCGTGTTGCCGGTCATGAAGACAAACTGGCAGTTGGCTAGCGCCGGGTCGGCGCGGATATCGTCGAGGAACCGGTGGCCGTTCTTCCCTGGCATGTTGATGTCGCACAGGATCAGGTCGGGAAGCTGGGTGCGGGCCACCGTCCAGCCCTC
>JAQSDJ010000081.1 GCA_029945855.1 Lacunisphaera sp.
GCGCAGCATCACGCGGCCGATCATGGGGGTGGCGGAGAGCCTCGAGGCCGGCGCCGGGTTTGCCGTCGTCGCCGAGGAAGTGCGCAGTCTCGCGCAGCGTTCCGCCACGGCGGCCAAGGAAACGGCCGGCAAGATCGAAGCTGCCATCGGCAAGGCCGCCCAGGGCGTGGAGATCAGCGGCAAGGTGGCCAAGAGCTTGAGCGAGATTGTGGACAAGGTCCGCCAGGTCGATGCCCTCATCGGCGAAGTCGCCACCGCCAGCCGGGAGCAGAACGACGGGGTCCAGCAGATCAACACCGCCGTCAGCCAGATGGACAAGGTCGTCCAGTCCAACGCCGGCGCCGCCGAGGAAAGTGCCGCCGCCGCCGAGGAGCTCAACGCCCAGGCCGTGCTGCTGAACGACGCCGTGGGCGACTTGCAGCGGCTCGTCACCGGTGCTGTGGTCGAACGGATGGCTGCGAACCGCCCGGCCGCCGCCGCCGCGCACAAGCGCCCCGTTGTGCAGGCCCCGGTCCGGTCCAACGGAACCAAGGTTGTGCCGCCGTCGCCGCGGACCGCCGCCCCCCGCCAGCTGGTCGCCAGCGGTGTCGGCGCCGCCAATGAATTCTTCAAGGACGCCTGACCCGTGAGCACTTCCTCCGCCACCCTGAATCCCGCCGGCGGGCCCACCACCGCCGGCAAATACCTGACCGGCGTCCTCGACCATGAGTCCTACGGCATCGCCGTGCTCAAGGTCCGCGAGATCATCCGCCTGCAAAAGATCACGACCGTGCCCCGGATGCCCGGCTTCGTGAAGGGCGTGATCAACCTGCGCGGCCGCGTCATCCCGGTGGTGGACCTGCGCGTGAAGTTCGGCCTGCAGGCCGAGTTCACCGAGCGCACGTGCATCGTGGTGGTGCAGGTGCGGCTGTCCGCGGAGCGGACCGTGCAGATGGGTCTCATCGTCGACGCCGTCGAGGAGGTCGTGAACCTCACCAGTGCGGAGATCGAGCCGACGCCGGACTTCGGCGCGAAGATCGACACCACCTATCTCCTCGGCATGGCCAAGGTGAAGGGCCAGGTGAAGACCCTCCTCGACATCGACCGCGTCGTCGCCCCCGAGCAGATGCAGGCCCTCACCCGGGCCGCCTGAGCTCAATCCCGCCGGCTTGCCGCTATCCGAAACCTGCCCCGCCCATGAAAATCCTGAAAGTTCTCTCCCGTTTGAACGTCGGCACCAAGATCGCCCTGCTGACGATTGTTCCGGTGCTCGCCGCCTTGGCGGCCGTGTTGGTGACTATGCTCATCCAGAACCGCCACCTCGAGGAAAACGTGCGTGGTGTCGTTCGCCAGCAGGCGTTCAGCGAAGCGAGCAAGATCGCCAACAGTGTCTACCTGTTGTGCGTCGGCACCGAATCGCGCAACCAGAAGGAACTCACCCGCAACCTGGGCGTCGCGCGCGACCTGCTCACGGAGGCCGGCGGCGTCCGGCTGGCCGACGAGAGCGTGGCCTGGTCGGCGGTCAACCAGATCACCAGTCAGCCGGCTGCGTCCAGTCTGCCCAAGGTGCTGCTCGGCTCCCGCTGGCTGGGGCAATCCTCCGCGGCGACCGAACCCAGTCCGGTCGTCGATGATGTCCGCCGGCTGACGGGCAGCTTTTGCACCATCTTCCAGCGCATGAACGAGGCGGGCGACATGCTCCGGGTCGGCACCAGCGTGCTCAAGACCGACGGCACCCGGGCTCTCGGCACCTACATCCCCGCCAAGGGGGCCGATGGAGCGGACAACACCGTGATCCAAAGCGTGCTGCGCGGCGAAACCTACCGCGGGCGCGCCTTCGTGGTGAATGACTGGCATGCCGCCGCCTACGAGCCGATCTGGGATGCCGCCCAGGCCCGCGTCATCGGGATGCTCTATGTCGGCATTCCCCTCGCCACGATCAACCGGGAACTGCAAGACGCCATCATCCGGATGAAAGTCGGCAAGACCGGCTATGTTTTCGTGCTCGGCGGCCAAGGCACACAGCGCGGCCACTACCTGGTTTCCGCCGGGGGCAAGCGGGACGGGGAAAACATCTGGGAGGCCAAGGACGCTGACGGCCGGCCGTTCATCCAAAGCATCATCACCAAGGGTCTCGCCACCCGCGACGGGTCGGTGGACACCGAGATATATCCGTGGAAAAACACCGGTGAGTCGGTCGCCCGCACCAAGCTCACCGCGATCACCAGCTTTCCGGCATGGAATTGGGTCATCGGCGCCGGCGCCTACGAGGATGACTTTGCCGATGTGCGGGCCCATATCGCCAGCGCCCAGGCCGCCCTTTTCCGCTGGATCATGATCGTGGCCGGCGCCATCGCCGTGCTCGCCTCCGTGGTCGGCTTCATCGTCGCCCGCGGCATCACGCGCCCGATTTTGGACGTGACGGCCAAGCTGGACGCCGGGGCCAGCCAGACCGCCTCCGCCGCCAACCAGGTCTCGAGCGCCAGCCAGTCGCTCGCCGAGGGCGCGAGCGAGCAGGCCGCCAGTCTGGAGGAAACCAGCTCTTCGCTGGAGGAAATGTCCTCCATGACGAAGCGCAACGCCGAGAACGCCAGCCGCGCCAACGAGCTGACGCGTCAGGCCCGCACGGCCGCCGACACCGGGGCCAGCGACATGCAGGCGATGGATTCGGCGATGAAGGACATCAAGACTTCGAGCGACGACATCGCCAAGATCATCAGGACGATCGACGAGATCGCCTTCCAGACGAACATCCTCGCGTTGAACGCGGCGGTCGAGGCCGCCCGCGCCGGCGAGGCCGGCGCCGGTTTCGCCGTCGTCGCCGAGGAAGTGCGCAGTCTCGCGCAGCGCTCCGCCACCGCGGCCAAGGAAACGGCCGGCAAGATCGAAGCCGCCATCGGCAAGGCCGCGCTGGGCGTGGAGATCAGCGGCAAGGTGGCCGCGCGGCTCGGCGAAATTGTGGACAAGGTCCGCCAGGTCGACGCGCTCATCGGCGAGGTCGCCACCGCCAGTGGGGAGCAGAACGACGGGGTCCAGCAGATCAACACCGCCGTCAGCCAGATGGACAAGGTGGTTCAGTCCAACGCCGGCGCTGCCGAGGAAAGCGCCGCCGCCGCCGAGGAACTCAATGCCCAGGCCGCCATTCTCAATGAAGCCGTGCAGGACCTGCAGAGGATCATCAGCGGCACTGGAGGCCCGACCGACCCGGAACCGGCCATTGTCAGCCCGCGCCTCTCCGCTCCGGCGGCACGCAAACCAGCCGGCGCGGCTCCCCGGGTTTATCGCCCGGCCTCCGCTTGACCTGACCCCAACGGGTCCTGAGCGGGTCCTGCGCCCCAGCCATTAAACAATGCCCGGGGCGTGCCGATGAGAGGCACGAACCGCTATGAATATTCTCGTGGCCGATGACGACCTGACCTGTCGCACCCTCTGGGTTGCCTCATCGCCACACTCCCGGAGCACACCGCGGTGCAAGCCGAGGATGGCGAGCAGGCGTGGCGGTTGTTCAGCGATCCGGCGCGGCGCTTCGAACTAGTAATACTTAGTTAAGTTAAGAGGTGTCGTCAAACACGGTCTGACACCAAG
>JAQSDJ010000082.1 GCA_029945855.1 Lacunisphaera sp.
CTCGACGGCGACTGGAAGGTCACCGCGGTGCGCGGCGGGCCGGAACTGCCGCCAGCGTTCGTCCAACCCGGCTTCGGCAGCTGGACCGCCCAAGGCGGCGAGTGGGAGCGTTTCGGCGGCACCGCCCGCTATGAGATTGAATTCGAGCTGCCCGCCGGCACGAAGGCCGACGACTGGCTCCTCGACCTGGGCGATGTGCGTGAAAGCGCGCGCGTCTCGGTCAACGGCCAGGACGCCGGCGTGGTCTGGTCGCTGCCGATGCAAACCCGGATCGGCGCCCTCCTGCAGCCCGGCAAAAACGTCCTCGCGCTCGAGGTCACCAACCTCGCGGCCAACCGCATCCGCGACCTGGACCGGCGCAAGGTCGACTGGAAGATCATGCACGAAATCAACTTCGTGAACATCAACTACCGGCCCTTCGACGCCTCCGCCTGGGCCTTGCAACCCTCCGGCCTCCTCGGCCCCGTGCGGCTCGTGCCGCTGCAGGCGTTCACGCCGTAGGCTTTGGGGTAGGGCGAATCCTCCGGATGAGCCGCGGCCCCTCGACCCGCTCGGGGCCTTGAGCTTGTCGAAACGGCTCGTCGGGACGAGTCGCCCCACCCGTCCCCCGCGCTTGCGAAACGCGCCCGCCCACCTAACTTGCCCCCATGATCCGCCGACTCCTCCTGTCTCTCGCCTCGCTGCTGGCCATCCAGGTTTCCGCCGTCGTCGTCGAAGTTAACCTGCCCTACAAGGAACTGCGCCTGAAGGACGGCATGCTGTTCACCGACGTGGCCGTGAAAAGCTTCAACACCACGGCCGGCACCGTCATTTTGCAGGCCAACAAGGAGCTGATCAGCCTGCGCACCTCGCTGCTGCCCGCTGACGTCAGCGCCCGCCTGAAGGAGCTGACCCCGCAGCAAACCAAGGAGGAACAGGAGGCTGAGAAACAACAGGAGGCGGCCGACCGGAAAAAAGCCGCCGAGAATGCCGAGCGCCGGCAGAAGCTGGCGGAGGAGGACGCCCAGGCTGCCCGCGCCGCCAATCGAAACCTCAACGTCAAGGTCGCCGAGCATACCGCCGTCAGGACCGACGAGACCCTCGCGACCGTGGCCAAATTCGCCGAAGAGCGGGCCCACGTGTATTTCAAATACCAGGACGATCCCCACTCCAACATCGGCGCGGTGGTCAGCTCGGACATTTCCCTGCAGAATCCCGACCCGGTGCCCGGCTGGACCGGCCGTTACCGGGTCGAGGGCACCGCCTACCGCCAATACATCAACAACCAGGCGAGCGGCTTCGGCCGCGGCGCCAAGGAGTTCGAGATCCTCATCCAGACCCGCGACGGCAAAAAACCCGAAATCGTCGAAATCCGGATCAAATAGGACCTTTCGCCTCGAATTTTAGGGTCGCCGCTTGTCGGCGGACCGCACCCCGCCTGCCCAAATGGCCCGGCGGCGAGCACCGGCCCTACATCAATCCACCTGCCCCTTGATTTTTCCGGGCCGCCCGGTAAGTTGACCGCCCCTATCATTCCTTGCCTCGCCATAGCCCACCGGGCGACGGCGGGTCCCCCTCCACTTTCACTTTCACTCTCACTCCTCCCTTCCTCCCCATGTCCACCACCACACCGCAGAAATTCGAATTCCAAGCCGAGATCGCCCAGCTCCTCGATATTGTCACCCACTCCATCTACACGGAGAAGGAAATCTTCGTCCGCGAGCTGGTGTCCAACGCCTCCGACGCCCTGGAAAAGCTCCGGCACATCCAGCTGACCGAAAAGGACCTGTTTGACGACCAGCAGAAGCTCGAGATCAACATCACCAGCGACGACCAGGCGAAGACCCTGACGATCCAGGATTTCGGCATCGGCATGACCCGGGAAGAACTGGTCGAGAATCTCGGCACCATCGCCCACTCCGGCTCGAAGGCCTTCCTCAAGGCCCTCAGCGAGGGCGAGCAGAAGAATACCAGCCTCATCGGCCAGTTCGGCGTCGGCTTCTACTCGGCGTTCATGGTCGCGAAGTCCGTCAAGGTCTACTCCCACTCCCGTCACGCCGCCGCGCCCGGCCACGTCTGGACCAGCACCGGCGCCGGCACCTACGAGATCGAGGAGACCGAGGGCCTCAGCCGCGGCTCCAAGATCGTCATCGAGCTGAAGGACGAGTGTGCCGAGTTTTCCACGGAAAGCCGCATCAAGGAGATCCTCGAGCGCTACAGCGCGTTTGTCTCGTTCCCGATCAACCTGAACGGAAAGCACATCAACACCGTCCAGGCGCTCTGGCTCCGCAGCAAGAACGAGATCAAGGACGAGGAATACAACGAATTCTACAAGTTCCAGTCCCACGCCTTCGAGGACCCGAGCCTGCGCCTGCATTTCAGCGCCGACGCCCCGCTCGCGATCAACGCCCTGCTCTTCGTCCCGCAGGAGAACACCGAAAAACTCGGCTTCGCCCGCCTCGAGCCGTCCGTCGCGCTCTATTGCCGCAAGGTGCTCATCGACGCCGCGCCGAAGGACCTGCTGCCCGAGTGGCTGCGTTTCCTCAAGGGCGTCGTCGACTGCGAGGATCTTCCGCTCAACCTGTCGCGCGAGTCGATGCAGGACAAAAGCCTCCTCGAGAAACTGGGCAAGGTCATCACCAAGCGCTTCCTGAAGTTCCTCGACGAGGAGGCCACGCAGCGTCCCGAGGCCTTCGTCAAGTTCTACGCCGAGTTCGGCATCTTCCTCAAGGAGGGCGCCGCGATGGATTACACCCACAAGGACCAGCTCGTGAAGCTGCTCCGCTTTGAGTCGTCGCTGACCGAGAAGACCAAGGCCACCAGCCTGGCTGATTACGTCTCGCGCATGGGCGCCGACCAAAAGGAGATCTATTACCTCGTCGGCGCCAACCGCGCGACGATCGAGAGCGGCCCCTACCTGGAGGCCTTCAAGGCCCGCAACCTCGAGGTGCTCTTCTGCTACGAGCCCGTCGACGAATACGTGATGAACAACGTCCGCGAGTTCGACGGCAAGAAGCTCCTCGCGGCCGACCACGGCGACGTGAAGCTCTCCGATATCCCCAAGCCCGAAGGCGCGCTCAGCGAGGACGACACGAAGAAGCTCACCACCTGGCTCAAGGAAACGCTCGGCGAGCGCGTCGCCGAGGTGAAGGCCAGCGACCGCCTCGTGGACTCCCCCGCCCTCGCGATCAACGCCGACAAGTTCATGTCCGCCCACATGCGCCGCATGATGAAGGCCATGAACAAGGACGGCGCCGACTTGCCGCAAAAGGTGAACCTCGAGATCAACCCGCGGTCCGCCGTGATGAAGCGCCTCTTCGAGACGCACACCGCGTCGCCCGACAAGGCCAAGCTCGTCGCCGAGCAGATCCTCGACAACGCCCTGATTTCCGCGGGCATGCTTGAGGACGCCACCCCCATGGTGGCCCGCCTCTACAAGCTGCTCGAGTCCGTCTGAGCCCAAGCCGGTTTGTAACGTATTACGTTACAAACCTCCCAGCGGTGAGCCGGGCGGACGTGTTCGCACCTCGGGAATTGGTCGGGCGAATCCTCCGGATGAGCCGCACGCTCGA
>JAQSDJ010000083.1 GCA_029945855.1 Lacunisphaera sp.
CCCTCAGGATAGTAGCCAGCAACGGTCATCGCTTTATCGTCAAAGAGGTTGCTTACGTTCAGCGACAGGTCGAGGCGCATGCCGTTTTTGAACTTCTGGATGCTTCGCTTCGCGCTAGAAACTGCCCTTCACGCCTATCACGATGTATGAAGGGGTGACGTAGCGTTGGTAGATTTGGGCAAAGGCCGGGGTATCCGGCGCTCGGCGATACACCAGGCGATCCTTGGCGAACACGTCGTCCCAGTTCAGGTAGAGGGCGAGCTTCTTGCTCAGCGCGTATTCCGCGCTGATCCCGTAGCGAGTGTAGGCCGCTTGATATTCATAGGTGGACTGCGGGATGAACCCCTCGACCGAGGTGCCGGGAACGACCACCACCTCCGCCCGCTTCGTTTCAGCCTGATAAGCGCAAGTCAGACGGACGGAGAAGCGCGGCCGGATGTAGTTCAAGCCCGCCGTCAAGGAATCGGGGCTGAAACCCACGAAATCCTCTGCGTTGGCGCCGCCCACTTTCAGGTGCGTGTAATTCACCCAAACCTGCGTCAACTGCAGCCACGACGGCAAGAACAGCAAATCCTGCCGGTAACTCAGCTCGGCCCCGTTCAGCGTGGCGTCGCCGACATTTTCCCAACGACGCAGGACGTAGTTGTCGGCCAGCATATAATCGATGTCTCCCTCCGGAATGCCGTAGGCCTCGAGCGTTGCCGCCGTGGTCGGCTGGCCGCGTTGCGCGAAGAAGTTGCTCACCTTTTTGTGATAGACCCCGACGGAGCCGAAGCCGCCCTTCAGATGATAGGAATCGAGGGACAGATGGAAACTATCCGCGGTCCAGGGCTCCAGGCCGGGATTGCCGACCACGATGGTGCGGGCCGTGGTCGGATTGGAGTCGGTGGGGACCGGCACCGTGATCCCGGCCACGACGTATTGCACATCCGGACGACCGATCGTCTTCGCGTAGGCGGCTCGCACCACCAGGTTTTCGTTAAACGCGTAATTGGCGTTCAGGCTGGGATAGAACCCATCGTAGCTTTGGCTCTCGAACTGGGCGCGCTCCTGATTGATGAGCCTGAGCCGCTCCTCGGCGTTGTTGGTGATGGGAATCAACGCGCCGGCGCTGGTGCGCAGCAAGTTGCCCGCCGCATCGCGCTGGTAGATGGCGAAGTTGTCGCGCTTCATGCTCCAGCCCTTGAGATCGGTTTTCTCGTAGCGGACACCGCCGGTGAAGTTCAGCCGGTTGGAGAGCAAGCGCAGATCAAACCGGAAATAGCCGGCCGTGATGTCCTCAAGCATTCGCTTGGAATTTTGCGCCCGGTTCTGGATGTGGGTCGTGTTCAGCGTGAAATACTCCGGGTGTTCCACGAAGAGGTCATAGACCTTCACCGGGCTGATCCAGCGCACCGGGTTGCCGTTCATCTTCACGTCGATGGATTCATCCACGATGTCATACAGCGAGACGGCGGTCTGCCCGGCGGCCTGGCCGACAAAGGTGTAGTTCTTGACCGGGCGGGTATCGTCCTTGTCGAGACGGTTGTAAGCGCCGCCGATCTTGAGCGTGAGGTTCCGGCCGATCGCGCGGCTGACGTTCAGGCGTCCGGCCGTCAGGTCCGTTTGGTAAAGGGCATACTCCTCATTGGCCGTGGACAAGGTGTAGTTGTCGGCGTTGTAGGGATCCAGCACCGTGCCGTTGGTGCGGGTGATCGTATAGGTTTCCGGCCCGATGCTCGAACTCTTCCCAATCCCGTCTCCGCGGATATTGACGTTGAGGGCATTGGCCAAGACCCCGTTGAAGTAGCCCTTGCCCAGGCTGCTGCGCTCGCGGTCGGCGGCCGAGTAGGAGGCCGACCCGTCGATGATCCACAACGGGCCACGATGCTGATACCGTAGTGAAAGCATGCTGGTGTCGGTGGTCGCATCATAGTTCGACGGATTGAGCGTGCCCATTTCGAAACGCCCGGTGGTGCCGCGGCTTTCGGTATAATCCGCGTTACCGATCGCGTCGTAATTGAGGTTAACGCGCGAGGTGAAGAAGCTCATGGCCTTTTTATCGAGCACAGCCCGTTGCTGAACCTGCAGGCTGAGCGTGTCATTCTGGGAGATTTTCCAATCGACGCCCAGTTGGAGATTTTCGGTCCGGGAAATCGAGGCCTCCTGGCGCCATTGCGTGATCGCAAGCGCGTAGTCCTTGGGCGCTCCGGTCGTAATGTAGGTGTTCCTTAAATTCCAGAAAGCGACTTCCGAGGGCGTGTCGTCCGTCGGCCGCTGGCGCCAGGAGCGGGACACCCCGAGATTGACTGACAGGCTCTTCCCCACCGGGAAGGCGTAGCTCAGGCTGAACGAGGGTTCCTTGTGGCCCGGCGACGCCCGGTCGTGGGGCTGCCGCGAACCGCCGTTGAGATTCAATCCGTCCACGTTGTTGAAATTCATATAAACCTGGTAGCGGCCGACCGGGTGCTTGAGGCCCGCTCCGGTCTTCGCGATCAGGTTCATGGAACCGCCCAAGCCGGAAGCCGGCTGGTCGGGCGTAGGCACCTTCGAAACCTCGACGCGGTCGATATTCAAGATCGGCACGTCCTGCAGCGCCGCAGCGCGGCTGCTGGTCGGACCAATGCCCGTGGCCGCCACGTCCATACCGTCAATCTGGATATTGGACATTTCCGCCGGAAATCCGCCTAAGGAGATCCGGCCGGGATTCTCTCCATCGTCCAGAATGGTAACACCGGGGAGGAAGCGCACATAATCACCGATGTTTTCCTGGCCGCGGTCGCCGAGCTCATCAAACGAGACCACGTTCTTGATATTCGCCGCATGGCGTTGCTCGTTCATCGCGACCGCCTGACCGCTCATCGTCTGTTCTGCAACCACCTGAAACGTATCCAGCACAAGCGTCGGGCCTTCCTGATCGCGACGGTCGGTTCTTTCACGACTGAGCTGGAAATCCTGCGCAGCCAGACCGCCTTGCGGCACCGTCACCCGCAGCGTTTGGGACACAAAGCCCAGGTAGGAAACTTCCAACTCGATGTCCTTGGCCGGAGCTCTCCGAAGATAAAACCTGCCGTCGTCATCGGTCAGAGCCTCCTGGGCGGTGCCCCGGATGGTAATTTTTGCCCGGCCGAGCGGAGCGCCGCTCACCGCATTGGACACCGTGCCCTGGACCGCGCCCAAGGGCTCGGCCGGGGATTGAGCATGACTGCCGAGGGCAAGAGCGAAGGTCGCGAATAGCGCCAGGCCCATGCGCAGGACGGTAAACCGCTTTCCATTTATCAAAGCGGGAATGAGGGATTGTGGGGTCATTTGGTGTTTGGGTTATGAAGATCTATGGTGAGCAGGACTTCACGACGAGACCGTGTCGAAACCGGTCGCCTCGATGGCGACCTCGTGCCGTTTCTCAATTGGCGCCGGCGCGGCTTGGTTTGAGCCTGCGCGAGTCGGCGGAAGGGGATGCGGCAGTTCGTCCGATGATCTGGCCATGACAATAAGCACGGTGACAGTGGGGGGTGGGGAGGGAAAAGGGGTTCCTTTCCCGGGTGAAAAGATTAGAGCATTTGGCTGATAACACCGCAAGCGGCGCTCCGGTATACCGTTGACTGGGGCCGCGAGGCGCCAGGCCGCACATCATCGCCCGCCGGGCGAGCAGGCGCGATTGCGCCGCGAAAGCTCAACTGTCGACTGCCTCCGGCTTTGTCAGTAACAGGGCGCGCAGCCATTTGTTGCCGACCCCCTCACCCCTTCCTGCCCCATGTCGTTTTATCTTCGTCTGTTCAATGTCCTCCTTCTGGCCGTCATCACCACGATCGGCGCTACCCTCTCGTCCGAACTGCGCGGCGCACCCGGCAACGCCGGTCATCACCTGACGCTCCGGCTGAACGGCGAGGTCGAGGTCACCGGTCCCGACGGCGCCCGCGCAGTGTTTGCACCGGTTTTCAACGTTCTCCTGACCGGGAATAATCCAAACCTGGAAACACGCTGGGGGCGTTACAAGGACGGCGGCCTGAAAAGCGGAGACACCGGTTCGACCTACCATGTGCTCACCTGGGGAAAACCGGCCGACGCGGTCGTCACCAACGAACATGTGGCCGATGGTTACGACCCCGACTCGGATCGTTTCTACGGCGCGGATCGCTCACCCAATCTCTTTGCCGCCGGGAAACTTCTAACCCTGCGCGCCACCGGCGCACGGGAGGAGTCGGGCCGCATCATCTGGACCTTTCCCCCGACCGACGGCGTGACGCTGAAGGCCGAACTCGTGGTGCCGGATGACGGCAGCCAGCCGCGCCTGAACCTGCAGGCCGAGGTCGCCAGGCCCGGCTGGTATTCATTCGGCTATGTCGGTGCTCCCGCCTGCGACCCGGCCGCGATCGACGAACTCTGGCAGCCACTGGTCTACACCGAGCGCCGCTTCCCCGAAGATTCCTTTCTCGAAGCAGCCGCGCGCTGCCCTCTTCCCACCACGCTGGTCAGGCATGGCGGCACGACTGTCGGCGTGATGGCCGACCCGGCGGAGCTTCCCTTCCAGCCCATGCCCACCTTCGCCGCCTCCCGCTTCGGGGTCGCTCTGCGCAATCGCGCAGGCCAGGCGCAGCCCATGCTATTCGCGCCCATCCTCGGCGGCGCGGGCTCCAAACTGAAAGCCGGCGACCGCTTTGAGTTTTCCCACCGCCTTGTCGTCGTCCGCAAGAACATCGACCAGACGCAGGAGCTGCTCGCGCGCACGCTCTTCGGCTTCGCCGATGTGCGCCACAACATCCTCGGCTCGCTCAACGCCACTTTTGACCGCATGCTCGAATTCGGCCTAAGCGACCACGCGAAATTCAACACCGACCTCCGCGGCTTCGCCTACGATACGGATGTCCCGGGCTCCGTTAAAAATGTCTCCGCGCTGCATCCGCTCTCGCTCGCAATGGTCACCGACAACCGCGAAATCTTCAACCGGCTCGCCCTGCCACTCGCGGAGTTTTTTGTCTCCCGCGAACGTTTCCTTTTCACCACTGACCCGACGGTCAAGGGCCAGTCCGCCTCCGCCCGGCTCGGCGGTCTCGGCGCTCCGCTCTCGGAGTTCAGCACGCTTTACCAGATGTCGGGCAATCGCACGCCGTTCTTCCTCTCGTCTGCGGAGTCCCTTTTCGGCAAAACCCGCGTGCTCAATCTCGTGGCCCCGTTGCGGGGCGATTTCTGGGCCAACTCGCTCGCTCTGTATCGTGCGACCGGTGACCGGAAGTGGCTCGAGCGCGCGAAACGCGATGCCGACGACTATCTGAAGCAGCGGATCGACACAGTTCAGACGAATTTCGAAGATCCTGATTCACGCGGCTTGTTTTTCTGGACGTCCTTCAGCCCGCAGTGGAAGGAGCTCTTCGAACTTTACGAGGAAACCGGCGAGCGCCGCTACCTCGAAGCCGCCCGCAAAGGGGCCCGCAACTACACGCGTTACGTGTGGTTTTCTCCTCGCATTCCCCAGGGTGACGTCACGGTCAACACGGGCGGTTTCGCTCCCAATTATCGCAGCGGCCCGAAGTTCCCCAAAGTCCCGCTCGCCGAGGAATCCGTGCCCGCCTGGCAGGTTTCCGAGATCGGTCTGACGCCGGAATCCTCCGGCACGAGCCGCGGCCATCGTGGCATCCTCCTCGCCTGCTACGCGCCCTGGATGCTGCGCATCGCCGCGCTGACGAACGACACGTTCCTCCACGATGTCGCCCGCTCCGCGGTGATCGGTCGCTACACCAGCTTCCCCGGCTACCACCTGAACACCGCCCGCACGACCGCTTACCAGAAGCCCGATTTCGCCGAGCGGCCCAAGGACGAACTCAACGCGATGACGTCGATTCACTACAATCACATCTGGCCGGCGATCGCCTTGGTTTTCGACTACCTCGTCTCCGACGTGGTTGCGAAGTCCCAGGGCAAGGTCAGCTTTCCCAGCCACTACGCCGAGGGCTACGGCTATCTTCAGCAGAAGATCTACGGTGATCGTCCGGGCCGGGTCTACGACACCAATGATCTCTATCTGTGGATGCCCCCGGGCGTCGTCACGGTCGAGTCTCCGGAACTCAATTACGTCGTCGCCCGCGGAGAAAACAGGCTGGCGATCGCGTTCACCAATCAGTCGCAGGCCGCGGTCAGGAGCCGCGTGCGCATCAATCCGGAACTGGTCGGCCTGCCAGCTATCGGAGAAACCGCGAAAGTCACGCTCTGGATCGACGGTAAAAAGCAGCGGGCTCGCACGCTCGACGCCGATGGCTCCATGGAGATTGAAGCAACTCCCGCCGGGATCACCGCCATCGTGGTGCAAGGCGTCTCGCCGCAGGTCCGCTTCCAAGCCCAGGTGCTCTCAAAGGACGCCCGGCCCCTGCCCGCCGGCAGCGTATGCGAGCTGGGTTTCCGCGGCGCACGCGCAGTAGCCATGCGTTTCGGATCAGGCGATCTCACCAGCGTCTACGCCTACCTACCCGACTTCGAACGTGAGATCGTGCGCTCGACGCTGTTCCACCGTCAGGGCAATGGCGCTTTCGCGACGCTCGAAGACACCGCCTACCCCTACGACTACACCGTCCCGGTCAACTCCACCGCTCCGGTGGAATTCTACGTTGAAGTTCAACTCAAGGACGGCCGCACGGAGAAGTCTCCCGTCGGCAAGGTCATGCTCGAATAGGTCTCCGCTCGCTCACCGTTCCGCCGGCCGCCAGGCCAGCGGCGAACGGCTTCCACTCTCCCCGGCCGCGCCCACCCGCGCGGCCCGTGCATCTCGCATCGCCGGCCGAAACACCGCCGGCCGTGCCCGCTCCCTCTTGCTTTTCTTATGAAACCGTCCACCCGCCCCCGCTTCACGCTCGGTCTGATTCTGATCACTTATCTCGCTGCCCTCGGCCAGCCAGCCGCCGCCGCACCACTGTCGCCCGCACAAGCCGGCCCGCTCGCCAAAACGTTCATCAATCCTCTGCCCCTGCCCGATTATCCGTTGGGAAACTGGACGCAAAAGCCGTCACCCACGATGGATCGCTGGTTGAAGGGTTTTCGTCAGGACTTCCGCGAACTGGCGGACCCTTCCGTCATCTATCACGAGGGCAAATGGATCATGTATCCATCCGTCGCGATGGCTTACGTGACCGAGGATTTCACCACGTGGACGCATCATCCCATCCAGCCCTCGAAGATCGGTGACGGCTACGCACCCAGCGTGGCCGAGCACGACGGCAAGTTCTACCTCGTCGGTTGCTTTTCGGAACTCTACGTCGCGGATCATCCGCTCGGGCCGTTCAAGTCCCTCGGCCCGATCACCACCCCGGACGGCGGCGAAACGATCGACAGCGTGATCTTCGATCCGATGCTTTTTTCCGACGAAGGGAAACTTTACCTCTACTATCACGTCACCGGCGGATTGGTCGGCACACGGCTGGACTCCAAAAATCCGACGCGCATGGAGGTGCTTCCCAAGCAACTCGCCGGCGCCCGCACGGATCAGGAGTGGGAACGTTACGGTGAATACAATGAGGATCCCCGCCGCTCCTTCATGGAAGGCGTGTGGATGTTCAAGGACAAGGGCACCTACTACCTCACCTTCACCGGCCCCGGCACCGCGCTCGGCACCTACGCGCTCGGCACCTACAAAGGATCCTCACCGCTGGGCGACTTCGTATATCAGAATAAAAATCCCGTGCTGCGGAAACCGTTCGGCGTCGTGCCCGGCTCGGGTCACGGCTCGATTGTGCGCGGACCTAACGACACCCTCTGGGCGTTCGTGACGAGCGTGGTCGGGAACTACCACGTCTTCGAGCGGCGGGTCGGCCTGTTCCCGGTCGGCATCGACAGCGAGGGCGATCTTGTGGGCCTCGCCGTGCGCGACGTTCCCCAGCACGCTCCCGGCACCCTCGCTCATCCGGAAAAAGGCAACGAGGCCGGCTGGCTTCCCGTGAGCGTTCGCACGATTGCGACTGCATCAAGCGTCGCGCCGGGCCGCACCGCCGACTACGCGATGGACGACAGCGCCCGCACATGGTGGCAGCCGGCGGACAACGACGAGTCGCCCGCGCTCACCCTGGATTTGAAATCCACCTACGAGGTCGCCGCCGTGCGCGTCCTCTGGTCGGAGCCGGGGCTCGATCATGAGAAGGGCGTGCTGCCCGGTCCGGTCCGTTACCGCGTGCTCGCGCAGGCTTCACGCAATGCCGAATGGCGGACCGTGGTCGATTGCAGCGAAAACACCACCGATCTGCTCATCGACTACCGCACGTTCGAAACGGCGCAGGCGCGCCGCATGAAGCTGGAGATCGTTGGCGCTCCGGCCGGCGTCGGCATCGGCGTGCTCGAGTTCACCGTCTTCGGTCGTCCCCCCGCTCATGCGAAATAGCCGCCCGCGCCTGCTCGCGTTGACGCTGTTTATCACGCCGCTGCTCTGCGCCGCGACGCTGGAAAACGACCGCTACCGGCTGGAGATTGGGGCGGACCACGCGGTGACGCTTTCCGCGAAAGGCGTCCCGACCCAGGTGCTCCAGCCGGAATTCACGGTCCTCTTCAGCGAGCGGGATCCCGGCTATCACGTTAACCACCAGAACTACCCGCTGGCCCCGCGCACCGCGGTGCGCTGGTCCGGTTACGAAGAGGAACTGTCCGCACTCAACCCGCGGCTGGCTTCACCCGCGCTGCGTGAGTTGCTGCATAGCCAGGTTTCGGTGACGGCCGACGCCCGCGGCGCCCGCACCTGGACCTACCGCGATACGGCCGGCAAAATCACACTGCGGGTCAGTGGCGCCTACGCCCGGGGCACGACCGATCCTTTCCTCGCCGGAAAGCGCACCGTGCTGCGCGCGCAGAACGCCGTCCTCGCCGGCCGCACGCTGAGCTGGACGTTTGCCGCGCAGGCCGGCTTCACTATTTCCGCCGAGCTTTCGCTGCCCGAAGGCGACGGCGATCCCCGGATCTCCCACCGTCTGGAAGCCCGGCGCGCCGGCCACTACTCGGTGGCGTTCAGCGGAGCGCCATCGGTGAAGAAAGACGAGGTCCTCACGATCCCGCAGGAGACCGCCGGCCGGGGACTGCGGCAGTTCAATCATCTGGTCAACGAAGCCTACCTCCGCCTGCCGCGCGCCCAGCTCGCGACGGCGGATTGGAGCGCGGCGCTGGTCGTCGATTCGGGCGAGATGCCGTTTCGCATTCCCACCCGGCAGAATGCCCGCTTCGGCCTGATGATGCAGCTCGCGGACGATCGATTTAAACCCATCGCGTTTGCGCCGATCATCGGTGGAGCGGAGTCGCACCTGAAGCCGGGCGAGGCCCGCACGTTTGCCGTGCATTACGTCCTGCGCCCCGGCGATTGGAAAGACACCTACGTCTATATCGCGCGCGCTCTTTATGCGTTCCGGGATCAACGTGACCACACCGGTCCCGGCTCGATCAACGCCGCGCTGGAAGCCACGATGGATTTTCTCGCCGATCGCCACGGCGGAAACCGAGCGCTCTGGCACGACGAGCAAAAATACTACGACTACTGGACGGATAACTCCGGCATATTCAAACCGTTCTCCCCGCTCTTCGGCCTGTCGGCCGCCGTCGTGACCGATGACGAGGAGTTCTACCTTCGCCGCGCGCTTCCCCAGGTCGAGTTCGCGCTCTCGCGCGCCGACAACACGTTCGCTCCTTACGAGGTCGCGCAAAACGGCCAGGTTAAAGCGCGCAACCGCGAGTTGGGCCGCTCTTACCTCAGCACGGCGCAACTCGTGACGCTGTCCTCATTTTTCCAGCACCGCACGCCCGCCATTATGCTCGCCGCGCGCACCCAGGGCTTCTCTGAAAGCAACTTCACCGACCTGCTCGCGCGTCACGTTCTCTCGGGAAATGCCGCCGACCTCGCGGCCGCGCGTCGCGTCGCGGATTCCGAACTGAAAAAAGGCCTGCCCGTGAGTCAGGGCGAGGGCTACATGGACTGGCTCGAACTCTACGAAGTCACCCGCGAACCCCGCTACCTCGATGCCGCGGTCGCCGGAGCTTACGGTCTGACGACGACCATCAATCTCTCGCCTGCGATTCCCGCCGGAGCGGTCGTAGTTGAAGCTCACGACCGCGTGCCCGTCCACGAGCACTCGGTCGGACGCCACCGACTGTGGGGATTTCAACCGCCGCAGCCCGTCGTCTTGGCGACGAAAACCGTGCCCGCGTGGCGCGTGGCGTTCACCGGTCTGCAATCTCCCGCATATCGCGGTGAATTGTGGATGAACAACCACGGCCAGTTGATGCGCCTCGCCGCGCATGCCAACGACGATTTCCTCCGTGACATTGCACGCTGGGGCATGGTCGGCCGCTTCGGCAATTATTCGGGGGACAATCGTTCGAACTACTCCCTCATCACCGAACGTTCAGACTCCGTTGAGCGGTCGCCCTGGGACTGGAATTTCGCGACCGTCAATCCGGGGCACGCCTGGGAATTCGCCGGTGAGCTCATTGATTTCCTGGTGAGCGATGCGTTTCACCGCTCACGTGGCGCGATCGATTTTCCCGGCCAGCCGATGCCGGGCGCATCGTTTCGCGTGCGCGTTTACGGCGATCGTCCCGGGCGTTTCCATGGCGACGAAAACGTGCGCCTGTGGCTGCCGCGCCAGTTGATCACGAGCGACAATCGTCAGATCGATTACCTCGCCGGATACGGCAATGGAAAAGTCTATCTCGCCTTCTGGAATCAATCGTTCGTCGAAGAAGCTGTGAACATCGTCATCGACCGGCAGCGCGTCGATCTCAGCCAGGCGACCTCCGCGCTTCTCTCCGTGCAGAACGGCCCGGCCCGGTCCACCCCGCTTGCGGGTCAGACGCTCTCATTCCATCTTCCGCCCAAAGGAATCGCCGCCTACACGATCTCGGGCGCGCAGGTGCATCCAGCGCTTCAGGCGAAGATGCTGGCCACGGACGTCCCCGCCCTCGGCCCCGACAGCCGCGCGCGTGCCGCCGCTCCGTTTGGTCAGGTCTACGCGACCCTCATTTCACTCGGTCGCGGTCTTACGAGCGCGCACGTTTACACCGACGCCCTGCCGGAAGAAATCATCGCGGCAACCCTTCGCTACCGGCAGGGCGGCGGAGACTGGCGCGAACTCACCGATGGGATATTCCCTTACGAGTTTTCTCCTCCTTACGTCGAAAAGGCCGGAGCGCTCGAACTCGTTTTCAGGGTGGAAACCTCCACGCAAAAAATCGAGCAAGCCCCCCTGATCACGTTGCGACCCTGATCCTCATGAATTTGAAACGCCTGTTCATCCTTCTGCTTTTGGTGGCCGGCGGCTCGCCGCTTTCAGCCACGGATTTCGAGATTTCCGGCGAATTTCTCGCCTACATGAAAGCCGTGACCAATCCCCACGACTTCGGACGGAAAGACGGCCGCTACCATCCCTATTCCACGCGTTACGGCCGGCGCATCGGCTACGCGCGGGCCGTCACCGACAAATCCCTTTACACACGGGGTGAAACCCGGGCCGAAGCCGAACAGCACCTGCGTCACGCTCTTTCCACGACGGCGCTGGCCTTGGAGGCCTGGCTGGCGCGAAAGCACCCGGACTCGCCGCTTGATTCGCTCGATCCTCGCGCGCGGGAAATCCTCGTCGATCGCGCGTTCACCGATGGCGTTGAAAACCTGCCGCCGGCTTTCTGCGCGGCTGTGCTGCGCGCCGACTGGGCGACGCTTCTCGACGAACACCTTTACGTGCGTGCCCCCGAAGGCTGGCCTGACACCACTCAAAATCACGCCTTTGGCCTGCGCTGGATTTACGGCGAAACCGGCACCCCTCTCCGTCCGCTGAAAAAAACCACCCGATGACTCCCTGCCCGCCTCCTCGCTTCGCGCCGGCCGACGGCGACCGCACCCGACTAGCGCTCATGCAAGCCGCCCGAAACTGGCGTTCGTGGTTCGCTCTGTTTGCGGTGACGATCGCGCTTTCAGCGACCTTTTTGCCGCGAGGGCAGGCGGCGGAAATCGAACAGCTGCAGGTCGAATACCGGGAAAACCCCATCGGCCTGGACACCCCGCAACCGCGTTTCAGCTGGCGGATGCGTGCCACGAACGGAGCGCGCGGAGAATTTCAAACCGCCTATCAGGTGCGGGTGACCGACCCGCGTGGAACCCCCGTCTGGGATTCCGGCAAAGTCAGCGATGCCCGCTCCCATGAAATCCTCTACGGCGGCCCACCGCTTCAGGCGATGGCACGCTACCGCGTCGATGTCACTCTCTGGGACCAGAACTCGCAGGTGACCACGACCCAGGCGGCGTTCGAGACGGGACTGATGGATCCGTCGCTAGCCGCGTGGGAAGGCGCGACATGGATCGGCGGCGGTGCCGATGAACTCGGGCTCTACGCCCATTACCTTCCTGTATTTAAAATTAGATACGGCGTCGCGATCGCGCCGGGCAGCCACCGCGCCAGCTTCGTGTTCGGGGCCAATGATCCCCGCCTCAGAGATCGGTATAAAAACATCTTCCAACTCGAATCCGGCCACAACCAGAGCCATGTGCGCCTGGAACTCGATCTTTCCGGCCTGGACCAACCGGCGGACGGACGGGCCCGACTTAAAGTTTACCGTTCCGGGTATGCGCCGGCTGACGATCCCGACCAGCCCGATCAAACGTATGTGATCGATCCGGCAATCATTCACGCGGGCAACCGGCACGAGACGCATACCGTGACAGTCCGCGCCGAATTCGGACAGATCGGGATCATGATCGGGGACCACGAACTTGCGCCCCTGCACGCCCCTGCCTTTGCCACCAGTTCACGACCGTGGGCGACTACTTCGATCAATCCCCTCGGCGGCAGCCAGAACCTGATTCCGTTCGGCATGCTGGGTGACATCGGCTTTTCCCTTCCACCCGGCCAGCAGGCGGCCTTCTCCGCAATCGAGATCGCCAATGTGCGCAGCCCCGGCAGCCGGCTCTTTCTTGCTGACTTCTCGAGCCCTCAGGCGGGCATCTTTCGTTCGGCTGCGAATGACGCCTCATCGGGGATGGTGATTCGCGGCGGTCGCTGCATCGTCTCCGGCGGCGAACGGGGTGCCTTCATCACGGCCGATCCCAGCCGGAATTCCGCGCCCTTGTTGCGCACCGAGTTTACGACGCGCACCCCTTTGATCACCAGCGCCCGGCTCTACATCACCGCGCGCGGAGTCTACGAAGTTTCCCTCAACGGCCAACGCATCAGCCGCGATTTCTACAACCCCGGGCTCACGCAATACAACAAGACCCACCTCTATCAAACTTACGATGTCACCGCGCTCATGGCTACCGGCACCAACGTGCTCGGCGCCATGCTCGGCGAAGGCTGGTGGAGCGGGCAGCTCGCACATGGCGGCGTCTGGAATCACTTCGGCGACCGCCCGTCGTTGCTGGCCAAACTCGTCATTATCTACGCCGATGGTTCGCGCCAGGTTGCCACGACCAACCCGCGCGACTGGAAGATCTTCACCGAAGGCCCGCTCCGCTACGGGAGCATGACCATGGGAGAAGTCTACGACGCCAGACGCGAGGCGGACGTTCAGGGTTGGAACATTTCCGGCTTCGACGCCCGCCATGGGAAAAGCGCCGTCGAGGTGCCGCTGGCGGGCACCACCTATGAACACAAGAATCTCGATTTCTCGTCCGTGGCGTTGACGGGCCAGATCGACGACACAGTCGGAACCTTCAAAATCGTCGGCGCCCAATCCGTGCGCGAGCCGCGCCCGGGAGTGTTCATCTACGATTTCGGCCAGAACGTCGTTGGCGTGCCACGATTGACCTTCATGCAAGGCCAACACGGCCGGACCGTCACCCTCCGCTATGCCGAAATGCTCTATCCCGACCTGCCAGCCTCGGGCCCCAACGCCGGCCTGATCATGACTGAAAATCTGCGCGGTGCGCTGGCGCAGGACATCTATATCCAACGCGACGGACGACAGGTCTGCGAACCGCGCTTCACGTCGCATGGTTTTCAATACCTCGAAATCACCGGGATTTCCGAGCCGGTGCCCGTCAACGATGTGCAGGTCGTGGTCACCAGCTCCATCCGCACGCTCACCGCCGAATTCGAATCGTCGAACCCTCGCGTCAATCGCCTTTGGTCCAATCTCGTCTGGTCAAATGTCGGCAACTTCCTGTCGATTCCCACCGATTGCCCGCAACGCAACGAGCGCATGGGCTGGTCCGGCGATCTCAATGTCTTTGCCCGCACCGCGACCTACGTCTCCGACGTCCGGCAATTCCTTCGACGCCACCTGCTCGCGATGCGCGACACGCAGACGCCTGCGGGTCGCTTCACCGACATCGCACCGATCGGCGGCGGCACCGGCGGACTACTCTGGGGCAGTGCCGGCATCACCGTGCCTTGGGAGTGTTACCTGCACTACGGAGACACCGCGATCCTGCGTGAACATTATCCGGCGATGAAGGCCTACATGCGTTATCTCGTGCAGACGATTCATCCCAAAACAGGGCTCAGCACCGACTCCCATCTGGGCGACTGGCTGGGACCGCAGAACAACCAGCTCAGTCCCGCGTTCCTCGCCACGGCCTATCACGTTTTTACTTTGGAGATAATGACCCGCGCCGCCGAGGCGCTCAACGAGCCTGCGGATGCCGCCGGGTTTCGCCAGGCCCACGCGGAACGAAAAGCGTTTTTTAACACCACCTTTGTCGACCCCGGGAAGAAAGTCATCAGCCCGCCCGGCGGCCGCGGACATGGCAATGGCGCACCCTTCCGCGCCAGCGACACTCAAACCGCCTACGCGGTCGGGCTCGCGCTGCACGCCTTCGACGAGGAGTTGCGCCCCGCCATGGCCGCTCACCTCGCCGCCACGCTCGAACGCGAAACCCGCGACGATGCCGGCGAACTGCGTCCGCGCTACTCGCTCATGACCGGTTTTATCGGCACCGCGTGGATCAGCGAAGCGCTGTCCGCCGCGGGACGCTCCGATCTTGCCTACCGCCAGTTGCAGAATCGCACGTATCCCTCCTGGCTTTACCCCGTCGATCAGGGCGCGACGACGATTTGGGAACGGCTCGACGGTTACAGGCCCGAAACCGGTTTTTTTGACGGAAAGGCACAGATGAACTCCTTCAACCACTATAGTTTTGGTGCGGTTGGGCAGTGGCTGATGAGCCGTTGCGTCGGCATCGCCCGGGACGAGCCCGGCTTCCATCGCTTTGTGCTTCGCCCCGAACCCGATCCCACCGGCGAAATGCAGTGGGCGCGGGGCCGCTACGATTCTCCCTACGGCCCGATCTCGAGCAGCTGGAAAATTGCCGGTGGCGTGCTCACCTACATCGCGGATATTCCCGCAAACACCACCGCCACGCTGTATCTGCCTTCCGCCGCTCCAGCAGAGGTGCGCGAGAGCGGCCGCTCGCCTGCCGGCGCTCCGGGCGTCCGCGTCCTTTCCCACGATTCGGGCCACGCCTTTTTCGAACTGAAATCGGGCCGTTACGAATTCACGTGCGCGCCACCTCCGCCTTTCCCGCAGCAGCCTTGATCATCACTCCACATTGCGACGCCACGGACGCCTGCCCGTCGTCTCTCAACTCACTTATGATTCGTTCCCGTTCCCGCCTCTTCGTAGCTGCCATTCTTCTGTGTCTTGCGACCGTCGCGGCGCCATCGCTGGCCGCCCGCGATCTCGTCCAGGATTTCCGCTCCCCGCCGCGTTCGGCCGGCCCGTGGGTTTACTGGATCTGGGTGAACGGCAACACCACGAAGGCAGGCATTCGCGCCGATCTGGAGGACATGAAACGTGTCGGGATCCGCGGAGCCATGCTGTTCGAGGGCAGCCTCTCTCTGCCCGCCGGCCCCGTGCGCTACGGCTCGAACGCGTGGCACGAACACGTGCAATACGCCATCGCGACCGCCGCCGAACTCGGCCTCGAAATCGTGATGATGAACTGTGCCGGCTGGGCCACCAGCGGCGGCCCGTGGAACGATGTGGATCACTCCATGAAGATGGTCGTCTGGAGTGAGCAGGCTGTCACCGGCGGCACCACCTGGCGCGGCCCCCTGCCGCAGCCGCCCACCCAACTCGACTACTACCGCGACGTCTCATTGCTCGCCGTGCCGTCGCGCTTCGAAGCGCCGGCGAAACTCGCCAGCGACGATCGCCGCCAGAAGGTCGCCGCGCTGAACGATCGCAATGCGGCGACGATCGTGGAGTTCACGAGCACCACAAGCATCACGTTCGACTTCGGCACGCCCACCCCGCGACGCTGGCTGGAAATCGATCTGGCCCGGGGTGCGCACCAGGAATCAGCCGAGGGCCTGGGACACGACGACGATTTCATTCCCGGTGGAAAAATCGAAGTGTCCGCTGACGGCGTGGCGTTTCGCACCGTCGAGACATTCGCCGACAGCCGGCTGGAGTTTTCCAGCCGCGTGGAAATCGGTTTTGAACCCGTCACCGCCCGCTACTTTCGCGTCACGTTCACGCCGGCGGGAGGAATCTTTCGCGCCCCGTGGCGCGTGACGGAACTGCACCTCTCGCATTTCCGCAAGGTCGCCCATCTCGCAGGCAAAACCGGGTTGAAATCCGTGCCCTCGCCATCGGTTCCCGCCGAGTGGAGCGCCACCGCCACCGGTGAATTTTCCGCCGATCAGATCATCGATCTCACCGGCCGCCTCGCCGCCGACGGTTCGCTCACCTGGGATGCGCCTCCGGGCGAATGGACGTTGTTACGTTTTGGTTACACAACGAGCGCCCGCCAGAATCACCCGGCCCCGCCGGAAGGCCAGGGATTGGAGGTCGACAAATTCGATGCCGCCGCGCTCGCCATTCATTTTGAAAACGCGCTCGGCCGGATCATCCGCGAAGCCGGTCCGCACGCCGGGAAGGCGTTGAGCGGAGTGTTGAGCGACAGCTGGGAGGCGGGGCCGCAAACCTGGACTGCCGCGCTGCCCACCGAGTTCGCGCGACGCCGCGGTTATCCGCTGCACCGGTTTCTCCCCGCGCTCACCGGGCGCATGGTCGGCAACGCCGCCGACACCGAGGCCTTCCTCGCCGACTACCGTCGCACGCTCGGTGAACTCTACGCGCAAAATTACTATGGCGCGCTTCAGGCCCTCGCTCATCGCCATGGAATGAAACTCTTCGCCGAAGCCTATGGCGGCGTGCTCGACGAGAGTCGCGCGCTTGAGCGAGTCGACATGCCGATGGTGGAATTCTGGAATCACAAGCTCTTCAAAGGCTTCGATTTCGCTCTGTCGGCCGCGCCGCTCAGCGGCAATCCCGTGGTGCTGGCCGAGGCGTTCACGTCGCGCCCCCCCGAGTGGTCCGGCTGGCGCGAGCATCCCGCCGCGCTCAAGGCGCTCGGCGATGCCGCCTACGCGGCCGGCGTTACGGGCTTTGTGCTGCATTCCTATGTTCATCAGCCGCGGACTGACCTCGCCCCGGGCTTCACGCACGGCCGTTATGGCACGCAAATCGGCCGACTCAACTCGTGGTGGCCGCTCGCCACCGGCTGGACCGACTATCTCCGCCGCTGCCAGCTCCTCCTCCAGCAGGGCCGGGCGGTCGCCGATGTGCTGCAGTTGCGCGAGGAACGCCTGCAGACCGAATACCGCGTGCTGCCGTCCACCGGCGTGTCCGGCTATCAGGCGCACCTGCTGTCCGTCGCCCAGCTTGACCGCGTGAGCCTGCGCGACGGCCTGCTGCGAACCTCCGCCGGTGCCACCTACCGAGTGCTCGAACTGCCGTCGGCTTGGACTGCCACCACCGCCACGCTGCAGCGCCTGCTTGCCCTGCGCGACGCGGGCGCCATGCTCGCCGGACCGCGACCGCTCGCGCCTGCCACCCTGCCCGACACGCAGGCGGGCCGCCCCGCTTGGGAGGCCGCCGTCGCTGCGCTCTGGAGTGGACCGACCGCCCCAGCCGTCGATGCCACCGCCGCGCTCACCCAGCTGGGCGTGGCCCCGGATCTCCACATCACTGGCGACGATCCCGCCCCCGACGTGCGCTTCACCCACCGCACGGCGGGGACGGACGATTTCTATTTCGTTACCAACCAATCCGGCCGTGACCTCGTTGTGGCCGCCGACTTTCGCAGCGGCGCCCGCCTGCCCGAACTCTGGGACCCGCTGACTGGCCGAATCGTGCCTGCGCCTGTTTTCACCCACGCTGACGGCCGGACCACGCTGACCCTGAGCCTCGCCACGGCCGGATCGGTCTTCGTCGCCTTCCGCCGTCCGCTGCCGCCCGTGTGGGCGGTTGCGGTCGAGCACAACGGCGCCAGGCTGCCGATCCCCGAGGTCGCCTCGCTTCCGGCAGACGGAACCTGGCCCGCCGCGACGGCGGGCGCTTTCCGCCTCCGCTTCTCGGACGGCCGGACCAGCGATCTCGCCCCCGCCGCGCCCGCCCTGATTGAATTGCCGGCCCCCTGGCGGATCTCTTTCGCCGGCCCGGCCCGGAACCCCGCAGCCATCGAGGCACTGGCGCTCGGCAGCCTCTCCGCCGACCCGCGACCCGATGTCCGTCACTTCTCCGGCATCGCCACCTACGAAACCCGTTTCACGCTGCCCGCCGACGCCACCGCAGCGGACCGGCAGGTGCTGCTCGACCTCGGCGTCGTGCACGACATCGCGGAGATAAGCGTCAACGGGCGCATGGTCGCCACGGTGTGGCAGCCGCCCTGCCTCGCCGATATCACGGCCTTCGTCCGCGCCGGCGAGAACGTTCTGACTGTGCGTGTCGGCAATCGCTGGATCAACCGCCTGGTCGGCGACGAGGCGCTGCCGCCGGACGCACGCTATACCGTCGCCGGCAGCGCGGCTGGCGCGCTTGAGATCCTGCCCGCGTGGTGGGAGGACCCGCAGGCCGCCGTGAGCCGCGAGCGCAGCACGTTCTCGACTTGGAAATACTACACCGCCGCCTCGCCGCTGGTTCCGTCCGGCCTCGCCGGCCCGGTGCGGCTCCATGTGCGGCCGCGCCTCGATTGGCGCCCTGAGCACCACCCCGCGCCCTCAGGCGCGCCAGACGCTGTCACCGTAGTCCCAGCCGCGGCGCGCCGGTTCACGCACTAGGTGGCCGAGGTCGCGGTGGTTGGTCACGCGCATCGCCGCGTCGTCCCACTCGATGTCGCGGTTGGTGCGTTGGGCGATGACGCCGAGCAGCGACACCTCCGTCAGGCGGGCCGAGTAATCGAAGGCCGAACCCGGGGCCGGCCCCTCGCCCTTGATGGCGCGCAGCCACTCCTGGAAGGGCCCGCCTTTGACCCGCGGGATGACCTTGGCCGGCGCGTTGCGTCGGAACTCCTCCCACGCCGCCGCCGGCAGCAGCAGGCTCGGGCTGTCAGGTCGCCCACCCGTCATGAGCGTGCGCTTGCTGCCGACCATCATCATGCCGGCACCGGGCCAGGGCTTGCTGCGATCCCAGTCGAGCGGCACTGGCGGCTTCTGGCCGCCGTCATACCAGTGCAGGGTCACGGGCGGCTGCCCGCCGCGCGCGGGGAACTCGAACTTAAGGTGCGAGGTGCGGTGGCTGAACCCCGGGGCGATCGGCTCGAGATTCACGACCGACACTCGGGTCGGCATGCCCAGCCCGAGTGCCCAGAACGGCGCATCGAGCGTGTGGCAAGCCCAGTCTCCGAGAATGCTGGTGCCGAAGTCCCACCAGCTGCGCCAGAACAACGGCGCGTATTCCGCGGTGAACGGGCGCTGGCGGGCCGGCCCGAGCCAGAGGTCCCAGTCGAGCGTGGCGGGCACGGGAATCTTCGGGGGCGGAAACTGCGGCGGCAGGCGGAAATATCTGGCGTCGGCGAAACCGGGGCCACCCAGCCAGGCATGCACCTCGCGCACCTCGCCCAGCGCGCCGGCTTCATACCATTCTTTCGCCAGTCGGATGCCCTCCGTGGCGTGGCCCTGGTTGCCCATCTGCGTGATCACTTTAAAACGATGCGCGGCACGCTGCAGCGTGCGGGCCTGCCAGATATCGTGGGTCAGCGGCTTTTGCACATAGACGTGCTTGCCCATCTCCATGGCGACGTAGGCCGCGGCAAAGTGCGTGTGGTCGGGCGTAGAGACGACGACGGCGTCGATCTGCTTGCCCATCTTCGCGAGCATCACGCGGAAGTCGCGGAACCGGGGCACGTCGGGGAATTTCACGTAGTTGTCGGCGGCGCGCGCGTCGTCCACGTCGCAGAACGCGACGTAGTTCTCACCCGCGCAGCCCGCGAGAGCCGAGCCACCGATGCCGCCGATGCCGATGAAGGCGAGGTTGACGCGCCGGCTGGGCGGCGGGCCGGCCTGACCGACGGCCACGCGGGGCAGGCTGTAGAAAGCGGCGGCGGCGAGGCCGGACTTGAGGAAGGTGCGACGATCGAGGAACGGGGTGTGCATAACGGGCGGCTCAGGGTTGGGGCAAGGCGAGCTGGGCACGGACAAAGTCAGCGCACCGTTTCACCTCGTCGAGGTTGTTTTCGGGATTGGATTCGTATTCGATGACCAGCCAGCCGACGAAGCCCTGCCGACCTAGCTCTTTCAAGATGCCGGCGAGATCGAGCACGCCGGTGCCGTAAACCTGGTCGGGCGTGCGCCGGCCGATGGCGGCGCGTTCCTTCAGGTGCACGGACTTGATGCGCCCGGCGAGCAGCCGGACCGCATCGAGGGGCACGACGTTGGAGGTCGCATAATGACCAGTGTCGGCGCAGACGCCGATGCGCTCATGCCGGCCCTTGAGCAGGGCGCTCATGAAGTGCGGGTCGGAATTGCGATACTCCGGCTTCTGCGGGTTCGTCGGGTGGTTGTGGAACGCCACGGTGAGATCGTAATCGCCGATGATCTTCTCGATTGTGTCCACCGATTCGACGGAGTCCGTCCCGAGGTTGCGGGCCCCGAGCCGCACGGCCGTCGCGAAAAAGGCGCGGGCCCTGGCCTCGTCCTTCGGCACGGCGCCCATGCAGCTCGCAATCTCGACTCCGTGCTTTTTCAGGTGCGCGCGCAGGCGCTCCAGCTGGACGTCGGACAGTTCGTAGATCCGGGTCGGATCATCCGGGCTCAGCGGGAGATTGGTGAAGGTCTCGATGTAGCGCACCCCGCATTGTGCGGCCTTTTCGATCGCGCCGAACAGCGTGTCCTTGCGGAAGGTATAGGCCGCGCACGCCAGTTCGGGCCTGGCCGGCTCCGCCGTGCAGGCGGTCCCGGCCAGCAGGCAGGAAAGGAAGATCAGTCGGATATTCATGGGATCAACACCTCCAGGATGCGCTGTGCATAGATGCGGTGCAGGAAGTCGTTCGGGTGGTTCGCCCCGTTGCCGGAGAGGTCGAGGTAGTCCTTGCGCTCGAGCATCGACAGCTCGGTCGAGGTCACGTCGACAAATGCCACGCCGGGCCGGGCGACGCGGAGACCCTCGTCGCGAATGAACTTCACCGGATCGAGCCCGGTCGCCTGCTTCGGGTTGTTCAGCATCGGAGTGATGAGCACGAACTCGGTCTCGGGCGAGCGCGCACGCACGGCGTCGATGATCTTCTCGAGGTTCTCCCGGTAACCGACGCGACGCGCCGCGCTGCGGTCGTTCATGCCATAGGCCAGCAGCACGAGGTCCGGCTTGAACCAGGCGACTTGCGAATCGACCTGCGTAAGCGCGTGGCTCGAGGTGCCGCCGCCGCGCGCGTGATTCATGAAAGTGATCGGCGCACCATAGGTCTGCTTGAGCTGCCAGATCACCAGATCGCCAAAGGGGGGTTGATAGGGCCAGACCGCGTTGATGCGCGACGAATCATAGCCGGCCGAAATGCTATCGCCGAACAGCACGACTTTCAGCGGCGCCTTGGCCTGCAGGAGCTTCTTCGTCCGGGGGAGCTGGTCCAGTGACGAGTGCGCCGCCGGCCAGTTCCAGTCGCGTGTCGCCGGTTCGTAAGTGACCTCCATCTGCCGCTCGTGATACCAGGCGCCGGATGTGAGCTTGATGGCGTTGCGCACCATGGTGACGGAGCCGTCTTTCTCCTTGCGCGGCGCCAGGAAGAACTCGGCGGCGAGTTGGACCGGCGCACGCGAGCCCGGCGGCAGCACCACGCGGCCGCCCCGCAGCACCCAGTCGCGCCCTTCCTGAAGCCGCTCGCCCGTGCCGAGCGCGATGACCTCGGTGACTGTCTTCGCCGGATAGAGGAGCTTCAACTCGACCTCCTTGCTCCGATCCTCGATCACCGCAATGCAGGACTCGCGGTAAACCTCTGTTCCGCGGACAATGGAGGTGATGCGCCGGTCCCAGTCGTCCGGCCAGTCCTGGGGCGAAGCGATCTCCAGTGGCGGCACGGTCGTCGGCAGCGCATAAACTTCATAGGCGGCCGGCTTGCCCGTGAGGCGGATCGCGAAGCGGACCTTCCGTTCGCCCGCCGGCCGGGCGAGCACCCGGTTCACGGCGTCGGTCACGTCGACCGGATAGCTGGCCACCGTCCCGCCGGGCTTCAAGTGAATGCTGCCCGCGAGGGTTTCGCTGCCATCTGCCGCCACCGTGAACAGGTGGATCGCGCCGCGCTCCACTCCCGTGCTCTGGCCCGGGCGTTTTACCGGCAGTTTCTCGAGATCGAGTGTGATGCGCGCCGACGGCGTCATTTTTGCCGCCACCTTGCCAAGGTCGAAATCGAGCCTGGCGCCGGCCGCACCAGCGGGCTCGTTCGACAAGAGGAGACGCCCCGGCGCCTCGGCCCCGGGCACGAGCGTGCCGATCGCGGCCGCCCGGGTGACGGGGATGGACTGCAGCGAGGACATGGCGATCGCCGAGGCGAAACTCGCCAGCGCGCACAGAATGACTCCGGCCAGCCGGAGTCGCGGGGTGATCTGACCGCCTGACGCAGGCATCGGGGTGGAACGATTGATCGGGTTCATGAGGGTAAATTCAGGCGTGGATTCCGGGGACGACTGCGGACTCGAAATCCGGCGCAATTTTAGCGGGCGGCCGGAACAGATGCAGAATCTGCGGGGCCGTCACCTCCTCCTTCGGCTGGAAGGCGTCGCTCTCCATGTAGCGCAGAATGCTGAACAGCAGCTGCCGCACCTCGGGCTTGTCGCGGTGCTGGAGGAAATCAATCGAGGCAAACATCAGCCGGCCACGACCCAACCGGGCCTCGAACAGCAGACCGAGTTTCCGGCTGGTTTCGAAATTGTCGATTACCTGCACCAGCGGCTGCAGCGTGCGCGGCAAACCGTCGAGGATGATGGGGCGGCCGTAACGGGCCATCGGCCACCACTGCCAGTTCGAATGGAATTCGGTGGGGAAATGCCGGAACACCGGATGCGCGGGATCCAGCAACAGGCCGAGTGTGCCCGGCCCCTCGTAATTCTTGAAAAAGGCCACCGTCCAGAAATTCGCGATAAACTGTCCCTCGATCGTGGCGCCGAGGTTGGGCAGCCGCGGCAGCACCAGCACGGTGCCGCCGGCCTCCACCCGCTTGAGCAAGGCCTCGTCCACGACGTCGGCGATCTCCATGCCCTTGGGGATGTCGTAGCGCACCGCCGCGGGATAAACCCACAGGTCATATTCGTTGCGCCAGGGCGTGCCCTCCACGCTCACCTCGCAGCACAGCTGCGCCGGCGCCGCCAGGCCCGCCAGCGGGAATTCCACCGTGGCGACATCCGCCCCGCCCCCCGCTGGACGGTCGCGCGCCGGCCGCCGGCGCTCGGCGAGCACCCGGCCGCCGGTATCGCGCAAGCGCACGCATACTTCCGCCGCCGGCAGGTTGGCGCGGTGGTATTGCGCCACCTCCACTCGCGCGCTGAAAGTCTCGGCCGCCGTCCACGTGCGCTTGGCAAAGCGCAGCAAGGGCACGACCGGCGCACAGAACTGCCGGAACCAGGCCGGATCGACGAAGGACTTCGGCTCCATGAAGGCGTTGCACATGCCCACCCACGCGCTGCCCTGCCCCGGATAATCCTGCAGATCGAGCAGGCTGTAGCCGGCCATACCGCGCGTGCGCAGCACGGATTCCATGTCCTCTTTGTAACAGAGCGCGGCGAGGCGGCCCGAGGCTTGGAAGAAGGCGCCGGCCTGGTGTCCCATGCCGCTCTTATCCAGGCGCTCCTTGAAGACTTCCATCGGATAGGGCCGGAGCACGCCGGTGTATTTTGGCAGCTCATTGAAATCGGGGAATACCAGATACTGGCCCGTCTCATGGCTGAGCAATGGCACGGGGCTGCGCGCCGACGACGACGCATAGTCGACGAGGGTCGAGGCCGGATAGGCGTTGTTCAGGTGGCCGAGGTAGCCGTGCAGCATGGAGCCGCGGGTCAGCTCGATATCCAGCACCACCCGGCCGCCTTCGCGTCGCGTGGCCGACACCGTCCAGTAATCGTCCACGTCGAGCGGCTCGGGCACAACGAAGTGGTTGTTCGACCCCTGCGCATACAGGCGGCTGGGATCAAGCTGCCGCAGGTGGGCGACGAGCGCGCGCCGGCCCGCGAGATCGCCGCCGAGTTCGTTGCCCATCGCCAGCATCACGAACGAGGGATGGTTGCCATAGGCGCGAAGGACGGCCTCGCCCTCCGCGTGCAGATAATCCGCCAGCCCCGGCCGGTCGAACGGCCCCCAGGCGGGCAGCTCCGGCTGCAGGTAGACTCCGGCGCGATCCGCCGCACGGAACGCCGCCTCGGGCGGGCACCAGCTGTGGAACCGGAAGAAATTGATGCCAAACGACGCCGCGACGCGAAACACCTTTTCCCACCCCGCCTCGTCCATCGCCGCGTAGCCGGTCAGCGGGAACACGCCGGCGTCATGCTTGCCGCGCAGGAAAGTGACGGCGCCGTTGATCGTGAATTTTTTTCCGTCCCGCCGGAAATCGCGCAGGCCAAATTCAACCTCGCGTTCGTCGGCGCACGTCCGGCCATCGGCCAGCCGCCCGGCCAGTCCGATCTTCAGCTTCTGCAGTGCGGGGGAAAACTCATCCCACAGCGCGGCGTCCGACGGGATTTTCCGGATGAAAACCTGCCGGGTCTGTCCCGCCGGCAATCGCACGCACTCGATCACTCCGCCATCGCCGGCGGCCAGGGTCACATCAAATTCGCCGTCAGCTGCGGCCGCGCGACCGATCACGACTTCGACCCGGGCCTCGCGAAGTGCCGCGTCGGGCCGCACCTGCACCTCCTCGATCCAAGCGGAATCCGTGGCCTGGAGTTCGATCCGGCCGACGATGCCGTTCCAGTTCGTCTGGATGCGATCAGCCCAGACATGGCTCAGGTGCATCGGATAGAGCCGGCGGTCGTTGTTCACGCGGACGCTCAGGCGGTGCCGGCCTGGAACGGCCGACTTGGTCAGCACAAAGCGGTGCGGCGTGCTCAGGCTCGCCCCCTCCCCGACGGCACGCGATCCGAACCAGGCCTTGGTGAAACGCGTCCGCTCCAGCCGCAGCTCAACGCGCTTGCCGGCCCACTCCGCGGGGATCTCGATGTCGTGCTGATACCAGGCCGCGCCGTCGTAAGCAAAGCGGCGGTTCAATTCCGTCGTGGTCCGCAGCGGTGGCGTGCCGCGCCCGTTCTCGTCCAGCGTGCCGGGCAGCCGCACCGTGTCGCGCAGGTCGCGGGCAAACCAGTTTTCCCGCTCACCGACATTTTCCGGGTCAAGCTCCAGGCGCCATGAACCGGCCAGTGACTTGATCTCTCTGGCGGGAGCCAGCCCCCCCAGGAGCAACGCCAGCAAAACCGACCCAAGGCGGGCTGAACGAAGGAGACTGGCACCTGTCGTCATGGTGACTTTGCCGCCGCGGAGGCAATGTGCCGGAGAATCTCCGCACGGATCCGCGCGTCGTATTCAAGACGGGACACGTGGCCGGTATCCACGTGGTTCCAGATCTGTTTTGGCCCGGTGAGCTGGTTGTAGGTGGCATATACCCCGGTCGGCGGGCAGATGGCATCGATGAACCCAACCGTAAAAAATGCCGCCGCTTTCGTGCGCGTCGCGAAATTCATCGCGTCGTAATACCGCGTCACCTCCAGCCGGGCCGGATCGGGTTTGCCCGGGACGTCCGGCAATAGGTGCGGCCAGCCGTTGATCCGCCCGATCACGACGCCCGTGAGGTCGCAAAAGGCGGGAATCTCTGCAGCAATGAAGGTGACGCGCGGATCAAGCCCGGCAGCCACAATGGCTTGGCCGCCACCCTGGCTGCGGCCGCTGACGACCAGCTGCCGTCCATCCCATTCCGGCTGGGCGGTTACGGTCTCAAGCGCCCGCATCAGGCGCAAGAAGATGCCGCGCAGATACATTTCCTCCCGGTGGTCGCGACCCTTCAGGTAGTATTCCTTGAGCCGGCCGGAGCGCAGCTCGGCGTAAAACTCGGGCGGCTGGTCGTTCGGCAGGCCGTTGGCATTGAAATCGAGGGCAACAAAGCCGTCACGCGCACATTCCGCCGCGCGGCTCAGGCGGGATTTTACGACGCCGGCTCCATGCGTCAGAACGATGGCCGGCAAGGTCCGCGCCTGGGCTCCGACCGGCCGGGCGAGGTAAGCCGATAGCGGCGCCCAGCCGGGAATGTCCGCCTGCAGGTCGAAACACTCCACGCCGGGCAACGGCGACTTGACCGGCGTGAGCCGCACGTTGGCCGGCGTGCCCGCGAGCAGCTCCATCTGGCCCGCCCAGAACCCGTCGAAATCTGCCGGTGGCGGCAGGCTCGCGGCAATCGCCAGCGGGGCGTAGGCCGCCCCGGCATGAGCCACCAGCTTCGTCTCACCGGCGGGCACAAAGTCCGCGGTGCAGCGCAGAAACCCCGGCTCATCCAACCGGGCCCGGACCGTGGCCTTTCCGTCCTGCAGCTTGGCGACGCCTTCGCGGCCGAGCGGCACACCGTCCTTGGTCACGACCCAGCGAACCTCCGCGTCCGGCGGCAGCGCCTGCCCCTCTCTCCCCAAAGTCAGGGTGAAGACCGCCTCGTCACCGCGCGCGTAGAGCGCTTCGGGGCGATCAGCGGCAACCTTGAGGGCGTAGCTTCCAACGGTAATTGGGGTGGCGGCCTGCAGCGTCAGCCCCGCGAGCAGCCCGATACACCACAACCGGCGGCAGATTTTCGAAACGATAGTCAGGTTCATGTTATCAAAATTACGATCCACCGGACTTCAGCCGCACCAAGCCCTCGGCTGAAGTCGCAGCGCCGGCGGGCGTCTCCGCCTCCACCGTGAATCGGAAATCCGCCGCACTGTCGTCGACCGGCACCGTGAACTCAAACGGATAGCGGTCGCAGACCGCCTCGATCGCCCGACCGCCCGCTGTGCCGCGCACCGTCGCCGACCGCACGTCGCCCGGTCCGGCTTTCAGCCAGACATGCACGCTCGTGAGGCCGCGCCCAAAGCGCAGCGCCGAGGCGGTGACCGGACCGAAGGACGCCTTCACCGTCACGGAGCTTCCCTCCGGCAAAGCCGGGCTGGCTGGATCAAGTGCGGCGTCCTGGAGTTCGGTGACAGTTTCAACCTCCGGGATGATCAGCGCGACAAGTCCCTTGGACGTGACGGTCACGGTCGCACGACCGTCACGCACCTCGACGGTGCCAGCGGCACGGCCGTCCTGCCAGAGGGCGGCGTGGCGCACGCCGGTCATGCTCGCCCGGCGGGTGTCCAGGCTAAAGGTCGCCGTGACCGGCCGCGCAGACTGGTTCGCGAAGGCCAGATAAAGCTTCCCGTTGCCGCGGGCCGTCAGGTAGTTGAGTTGCGGCGAATCGACCGCGAGCAGCCCCTTCGGCAGCCAGAGATAAACCCCCTCGTCGCCCAAGAAGCGGCCGGCTTGTGCGCCGTAGAGCCGGTTGCGAAAAAACGCCCCGGTGTCGGTGAAGTCGGCCTCGAAATCGATCCGTCCGCCGGAGCGGGCCGCAAAATCTGATACGAGGTAATCGACGAGGAACGCGGTCATCGGCAGCGGATGATTGTAGTGCGCGGAGGTGAACTTCTTGATTTCCTCGAAGGAACGCAGCGGGTAGTCCGCCTTCTGGTGCACGGTGGTGTAGCCGTTGCGGTAGGCGTAGCTCGGATAATTCGCGTAGCGGCCGACGACGGCATTGCGCGCGATGTCCGTGAAAAGCGGCTCCGCTGCCTCGGCGCCAATCCGTGCCATGTAGCCCGCATAGCTCGTCATGAACACCCCTCGATGGCTGTGCGCCGTGCCAGCGCACTCGGCCGCCAGGCCGTTGGCTGAAACCTGCCACGCGGGCACGATCTCCTCGGGAACCGGCTGGCCGTTGTAGGTGCCGCCGGGATTCGCGGTAAAGTTGCCGGCCGGGGTCACCGGCACGAGATAGGTGTAACCCGAGAATGTGCGCAGCGCATCCGCCGCCGCCGTGAGAAACCGCCGCTCGCCGCTCGCACGGTAAAGTTCGTAGAGCAGATCGTAACCCGGAGCCAGTTCGGTCCAGAACGACGACCGCACATCGCTGAAGTCCGCCGCCGGCTTCGCCACGCGCGCCGCCACGTAGCGATCACCCGCCGCCACCGCCCGTTCGAGGAACGCGCGGTCCTTGGTCACCCGATACCAGGCGAGGTTCAGTTCCATGCCGTCGCGCTCGGTCAGGATCGGCGTGGCGGCGGAAATGGGACGGCGGATCGCCGGTTCGAGTTTCTCGCGCAGCACCGTGGTGCGGCCGCCGGTGAGCCGGAACGACGCGGCCATGTCCACCGGGTAATTCGTGAACCCGCCCATGAAATCCGCCGCGGCGAACTTCGTGGTGTTGCTCCTCCGCGAGAGGGAATACTCGAGTGTTGGCCGCGCGCGCCGCTCGAGCACGTCCGCGCGGTCGAGGACCAGCGCCAGCGAGATCGCGTCCGCCGCCGACTGCTGGCGGCCGGTGCCGGGGCCGCCATCGTTCTGGTAGCCCCACGTCTTGTATTGCGGATACCAGTAGGCGAATTCGTCGCGCAGGAAATAGTCCGTCAGGTTCTCGATCGTGGTATTGAGCGAGACCTCCAGGTTCTCGCGGACGTCGCCGAACTGGTAAAGCGTCCGCCCCAGATGCGCGTAGGCGTCGAACCATGAACCCTTGCGCACGAGCAGGCGCACCCGGAACGAGTAGGTCTCCCCCGCCGCGCGGCGTGACTCCGGTCCGCCGAGGATCGGCGCATACAGCATCGGCTGCACCTGCCCGGCGGCGTCGCGCACCAGCACGCCAAAACGCGAATCCGAGATCGTCGGCATGCGGTAGGGCATTTCCGTGGCGTCGGCGCCGACGCCCACGGCCGCGCCGTTGAGTCCGGCCATCACGAACGGGATCGGACACTGAAACTCCTTGGTCAGATAGGACCGGTTGGGAAACCGCCGGTCGTGCCAGACCAGCGGTTGCCAGATCCAGTCCGCCTCCGCCATGGCCCGGGCCGGCGCACCCACGTAGCCCACGGAGAACTGACCGGCCGCGCGGGGGGTCAGCTCAAACCGCAGCGACGGTTCCGAGCCGTCCCCGGGCAGGACAAACTCGGCCCGCAACGTGTAGCCCGGTTGCGCCGGGAATTCCCAGTGCAACCGGCCACCCGCCGCTTTCACGCTTTCCGCCCGCAGGCGCGTGCGCGGTCGCGCCGCCACGAGATAGTCGGTCTCCTTTTCCCACGAGGGCACGACGTAGTTCGTGTTTCCGACCTCACCGATGTCGAGATACTTGCCACCCTTGGCATCCATCTTCGTCTCCTGTCCAGAAGGCTGGAACACCACCGCGAACTCCGGCGCAAAGACCGCCTGCGCCCCGCTGCGCTTCTCGGTCACGATGAGCGCACCGTCCGGACGCGATTCCGCGCGATAAGCGGCGTTCTCCAGCATGGCCACGGCGCCGATCACGGCACCCGGCGCCGGACCGGCGGTGGCCTCGGCCACCACCTCCACCGTCTCCGCCGGCAACGGCGCGGGATCGCTCCATTCCACGGCGAAACGCGTGCTGGCTTCGAATCCAACGCCTTCCACCACTACCTCGTAAGGCCGCCCCTGCTTCAGCGGCACTTGCGCCGTCGCCGTGCCGGAGGGACCGACCGGCGCGGCTACCACCCGACCGTCGATGCGCAGGGTCAGTGGACCGGTCAGCCGGACCGGGAAAACGCCGCTCACCGCCGGGGTCAGCGTCCCCGTCCAGAGGGCGGAAAACGGCGCTGCCGTGACCGCAACGGGCAGGTCGGACTCCGCGCCCACGTAGGCTTCGAGGCGGATGACCGCGGTCGCACCGGCGAGCCCGGGGTTGGCGAAGTAGCGGGCATTGAACGCCCGGTCGCCATCGCGCGCGTTGATCTCACCCCACGGCGCGGTGCCGAACGGGATGGAGGTGGCGGCGGCGAACACCGGCGCCAGCAGCAACGGCAGGAGAAAGCGAAGCAGTTTAATCATGGGGAAGGTCAGTTGACGGGCCGGACTTCGTAATCGACGCCGGGCTCCGCCGCGAAGCGGACGCGGTGCGAGCCCTGGTCGGGCTGAGAGCGCGCGACCGCACGGCCGGCCGCACGCACGACAAAGGCCACCGGGGCGCGCACCGCCGCCGGGGCGGCGCGTTCGGCGCGGAGCGTGGCCCCGCCGAGTTTGCCGCTCGCCCAGTGCGCCCCCACCGCGAAGCCGCCGCAGGCCGGCGAAAGATCCCTCGGGCCACGCCGCCGGCAGCGCGGGGAACAATTCGATTTCCCCTCCATGACTCTGCACGAGCATCTCGACCAGCGCCGCGGCGCCGCCGAAGTTGCCGTCGATCTGGAAGACGTTCTCCCGGCCCTTGCGGGGATGGCCGTCCATCAGGTTCGGGAACACGCAGCGTGCGAGCAGCGAGTGAAAGGCGTCGTGCGCCTGCTCCGGCTTCGCGAGCCGCGCCCACAGGCCGGCGTTCCAGGCAAGGCTCCAGCCGGTGTTGCTGGCATCGCTCAGGTTGACCGCCTTGGTCGTGCCTCCGCCCGAAACGCGATAAGCGAGGGAGTTGACCGCCCCCTCCGCCAGCTCCGGCGTGCCCCGCGGCGTGATCTGCCCGCCGGGATACACCGCATAGAGATGCGACATGTGCCGGTGGCCGGGCTCCCGCTCGGGCAGATCCTGCGACCACTCCAGCAGACGGCCGTGCTGACCTATCTGCGACCCCGCCAGCCGCGACAGTGCCCGGGTCACCTCGTCCACGAATGCATCGCGGATTCCGAGCTCCGCGGCCGCCGCGAGACAGTTGTCGAACAGCTCGGCGATAATCTGCTGGTCCATGGCCGGCCCCATGTCGAGGCCGCCGATTTTCCCGTCCGCCACGCGGAAAGAATTTTCCGGCGAGATCGACGGGCCGCTGACCAGCAGGCCGGTGCGCGGATCCGTCACCAGCCAGTCGAGGAAGAACTCGGCGGCCTCCTTCATCGCGGGATAGCCGCGCTCCCGCAGAAAAGCGCGTTCGCCGGTGAAGCGGTAGTGCTCCCACAAGTGCTGGCACATCCAGGCGGCGCCGACCGGCCAGACCGTCAGGCCCTTCACCGGGCTCGTGAAGGCCCAGAGATTGGTGCGGTGGGCGGCGACAAAGCCGCGCGCGCCGTAAACCTCGCGCGCCGTGCGGCGGCCGTTGCTGCGCAAACGATCAATCAGGTCGAAGAAGGGCGCGTGCAAGTCGCCGAGCGCACCGGTCTCCGCGAGCCAGTAGTTCATCTGCGCGTTGATGTCGAAATGCCACCCGCAGAACCACGGCGGATTGGGATCGTCGTTCCACAGGCCTTGTAAATTTGCAGGCAGTCCGCCCGGCCGCGAAGAAGCGATGAGCAGGTAACGCCCGTAATGAAAAAACAACGCCGCGAGTCCGGGATCGTCACCGTCCGCCCGCACGCGCGCGATACGCTCGTCAGTGGGAATATCCGCATCGTTCGCTGGGCCCAGCGCGAGCGCCACACGCTCGAAGTAACGCGCGTGGTCTTCGTGATGACGTTGCGCCAGCGCGGCGTAATCGAAACGCGACGCCTTCTCCAGTTGCTGCGCGCACGCCGCCGCCGGGTCGCGTTCGTTGAAATTCGTGGCCGCCGCGAAACGCAGCGTGACGGCATCCGCGTTATTCACCTGCCATGCGCCTGCCGCCGCGGTGACCTCGCCGCCGCTCACCTCGGCCTGCACCCGCGCGGCGAAGCGCACGCCTGCGGTCGGCAGTCCCGCGTCGGCCTGTCCGTCGAGCGTGAGTTTTGTCGCGGTCGCGCCGGCCGTGGCCCCGCCGGCGTCGCGCGTCAATCGCGCGCGAAAGGAAAGACGGCGCGGTCGATCAGCCGTGAGCCGGATGACGATCACCTGATCAGGCGCGCTCGCAAACACTTCGCGCACATAAGTCACGCCGCCCGCGCGAAACGTCGTGCGCACCACGCCGCGCGCAAGGTCGAGTTCCCTCATGTAATCGGTGACCGGCGCAGGCACGTCAAAATCCAGTTGGAGATCGCCGAGCGGTTGATAAGCGCCCAGAGGACGCTCGCCGAGGAACTCGCGGTTGACCAGCGCCTCGGCCTCCGTCACCTGCCCCGAAAAAAGCAACCGGCGCACCTCCGGCAGATGACGGTGCGCGCCCGCGCGGTCGTAATCGCCCGGCTGGCCGGACCAGAGACTGCTCTCGTTGAGTTGCAGCCGTTCGCGCGCGGGATCGCCGAAAACCATCGCGCCGAGCCGGCCGTTGCCGACGGGCAAGGCCTCGCTCCATTTCGCGGCGGGCTGGCGATACCACAGCCGGTTTTCCGCGCCGCACGCCGCGCCGCAAAGTCCGGCGGAAACGAAACACGCAGCGAGAATCCCTTTAACCCGAAACATGACCGGTTCAGTTTGAAGTGACGGCTGCGGTGTCGAGGCGATTGAGCCACTTGACCTGCACCGGCCCGAGCAAACCGGCAGGCACGAGCGGCGAATCGGCGTCGTAATGTTTCCACACGCTAAAACTGTGGCGCGGATTCTCCCCGCGTTTCGCGGGTTCGTAGAGCCAGTCCGGCAATTTCAGCAGACGCCCGTCGGTGAATTTGCTCACGCCCTGCCGCTGGTAGTCATACGGCACGGGAGTGGCCTCGTCACCGATCAGCCGGTTGATCCAACGGTTGGCCACGCGGATCTCGAGCGTGTTGTTTCCCGCCCGCAACAGCCGCGTGATCTCCACGTGAAACGGCGCGCGCCACGCCACGCCCGCTTCCTGACCGTTGACGAAGACGCGCGCGATATCCGCGACCACGCCGAGATCGAGCAAGGCGACCTGCTCCGCGGCCGGCGCGACCGGCAATTCGAAACTGTTTCGATAAACCGCCGTGCCCGAATAATAACGGATGCCCGCCTCGACGCGCTCGGGCCACGACTGCAGTTGCGGAAATGTCGCGCGGGGCGGCGCACCGCGACCGTCGGTAAATTCCACGTCCCACGGACCGCCGATCGCGACGGTTTTCGGCAACGCCGGAAAGTCCACGCGACGGCGCGCGCCTTCCGCATCCGTGAATTCGAGCGTCTTTTTCAAAGTGAGCAACGCGCCCGGGCGAATCTCCTCGATCCCCTCACCCACCGTGGAGATCCAGCGTGCGGGCAATGGCTCGCGAAATATCACAAAGGTCGAACCCCACGGTTCCAGCGTAAGCGGGAGCGAGATCCCCGCAGGAGTGCGCTGGTAGACTGGCGCGGTCCCGCGCACACCCGTCGCCGGGTCCCAGAGTTCGGGCCTCCGTCCAGGCTGACGAAATTCGAGCTGCAACGTCCGCGCCTGCTCCGAGTAGTTGAACACAAAATAAATTTCCGCGCCCGCTACCGTGCGGTGGATGAATTTCACATCGCCGCCCGCGGTATCGCCACCGACATCCGGTGCGATGCGCTCAAGCGCGAGGATTTCGCGCGGCTTCAGTCCCGCGTAAACCTTGCCCCGGCCGAGCGTTTTCGCTTTCACCGCCTTTCCATCAAGTCCGCCCCAAATTTCCGCCACAAGACGGTCGAACTCGGCGCGCCCCTCGAGATCCTTGAGCCCGGCCGGTGCCACCGGTGCCTCGCCCGACAGCCGCGCGCCCTCTGCGACAAGTTGATGAAGTTTTCGCACCGTCGTGAGCTGCGCCACCCAGGTCTTCGCCGTGGATTTCTCCGGCGTCACGAGCAGCCGAAAGCGCCCGCCCGCCGCATGCTCGATCACGCCGTCACGCACTTTCATCGCGGCGAGATACTCGGGATAACCGACTTCGTAATCGTAGCCCGGCAGCGCCTCCGCCGTCGCCGCCGGCAAACCATAGCCGAGGTCCTCGTCAACCAACAGACACACATCCGCCACCGTGCGGCCTTGCTGTAACAAAAACTGACTGCGCCCGATGTAGCCGAGCCATGCATCCGCGTAAGGCCACCACGTGTTCAACCGGCCAAAGTGCACGCCGTAGCGTCCGAGCGAAAACCCTGGCGCAGCGTCCGTCACCGGCTGGTGCGTGAGCGTGTGCACCGCAAAACGATTCAGCCCCAGCGTAAACGCATAGTCGCCCGAACGCTTGAGCGTGCCGGGCGAATTTTTATACCGGCCGTTTTCTGGCGTGGCCGTAAAGGCCTCCGCCGCCACGACATTGCGGCCGAAGAAACTCGCCGACGATGTGGACATCTTGATGCGCGACGCGCGACCGGCGGCATCGGGCACCCAGAATTCATTCATCGGCACATCGACATGCCGGTTACCCGACATCGGCGTGATCGGCCCGCCCTGCGTCTCCGAATAAATCGGGATGCCATGGCGCGCCGCGAGCCGGTGCATCGTGCCGTAGTAGTTTTCGGCGATGAGTTCTTCGATCACCTGCCGGAAATCCCACAACATCGCCTCGGTGCGGTCACGCGAACCGACGATGCGCCCGGTCAACACCGGCAGCCACGGAATGAGATCGTAGCCCTTTTGCGCGCGAAATTGTTCGGGCATGGTCGCCGTCCAATTTTGGAAGCCGCCCTCGAAACTGTCGAAGAGCAGCCCGTTAAACGTGCGGCCCGCGAGCGGGCCCGCGTCGCGGATGATGCGGCCCAGCGATTGCTCGAACTGAAACTCGACCGCCTTGACGTCGAACTTGTCGATTTCCAAACCGTGGCCCTCGGGCACTGCGGGATGATTCGTCTTGCCCGTCGTCGTGAAACCGAAACGCAACACCGCCCACTCGCCCGGCGGCAACGTGGCGGTTACGCGGCCCGCCGCGTCCAACTTTCCCGTCAAGTCGATGACTTGATCGGCCGCGATGCCGGGCCGGTCCGCGCCGGTGGTGCGCGTCACGGGTTTGGTGGCCCAACCGATTTTCGTTTCGAAATCGTCAATCCGCTCGGTCGTCGCCGGCACGGCCAGCACGGCGATGTCGCGGTAAAATTGTTCCTTCGGCACCCCGCGTCCGCCGTAGTAAGGCTTGAGGTCGGGTCTCGGCAAAGTCAGCTCGGTCGGCGCGCCGCCTTTCGCAGGCGTCTCGGTCCAGACGAGGCGTTTCATGGACAACTCCGGCGTCACCCACGGACCGCCGCTCGCCGACCAGCCGGGCGTGTTCATCACATGAAACTCGAGCCCCAACTCCGCCGCCTTGCGCATGGCGAATTGCACATGGTCGTGCCAGTTTTTCGTGCCGTAGCGCACCGGCCCCGGTGGCATGTAGATCTCGACATCAAACAGCTGCACGCCGCCCAAACCCTGGCGCTTGAAACTCTCGAGATCGGCGACGATGCCTTCCTTGGTGACGTTGCCATTGATCCAGTGCCACCAGCCCAGCGGACGCGCGCTTACGGGCGGATTGGAAAAGCCGGCGACGAGCGGATCTTCGGCTGAAGTGGTGGCGAAGCCGGAACAGCCTGCGGCAAGGCATGCGAACAAGATGCGAAGTCTTGATTTCATACAGGACAACAATGGGGTTAGAGAACAGTGCTCGTCGGATCGCAGTTGAACGCAACCGAAACGAGCGGGGTATAAGGTTTGATAGCAACTGGCCGTCCGGGATACAAAGACTCGCTAGGTCAATCGTTGAACACAAAGCCCGTGGCCGTGACTAAGAAAAGATCCCAGCGAGTCTAAGCTGAGCGTGGTTGCAGGTCAGGGTGCTTTGACTCCGGCCTGTTTCAGCACGAACTCGATTAGATCTTTATCTGCAAAGAACGACGGGGTCGCCTGGTGGCCTTCGCCTTGGATAATTTTGACGGTGATCGAACCACCACCCGCTTCATAACGCTCTTTCAGCAGCAGCGCGTTTTCTTTAGCCGGCACGGCCTTGTCGATGTCGCCCTGCACAATGAACATCGGCACCTTGTGCCCGAGCAGGCCCTGCAGATTATCCAGAGGGTTGAACTCGGGCACCCGCGCCCGGAGTTCGGCCTCGGTCATTTTATAATCGGCGAGCGTGACCGGCATGTTTTTCAAGGGCCAGATCGCGAAATTGCACACGGGATATATCCCCACGAAGGCCTGCGTCTTGGCGGGATGCCGCATGGCCCACGCCAGCATCATCAATCCGCCCCGGCTCTGGCCGAGAAGAATCGGCTTGGACGACCAACCGCGCTTAAGCAGTTCATCGTAGAACTCCGTGAACTGCGCGGTGCTGGCGGGTGAACCGCGCACCTCGCCCAAGTCATACCCGGCAATGCTTACCCCGGCGTTGAGGAAGCCCTCGAAGTAGGCCTTGCGCGTGGAAAGCGAAAGGCCCTTCAGCGACGGCGCAAACCACACCCACGGTTTACCCGCGGCGGGTTTCGGCGCAGCATAGAGGTAGGCCGTGTGGCCATTAATTTGAACCTTCTCGGCGGCCTTGGGCAAAGCAGTGTCCGCAAACGCCACCGGGGGCAAGAGCGACAGGGTCAGGAGGCTGGTGATGACGCGTGTAATGCTCAGCTTGTTCATGGAGGTATGGGGGGAGGATCACAGGCTTGCCGAACGGCGAAAGCGCCATCGGCGAACGGTGAGAAGCAGCTAACACAACCATTAAAACGCCCTGCCGAGACAAGGAAGACCTCATTTGGTCAACCGTTGATATAGAGTTCGCGTATGGGCGTGGCACTAACACGCGGTTACGCAGCTGAGACCCATTAAAGGCTGGGACAGCGCCGAGAGTCGCCGATTCGCTTGAAGGTGTAGACGGTGTTGAAGTGGGCTAGGAACTTGCGGTAGGAGACATACTCCACCGAGAGCAGCATTCTTTCTTCGATTGAGTTAAGCGAGCGTCGTCCAGCCATGCCCCAAGCTGGCTCCCCCGCCCCCGAGTGTGACATTTGCCCTCTAGGGCCACAGTCGCCGAGGCCTAGGACTGAATTACGCAACCTTACGGGAAGAAGGTTGCGGCGAAAGGTTGCATCAACGCGTCGGGGATAGCCGAGGGTGAGATCAGTGAGCCGTGAGAGGCCGAACCACATGACGATGTTCCCGGGCGCGGGATCATGGGTGCGGGCAAGATAGCCGCCGAGTCGGGCGATGCGGACGCCATAAGGCCTTTGATTTGAATTCCCGGCGCGATCAAGGGCCGAGGGGCGCGCGACGGCGTGAACGGGTCGTCGATCGCGCCCCGTGCAAGCGTCATTCCACCTGGAACAACTGCGGAGCAAACTCCGCAAGGTAATCGCGCCAGTTGATCCAGGTATGGGCGCCTGACGTTTCCTTGTAGAACGGCCTGAAGCCGTGTTTCTCGAGCAAGGCCACCGTGCCGCGAGAGGTGCGCAGGAGGAAGTCGTCCTTGCCGGTGGCGAACCACAGCAGTTTGAGACCTTTCTTGACCTTGGCATCGTCGAGTTGGGCGGCATGTTGTTTCTCCCATTCCTCGCCCGCGGGCGTGAGCTTGGGCATCGCCGCAGCGTCCACCGGTTCCGTGCGAGCAGCACCAGGGCGCGCCATCGGAAACGCCGAGATCAAACCTGAACTAAACACCCCAACGTAGGCAAAACGCTCCAGATGCGAAACGGCGATGGCGAGCGTTTGCCCGCCTCCCATCGACAACCCGGCGATCGCCCGGTGCGGCCGGTCGGTCAGCACCCGGTAGTGCGTCTCCGCATAGGGCATGATGTCGGTCTCGAACTCCCGCACGAATTCATCCATCGGGGGCAACCCGCCGGAGCCCGTGTTGAACGGGCCGGTATGCCCGGCCGGCATCACGATCACCATCGGCTTGGCCTTCTTCGCCGCGATGAGATTGTCCAAGATGAAGCCGGCGCGGCCGACGGAGGTCCATGAATCGTCGCTGTCGCCCACACCGTGGAGCAAATAGAGGATCGGGTAATTCCCTTTCCCCAATTCGTATCCAGGAGGCGTGTATACATGCATCCGCCGGATCTTGCCGAGCGTTTTGGAGTAATAGGTGACGGAAGCCACCGCGCCGTGCGGCACGTCCTTGGTGTCCATGAAGTCTGAACCCGGCACGCAAAACACGCTCGACACGTTGCCAACGGATTCGCTGACGTCGGGATTGCGCGGGTCGACCACGGGCACGCCCTCAACGGTGAAATTGTAGCGGTAGGCACCCGGAGCGATCGGGCCGATCGTGACTTCCCACACCCCGTCGGCGCCCTTTATCGGGGCGGAAACAGGGCTCGTGCCCAAAAGATCGCCACAGCTCAGCCTCACGGACTCGGCCTTCGGTGCGAGGAGCCGGAAGGTAACGTGCCCGTCGGGCTTCACTTCAGGGGACACGATCTGCGGTCGCCGCGCCGGCGGCGCGGAAGGAGGTGGGGTGGCGGCAGCCGGTTGTTGGGCGAGCAAGCCGGCGGCCAGGCTGAGCGCCAACCACCCGCTTGCGATGATGCGATAGCGAATATGATTCATGGTGTTTTTTTGGGGGAGTTTTTTGTCTCTTCGAGAATTCGAGGGATTGTCGGAAAAACAGAGCGCCCGGGGCCAAGCCGATCAGGAAACTTGGACTGACGGGGTTCGGTTTATTCATGATGGCGCTTCCCGTGTTATGAGTGGCGATCTCCACCGACTTGGCCGATGTTGAGCGGTAATTTCATAAACTGGCGGAGTCTTTGGTGGGCCAAAGAATAACCAGCACCTGGCCAAGAGATATTCATTTACCTGTTACGGCGGTGGTAACCCCGTCAGTATTTCCCTGACATCTTTAAGCGGGTCGATTTGCACCTGACATTCCAGATTGAAGACCATGGTTGCCCGGTCTTTCAGGTCATAGGTGGGCCAATGAATCAAACCGGTATGGTTCGGATTACCATGATGGGCAAAGGTCATCCACGCCATGGACATGTTCCGGGCCAGACTGATGACTTCATCGTTCACCACCGCCCCTCGTATAAACTGGGGCATGATTGAAGTGTGATTGAATACAAAGGGCAGCTCCATGGAATGGGCGGACCGGGGATTCGCGCCGCCCGGGGGAACGACTCCATAATCAAACCGATACATGTATACCGGTGCCGGTTGCGCGACTTTCCGTTCAGCCGCTCTGATTGCGGCCATGTGGAACACCGTATCGGCCACAAACACACTATAAATGTCGGGGAGCGAATAGTCCGGATAATATTTCTTATAGGCCGCGATCAGCTGATCCGTCTTGTCTCCCGCCCGCTTCCGGATGGCATCCAGTATCAGTTTTTCATCGGTCATGGCCCGGCCCATCTCGTCCTTGTTGGAACCTATGATCAGCGGAATATTGGCCGACATTGCCGGCGCCACGGGATCATAAGGATCATTCGGCAAGGCTAAACCGTCCACCACCGGTAAAAACCCAATCCCACTTCGCCCCGAAGAGGGACCATCCGCAGAAAACGGAACCGAGCTTTTCTCAATCAACGTCATCGGCGCCACCTTGAGCAATGCCGCGATATCCCCCGGCTTGATCCCCAGATTCCGGAAAATATCATCGGTTGATTTACCGGCCTCTTCACTGGGCGCGGCAAAGAATGCCCCGCTTTGCGAGATGGCCTTATGAAACAAGCCAGTGGCGGAGGGCATGCCCAGCAAGGTCGTGACTTTACCGCCTCCGCCCGACTGTCCGAATAGTGTGACGTTGCCAGGATCGCCCCCGAATCCGGCTATATTCTCCCTGACCCATTGCAGTGCCGCCACTATATCCAACATGCCGGCATTCCCGGATTGCGCATATTTCTTGTCGAGATGCCCCAGATACAGAAAACCGAGAGCCCCGAGACGATGGGTAACGGTGACGAGAACGACCTCCCCGTTCTTGACCATATCGCGACCGTTGAAAAAAGGATCGGAACCGGCGCCACTCGTAAAACCACCCCCGTGACACCAGAACATCACCGGCAACTTTCTGCTGCTTTTGATTGTCGGGGCCCAGATATCGACGAACTGACAATTCTCGCTCATGCCGACACCGGTTTTCGGAACAGACTGATAGCTCTTCGGGCCATACACGATGGCCTCCCTTATGCCCGCCCAGGGGGCAAGCGGAGTAGGCGGAAGGAATCGGTTGTCGCCGTCGGAAGGACCCGCGTAGGGCACCCCTTTGAATACAGCACATCCTCGGTTCATTCTTCCCTTCAGCTTTCCATATTTGGTATCAACGATCACCGCCTCGTCATCGGCGGCATCGCTTCCGAATACTTTGACGGCGGAACTTAACCCTATGCCGGCTCCAATGCAGCCGGCGCCCACGGTTTTAATAAAATCTCTGCGATGAATTGTCATGATTTTTGCTGGGGGTGATCAGTTGAACCAGGATAAAGCAGGAGAGATAATGGCCGGGAATATGTGGCTCGGTGGCTATACACCGGCTCCGGCCATTAGAGCAGGGCGTGCGACGGCATGTCCTTCAGCATGAGACGCTCGTCCTGATCGGGATCGTTCACGGCTTGGCTCTGGGGGACATCGAACACCATGGTTGCACGTTCGGTCGTCGTAAACGCCGGCCAGGCCAGCCCGTTTTGGCTCGGATCGCCGGTTCGGGCAAAAGCCGCCCAGGCGCCGCTGAGCGCCCGGGAAAGCTGCTCAGATTCCGGATAAAGCACCGAGCGCATGATGAGCGGCAGGTCCGCGGTGTGAAAGGCTCTGAGCTTTCCGTTGAACAGGGGCGTGTTCCATTGGAAGTAATACTTGAAAACTTTCGCCCGGCCTTGCGTCACTTTTAGTTCCGCCTGCTTGGTTGCATTATAACGCGCACCGCGATCCGTCGAGATGCGGAAATACAGATTGCTCGGAGTTTCCTTGGGGAATTTCTGCCGGTAGAGGGTTAGCAGGGCGTCAACCTGGTCCTCGGGGATGCCAGCCTTGAGCTCGGTCGCTCGCAGTCCGGCCCAATCGAGTGTAAAGAGTTCACCCTTCCCCAGGGACATGGACGTGCTTTCATCCTTGTCGTTCCCGACCAGCAGGGGCACCTCCGCGGAGGCTTCAGGAGCGTCAGGATCCCACGGATGCCGCAGCAGCGAATGGCCGTCGATCACCATACCGACCCCCGCCGCACCACCCAGCCCCTGACCTGCGCTTAATTTGACCAGCTCTGCCGCAGGAATTCGCTGCAGATCTTCCACCGTGCTCAGGCCAAACTTGGTTAGGATGGCTTGCGCTCCTTTCGTGGCGCTGCCGGGATCGCCCGCCCGCAACATGCTTCCACTTTGAATGCACGCCTTGTGAAACAGGCCTTTGGCAGCGGGCATGGCCATCAAGGTGCTCACCTTGGCACCGCCGCCGGATTCGCCGAAAATGGTGACGTTCGAGGGATCGCCGCCGAAACTGGCGATATTGTCGCGCACCCACTCCAGGGCCGCGACGAGATCCAGCTGTCCCACGTTGCCCACGGCGTATTTTTCGCTGAGGCCACCCCAGTAGCTATAGCCAAAAACTCCCAGCCGGTGATTAATTCCCACCAGCACGACATCCTGTTCGCGCACGTGTTTTTCGGCGAAAAGGACGAGCGAACCCGATTGGGTGGTGAGCCCGCCGCCATGGATATAGACCATGACCGGCCGTTTGCCACGCAGACTCGGAGTCAAGAGGTTCAAAACGAGGCAGTTTTCGCTCTCAGTTTGCCGGATGACTTCTTCGGTCGACCGGCCTCCACCAAAATACTGCCCTACCATTCCTTTATTCAACACGCCGGCCCCGCCCCCGGCACACCGGGGACCGGACACCAACGCGTCGCGAACTCCGGCCCAGCTCGCCGCTTTTGTCGGCGGCAAAAACCGCCCGGCGCCTTCCGTCGGCCCGCCATAGGGCACGCCCCGAAAGAAAAGCACGCCTTCGCTGTTAACGCCGCGAATCTTGCCATAGATAGTCTCCGCGTCGACCGGCCCGCCAGAGGGGACGGCGGGCAGCGGAGTTGATCCGCTCTCTGCTGCAGCGGGCAACCGCGAGAGCAGAAGAGCCGAGCCGCCGACGAGTGAATGGAGGAGAAACGATCTGCGATCAATATTCATGATGATGTTAAGAGAGACTGCGCCACCTGATTATATGGCCAGGAGGGGAATCACTGGTCCGGGCAGGATAGCCGGGCGAAGCCACGGCAGATAATTCGGGCAGCGCATTACTCCACAATCCTGGCCTCGCCAGTTTCCATATCGAGCGTCCAAGGCCTCGGCTCGGGCAGCCACAATTTGCCCCCGCCGATTTCGAGCGGCATCCAGAGGTAGCGGCTGTCCCACTGGGTCTTCGGCTTCCAGATATCGGCCATGAAAATCACCGTGGTCGCCTTCGCCCCCGCCACTTTGATCATCATTGTCGATTGCGAGCCATACGTCTTGGTCTCAGGCGGGGCGATGTCCTGGAACTCAGTCCACGGGCCCGAAAGTGACGGCGCAGTGGCATATTTATTGGCGTTGGGCGCCCAACCGGTCAGCCTCGAGCCGATCGCATAATAAAGACCGTCGTAATGCACAATCGCTCCCCCCTCGAGCGGCGAGCGGATGAAACAGACCTCCTTCTCAACATCCAGATAGTCGTCGGACAGACGCGCAATATAGAAACCCCTTTTTGGCCGGCTCTCGAACACGAGGTAAGCGGAGCCATCGTCATCAATAAACTGCCCGATGTCGCGGCTCTCCAAGCCGAGCGGACGGAAGCTTTTGAGATATTGATAATCGCCATCGACCGTGTCGCAGGTGGCAATGCCGACGCGAGCCAATGCATAGCCGTTTCTGGGATCGGAGGTCGGCGACGGCCCGTCGATGTGCATATACATCACGAACTTTTTGGTCTTCTCGTTGTAAAATACCTTGGGGCGCTCCAGCACCCACTTGGGCCCAAAGTTTTCCGGGTCGGACAGCTTGATGACCTGATTGCGAAACGTCCAATGCGCCAGATCCTTCGAGGAATAACAGGCGACATAGCGTTTGCCTGGATCGTTGTCTTCCGACCGATCTTCGCCGAACCAGAAATACGTGTCGCCGAGCTTGATGATACCGCCACCGTGCGCCTGCACGTGCCGGCCGCGGTCGTCGGGCCACGTCTCGCCGGGCTTGATCGTCTGGGGCGCGGCGCCACCGGGCGCGGCGAGAAGAATACTGCCAAGCATAAGGGCGGGCGGAAAAAAGCGGAGGAGGTTCATGGCATTACTGGTTTCACGGATAAGGGAGTGATGGGCGGGAGACAAAACAAGCCGCCAAGTGAGCCCAAGGGCGGCGTTTCAGGTCGGTGGCGGGAGTTAGGGCTTCCGGGTTTCCAGATCAGCGGCGGTCATGATCTGAACCACGGCAGCTTCGATTCCCTCGCTTTCAGCCTTCAGGGTTATCGTGCCTGCTTTGGTCGAAGCCCGGAGAATGACGAGTGCCTTGCCCCGGAACGTGAGACACTCAGTCTTTTGAAAGCTGACCGGCTGGTCCGGACGGGCATTCCCCGCGGCGGCGAGTTCTCCCTCGCCGCTTATGGTGAAGTTCACCGGCAGGGCCGCGTTCGGGATGAGCCGGCCTTTTTCATCGGCGATTTCCACGGTAACAAAGGAGAGATCACCCCGGTTGGCCCGGATCGTCGCACGATCCGGCGTGAGAATGATCTGCTTTGGCTTTCCCGCCGACACGAGCACCTTTGAGACCACTTCCTTTCCCTCCAGATAACCGATGGCCTTCAATTCTCCCGCCTCGTAGGGCACCTCAAATTGCGCCGTCAATTCAGTGGCCTGAACGATGGGCGTCATGGTCATTGCGAACCTCGGAATGCGCAGAGGTTTCGGCACAATATCCTGCTCGCCGATTATCTGGCCGTTCAATTCCAGCCGAACGCGGCTGCACCGGGTGTAGACATTCACCTGCAGTTTCAGTCCCGTCCCACAGGGAGCGGGCATGACGGTGCAACTGCTTGCATCAGAG